>JBMSAU010000122.1:0-134149 GCA_049414625.1 Thermodesulfobacteriaceae bacterium
CTTCCATACCTAACAAGCTGGTTGATGGTTGGCATAGTCCTTTCACTCCTCCCTAAAAATTGACAAGCCCTTTATATACAACTTTTTCCAACCTTGTCAAGAGGGGATACTAAAGGGCAAGCTCTCTTAATACATCCGCCTTACTCATAGTACCCATAAACTCCCCGTTAGGACCAGTAACAATTAAAGCTGAAACCTTTGCTTCCAAAAAGCATCAACTATTTAAGAAAAAGTTGCATCAATTGGTATTGCATACAAGGTTCTACTCATTACTTCGGCTATGGTCTTTTCTTCAATTCCCATAATTTCTTTTTTTCTCTAAATTTTAAAACCTTTTTTATTAAAAATAAAGGGTTTATATTTTATAGGGTAGGGATGGGGAGCTTAGCGGAGAGGCTTAGACCGCAAAGTTTTTCCGAGTTTGTCGGGCAGGAGCATCTTCTGGCTGAGGGAAGGATCCTTTGGGTCTTAAGGCAGAGGAAAAAGCCTATTTCTCTCATCCTTTGGGGACCTCCTGGCTCTGGTAAAACCACCCTTGCCTATCTCTTAGGGAAAGAACTTCAAGCTAACTTTGTATCGTTTAGCGCCGTAGATATCAGTTTAAAGGATCTAAAGGACATCATTGCTCAAGCCAAACGTTTAAAGGGACTAAAACAGGAAACGATAGTTTTTATAGATGAGATACACCGGTTCAACAAGTCTCAACAAGCCTTTCTTCTACCTTATGTTGAGCGGGGAGACATCTATCTCATAGGAGCAACAACAGAAAACCCTTCTTTTGAGATTATCCCGCCTTTGCTTTCACGGACCAAAGTTTTACTCTTGGAACCTTTGAAGCCGGAAGAAATAAAAAAAATCTTAGAGCGAGCTTTGGGACATCCCTTAGGGCTAAAAGAATACAATGTAAAGGTTGAGGACGAAGTCCTTTGGAGCTTGGCAAATTCAGCTCACGGTGATGCTCGGTTTGCTCTAAACACCTTAGAGATATTGGTTGAAAAGGTAAAAGCCTTGGGCAAAGATAAACTCGAGCTCTCTGATATTACGCCGGAAGTTATAAAAAAACCCTTAGTTCATGATAAGGAAGGGGAAGCCCATTACAATTTGCTTTCTGCCTTTCACAAAAGCATGCGGGGTAGCGACCCAGATGCGAGCATCTACTGGCTTGCGAGGCTTCTTAAAGCCGGAGAGGATCCAGAGGTTGTAGCAAGAAGGATAATCGCCTGTGCGGCAGAAGATGTTGGTTTAGCAGACCCGATGGCTCTTGTCGTTGCGGTTTCGGCTCTTTTAGCCTATCAAGCTCTTGGCTCACCTGAGGGAGATTTAGCCTTAGCTTTGGCAACTCTATACAATGCCCTCTCCGAAAAGAGTAATTCTGCCTACCTTGCCCTAAAATCTGCCCAAGCCCTGGTTGAAGAGAAGGGAGACCTTTCTGTTCCTCTCCATTTAAGAAACCCTGTGACCAAGCTCATGGAAAACCTTGGGTATGGTAGAGACTATCTTTATCCTCATGACTTTGAAGAAGGATTTGTACCTCAAGATTATCTACCAGAGGAAATTAAGGATAAGACCTTTTATCATCCTAAGGACAAGGGGAAAGAAGTAGAGTTTAAAGAAAGGTTAAAGAAACTTTGGGCCAAAAAGAAAGAATAAAGGAACTAATCCAAGCAAACCCAAACCTAAGCTTTTTAGCCACCCTTTTTATCCTGATAATTTTTGTTTCCTTTTTCTTACAGGTTGCCTACTTTAACCACTTTATTCATCAGAGATTAGAAGAATCGGTTGAAACGACTTTTAAAGTCTTTAAAAGAAAGGTTTCTGACTACATCGACCTTCTAGAAACCATCTACCAAATTGAGTTTATCCCGGAGTTCGGAGAGTTGGCTGAAAGTAAAGGACTGCTTGCCGAGCTTATCGACCTCCTTAATGAACCGGCAAAAAGGATAAAAGTAACGGAGCTTGGGGTCTTCTACCAAGGTGACCCTTTTTTAACCTGGCACTATACCCATACAAGCCTTGATGTTAAAGCCTGCCAACCCACAAAAATTAAGAACGACGTCCTTTTGACCGTTATGAGACCCATCGAAACCGATAAGCACAATCTCTGCGGTGTTTTAAGCTTTGATATTTCTTATTATCGTAAGGTTATTCTAACCCATACTTTGTTTGCCGGCGTTATAAGTCTTTTAAACCTTTTTGTCGTTACTTATCTAACCGTAAGGGCTCTTAAGTCTGAAGTTTCAAGGCTCAATGCTCAGAAAAAACTTCAAGCTGAAAGGGACCTTGCCCTTCTTGGAAGAATGGCAAGCTCCTTTGCTCATGAGCTAAGAAATAGCCTTAATCGAGTCTTCCTTGAGCTTCAAAGGTTGGGAGTGCCAATCACTAATACCCTTCTTTTCGAAGAGATTAAAAAAATGCTTCAATGGCTTGAAGACATTCTACTTTTTCAAAAGGAAATAAAGATCAAAGCGGATGTTTTTAAGGCCGAGGATTTTCTCTTAGAAGCTCAACTCTTCTTTGCGGGCTTAAACAAAAAGGGAGTTAACTTTTATGTAGAAAGCAAAGTTGAAGAGGTTTGCGGAGATAGGTTTTGGTTAAAAAAAGCCTTAGAAAACCTGCTAAAAAATGCTTTTGAAGCGGTAAAAGAAGGAGGAACAATAAAGGTTTCATTGTATAAAGAAGGGCAAAATTTCGTGCTTGAGGTGTTCGATGACGGAGAACCTTTGCCCTCCTCCTCGGATAAGCTGTTTGAACCCTTTTTCACGACTAAAAGAGAAGGTTTTGGTCTGGGGCTATACTTAGTAAAGAAAGTAGCAGAGGCTCATGGAGGAGAGGTAAAGATCATACCCCACACAGAAGGAAAAACCTTTCAGTTAAGTTGGAATTGTGAGCCCATGGTCTGAAGCTTAAGGGGGGTTCATTGGAGAGATGAAAAGGGGGAACATTCTTATCGTTGAGGATGATAAGGCGCAGAGAGAACTTTTAGCCGAAGCCTTGCGAAAACGCGGCTTTTATGTTGAGGGGGCAGAAAACGTTGCCGAAGCTAAAGAGCTTCTTGAAAAGAAGGACTTTAATGTCCTTTTACTTGATTATAAGTTGCCCGACGGAGATGGATTAGAATTTTTAGCCTACCTTAAAAAAAACTATCCTAATATTCCAACCATTATGCTAACAGCCTATGCCTCAGTAGAGAATGCTGTCTCTGCCATGAAGGCTGGTGCCTTCCATTACCTTGCTAAGCCCATAAACCTTGAAGAGTTAAACCTGATCGTAGATAAAGCCTTAGAAGAGAATAAGCTCATTCGGGAAATAACTCTTCTTAGAGAGAGGTTCAAATTCCTTTCTGAGAAGGAGCTTAAAATCGTTGAAAACATCGTAGCAGAAAGCCCGGCAATGAAAAAGGTTTTAAGCCTGGTTTTCAAGGTTGCTGAAACGGATGCCCCAGTTCTGATCACAGGAGAATCAGGAACAGGGAAAGGAGTTATAGCAAGGCTTATCCATCACCTCAGTCCAGCCAAAGAAGGTCCCTTCCTGCAGATAAACTGTGCGGCCATCCCAGAAACCCTTCTTGAGGCTGAGCTCTTTGGTTATGAAAGGGGGGCTTTTACGGGAGCAACCCACTCCAAGGCAGGGCTTTTTGAGTTAGCGGAAGGTGGGACCCTCTTTCTTGACGAAATCGGAGACATGCCCCTTAGCCTTCAGGCAAAGCTTCTAACTGTCCTTCAGGATAAGACCATTCGTCGGCTTGGCGGTTTGAAGGAAATAAGGGTCAATTTCCGTTTTATCTCCGCAACAAACCAAGACCTTGAAAGGATGGTTGAGGAGGGAAAGTTTAGGGAAGACCTTTTCTGGAGGCTGAACGTTATCCGCATACACATCCCCCCTCTTCGAGAAAGAAAGGAAGATATAATACCCTTAGCTCAACTTTTCATAAAAAAATTCAACCAAAAATACCGAAAGGAGGTGAAAGGGCTTACCCAGGAAGCGATGTTAGCCCTTCTTAGACATGATTTTCCTGGTAATGTTCGAGAATTGGAAAATCGCATAGAGCGGGGTATAATCCTTGCTGAGGATGAGCACTTGACAAGGGAGGACTTAGGTTTAGCCCTTGAGGGACAGACAAAGGAAAACTTGTTAGATAAACTTTTGAAATTGCCTTTAGAAGAGGCGGTAGAATTCTTAGAAAGGCTTCGCATAGAGAGGGCTTTAAAGGAAGCAAAGGGAGTAAAGGTTAGAGCTGCAGAAATCTTGGGGATTACAGAAAGAATGCTCCGCTACAAGATGGAAAAGTATGGGCTCGGAGGTTAAGACAATGTATGAAACTTTAAAATCTGTGGACCCAGAAATCTGGGAATTGATCGAGAAGGAGATAGACAGGCAAGAGTATCAGCTTGAGATGATTGCTTCCGAAAACTTTGCCTCTCAAGCGGTTATGCTTGCTGAGGGCTCCCCTCTTATGAATAAATACGCTGAGGGGTATCCGAAGGCACGATACTACGGAGGTTGCACCTTTGTTGATGAAGTTGAGCGCATAGCTATTGAAAGATTGAAGCTTCTTTTTGGAGCAGAGTACGCCAATGTGCAGCCCCATTCAGGGACCCAAGCCAACATGGCTGTCTACTTTGCCGTTTTAAATCCCGGGGATACTATTCTCTCGATGAATCTTTCCCATGGAGGACATCTTTCTCATGGAGCTCCGGTAAACTTCTCAGGAAAGCTCTACAAGATTGTTCACTACGGGGTAAACCGAGAAACGGAGATGCTCGACTACGAAGAAATACTCAAGATCGCTGAAACGGAAAGACCTAAGCTAATCGTTGCTGGGGCTAGCGCTTATCCAAGAACGATAGACTTTTATGCTTTCTACGAAATAGCTAAAGCTGTGAAAGCCTTTCTGATGGTGGACATGGCGCATATTGCCGGGTTGGTTGCTGCAGGAATTCACCCTTCCCCACTACCATACGCTGACTTTGTAACCTCAACAACGCACAAGACTTTGAGGGGACCTCGCGGGGGTTTTATCCTCTGCAAGGAAAAGTATGGACCGATCATCGATAAAACCGTCTTCCCAGGTATTCAAGGGGGACCTCACATGAACATCATCGCCGCAAAGGCGGTATGCTTCAAAGAAGCCCTTCAACCTGAGTTTAAAAGCTATCAGCAGCAGGTGGTAGCAAACGCCAAGGTCATTGCCAAGGTCTTTGCTGAAGAAGGCTTCAGAGTAGTTTCCGGGGGGACGGACAATCATTTGGTTTTGGTCGATGTTTCCGTGAAAGGTCTAACTGGAGCCCAAGCGGAAAAAATCCTTGAATCAGCAGGCATTACTGTGAACAAGAACGCCATCCCCTTTGACCCCCTACCCCCCAAAATAACAAGCGGTATACGGATTGGCACGCCAGCCATCACCACCCGTGGGTTAAAGGAAAAGGATGTAGAAGAAGTTGCTCGCTACATGTGCGAAGCCTTAAAAAATCCAGAAAACGAAAAACTTCACGCATCCATCCGAGAAAAAGTAAGAGAGATTTGCAAAAAATTTCCCTTCTACCGGAGGTAAAAAAGATGCCGGTTAGACCCTCCTGGGATGAGTACTTCATGGTGATAGCAAAGCTTGTTGCTGTTCGTTCGGGCTGCAATTCCAGACCAACTGGAGCGGTCATCGTAAAAGATAAAAGGATCCTTGCTACAGGCTATAACGGACCGATGCCCGGAGCTTGGCACTGTATAGACAGAGGTCCAACCTATTGTTTTCGGCGAGAAAAGGGAATACCGGATATTGACAAATACAACTACTGCCGAGCAAGCCATGCCGAAGCAAACGCCATAGCTCAAGCGGCAAGGTTTGGCATCTCTGTCGAAGGGGCAAGCCTATACTGCACCCTTGCTCCATGTTATGTATGCCTAAAACTTATCGCCAGCGCCGGGATAAAAGAAGTCTACTATGAGTATGACTATGAAAGCAGGGACTTTGAGCGAGATGCCTTCTGGAGGCAAGCCATTGAAGAGGCTGGTCTTCGCGTGTTTAAACAAGTAACCGTTTCAGAAGAGACTATCAAGGCCGTGATGGAACTACTTCAGTATCCAACCTCTAAAAGACGCCTTCCTCCAACGGAGTAGAAAAAGGGAAAAGCCCCTTGGATTTTTACCAAGGGGCTAGAATACTTGTTTACTAGCTTTCCTTTGTCTCTTCTTTTGTTACTTCCTTAGGTGGAGCAAAGACCTCGCAGAGCTTGACTAATCTCTCGTATTCTTCGTTTGCCTTCTGTTGAATTAGGTCGATTTCTTCCTTAGTCAAGTGCCTAAATCTCCTCTGCAGTTTTAGATACTCTTCCACAGGCTTTGGTTTATCAACCTTTCTGTTTAGGATGTAGTATTTTCCGTCTATAACCTCAAAGAGGGGGAAAAGCCTTGTTTCTACGACAAGCCTTGCAAGAAGGATAGTATCCTCAGATTTTGAACCCCAACCCGTTGGACAGGGGGAATAGACATGAATGAAGGCTGGTCCTTCAACAAGGGAAGCCTTCTTTACCTTGTTTATGTAGTCCATGTAGAAGGCTATAGAAGCTGTGGCAAAGTAGGGAATTTTGTGGGCGATGACTATTCCATCAAGGTCTTTCTTCCAAGTGATGTTTCCGTGGATGACTTTTCCTGCAGGGCTTGTGGTGGTGTGTGCAAACTTTGGTGTGCCTCCAGACCTTTGCACTCCTGTATTCATGTAAGCTTCGTTGTCAAGGCAGATGTAGATAATATTATCCCCTCGCTCAAGGGCACCGGATAGGTACTGAAGCCCTATGTCAAAGGTTGCCCCGTCTCCAGCAAAGACAACGACGTTTATCCTTTCTTTCTTAGAGAGTTTTCCCTTTCTCTTTAACGCCTTGATCGCCGCATCAATGCCTGAGGCAACTGAAGCTGCGTTTTCAAAGGCCGCATGTATCCAGGGCACCTTCCAGGAGGTATACGGAAAGGGGCTTGAGATGACCTCAATGCAACCTGTAGAAGAGACGGCAATGGTGTTTGGTCCAAGGACCTTTAAGGCAAGCCTTACAGGTATAACTGTCCCACAGCCCTGGCAAGCCCTATGCCCAGGGGCAAACCAATCCTCCTTGGGTAGGTCTTTAATGCTCAAGGGTTTGAAGTTGGCTAACTCTGGTCTCATGGCTCTACTCCTTTACTCCGTAGATTTCATAGCTAAACTTTGGCTTCTTAGATATGGCTTCAAAGGTTCTTTCAAAGAGCTCTATAAAATCATCTTTGGTCACATCCCTTCCCGCAAGCCCGGCTATAAAGTTCACTACCCGTGGTCTCTTGTTAGACTGATAGAGAGCCGAGCGAACCTCTATGCCCACAGGACCGCCGGTTGAGCCATGGCTTACCGCTCTATCAACGACGCAAAGGGCTTTAACTCTGCCGATAGCCTTGAGAAAATCCTGCGTGGGAAAGGGTCTCCAAAGCCTAAACCTAATAAGACCTACTTTTTTACCCTTTGCGCGAAGCTCGTCTACGGCATTGCAGGCTGTTTCAGCAAGACTTCCCATGATGACCATAGCGACCTCAGCATCTTCCATGCGGTAGGTCTCAACAGGCCGATATCTTCTGCCGGAAATCTTTTCAAACTCTTTCCAGGCTTGTACTGCCACCTTGTAGCTTGCCTTAACCGCTTCATCTAAAGCCTTCTTAGCTTCAGTATAGATCTCGGGAACGCCGATTGCTCCCATAGTAACGGGCTTCTTTGGGTCAAGCTTATACTTCATCTTAAGCGGAGGAAGGTATTTATCGACAAGCTCTTGGTCTAACATCTCAATTGGCTCAACCACATGACTAACGATAAAACCATCAAGGTTTACCGCTACAGGAAGGAGACACTTCTCCGCCACTCGGTAGGCATGATAAATAAGGTCTACAGCTTCTTGACCGTTTTCAGCGAAGGTCTGGATCCAACCAAAGTCTCGCATGGTCATAACATCGCCATGGTCATTCCAGATGCTGAGAGGGGCAGAGATCGACCGGTTTGCAATAACCATAACTATTGGGAGCCTTAAGCCAGAGGCAATCTGAAGGGTTTCATACATGAAAAGCAAGCCCTGAGCTGAAGTGGAGTTAAAGGTTCGAGCACCAGCTGCTGCGGCACCAATGCAAACGCTCATTGCTGCATGCTCAGACTCAGCGGTGATGTATTCGGCATCAAGCTCGCCGTTGTTTACAAGCTCTGCCAAACGCTCAACTATATGGGTTTGCGGAGTAATAGGATAGGCACAGATTACATCTACCCTACACTGGGCAACGGCATCAGCTACCGCTATGGAAACCTCTTTTGCAACCCTTTTCCCCATCTTAAGCCTCCTCTAAAACCATGGTTATAGCCCCTTTGGGGCAGATGGCTGCGCAGATTCCACAGCCCTTACAGTAGTAAAGATTACATATATAATAACCCTCTTCGTTTGGCTCGTAAGCTGGCTCAGGACAGAGGAGATAGCATTGTCCGCACTTGATACACTTTTCCTTGTCAAGGACTGGACGATGGGACCTCCAGTCCCCGGTCTTAAACTTTGCTGAATTTCCGGGCTCAATAATATACATGCCCGGAGCAAGCTCTTTCCAACTCATTAAGCCTTGCTCTTTTGGCATTTCTCCACCTCTTTAGTAGATTTTGGTTTCCTCTATCGCCCTCTCAAGGGCAGCTATGTTTTTGTCTGCCAATCGCCCAAACCGCTCTCTCAAAGCCTCCTTCATAGCTTCAAGCTCAACAAGCCCCGTAGCCTTAATGAATGCACCAAGCATCGTGGTGTTAGTTATGGGAAGAC
Source organism: Thermodesulfobacteriaceae bacterium (assembly GCA_049414625.1). Classification (GTDB taxonomy): domain Bacteria; phylum Desulfobacterota; class Thermodesulfobacteria; order Thermodesulfobacteriales; family Thermodesulfobacteriaceae; genus WYEG01. The sequence continues at coordinate 8,796 of JBMSAU010000122.1, forward strand.
CAAGAACCTCAAGGGCAATCTTTGTGGCATCAACAAGGGCAAGCTTACCCTTGTAGCCACCAAGCATCTCCCTTACTTCCTCCTCCGAATGAGAGGAGTTAAGAATGGCAATACCATCCTCCTTTAACCCTTGGGTTACCTTGATGATCTTTGGAAGAGAAGCATCAAGAACCAAGATGACATCAGGATTGTAGATTCTCTCCCTGGTCCTTATGGGAGCATCGCTAATCCTCGCAAAGGCTTGCACCGGAGCACCTCTTCTTTCCGGTCCAAAGCTTGGAAAAGCTTGAGCATACTTCCCTTGATGAATGGCTGATACTGCTATCAACTCTGCAGAGGTAACCCCTCCCTGTCCACCCCTTCCATGGATCCTTATCTCAACCAGCATGCTCCACCCCTTTTAAAGAATTTCGCTCTATTTAACAACTAATTTTATCCTGTCAAGAGTGTTTGTTAAAATTTTCCCTAAACTTTAAGAAAGCCGAAGGGGCAAAAGGGGTATTCTTAAACTGTCTTTTCGCTTAAGAGGCTTCTCTTTCACCACAAAAAGGGAGGTTGCGGTGGAGACGATAGTCCTTCCATACCGTCCACTCAAGTAGTCTATGTCTTGGTAGAGCTTCTTTATCTTCTCGCTTCTGATTGTATCTTCAAAGAGGCTTCTCTGCTTAATTTGGTTTGAAGTAAGCCCGCTCAGCACTACCACCACCTGCCGGTAGAGCTTGCCTTCTCTATAAAGCCTACTGAAGGCTTCTCTTAGATAAGGTAAAATCTCTAACGGGTAGGCGCTCTCCTGCGGAAGCTCTATTTCCTCGGAGAAGAAGTTAAAGTCTTCATCCTTCAGACCAAGGATAACCCTTTTAGCTCGAAGCCCATAAGCCCTCGCCTTAAAACAGGCAAGCTCAAGGTTAAAGGCTATCTGGGAAAGCAAAAAATCCCTGTTTGAGGTTGGAGTAAAGCTTAGGGCTTTGCTTATGCTTTTGTATGAAGACTTTGGCGTTGGGTCTACGGGATAAACGGGGATTCCTCTCAGCTCAAGCCAAATTTCATGTATTCTCTTATCGAAATACTTCTTTATGAAGTCTTCTGACTTCAGGGCAAGGTCAAGGGCAGTCTTAAGGTTAAGCTTTTCGCAAAGGGCTGAGGTCTTGGGACCTATCCCCCAAACCTCAGAAATCGGAAGCTTAGAAAGGTAATGGTGTATTTCTCTTCCGGGGATGACAGTTAGACCGTCTGGCTTTTGCCAGGATGAGGCAATCTTAGCAAGGACCTTGGTTAAGCTTATTCCAAGAGAGACGGTTATGCCAAGCTCTTTCTTAATCCTTTCTTTTATGGCTAAGGCTATACCCTCATAACCGCAACGATAAAGCCTTCTAAGCCCGGTTAAATCCGCAAAGGCTTCATCGATAGAGTACTCCTCAACATCAGGGGTAAACTCCCTTAAGATGTCAAACATCCGCAGGGAAAAAAGAGAATACTTCTCGTAATCAGAATCGAGGATCACAGCTTGGGGGAAACGCCTTTTTACTTCGGCAATCGTCATCCCCCTTTTTATCCCTAAGGCTTTACCTTCGTAAGACACCGCTGTGACGATGCCCCTTTCTCTTCCTACGACGACGGGCTTTCCTCTAAGCTCAGGGTTTGTTGCTTGCTCTACGCTTGCAAAGAAGGCATCGGCATCAACATGAAGGATGGCTCTCGGTAGGCTGTGGATGTTTAGAACCATCAAGATTTAATTCTATCTATACTTTCTGATTACGGCAACAATGACCCCAAAGATTTCAACTTCCTTTTCCGGGCTAAGGATAAGCTCGGGATACCTTTTATTTGCTGGCTTAAGCCTTATCCCCTTTTCATCCCTGTAAAAATACTTCATCGTCCACTCATCCTCGATTCTCACGACCACTATGTCTCCGTTCCTTGGGGTGAGAGCCCGGTCAACGAGGACATAATCGCCTGGTAGAATTCCAGCCTCTATCATAGACTCTCCGTAAACCTTGACAAGATAGGTTGAGGCCGGGTTTCTGATAAGCCATTCCTCCATGCTAATGCTTTCAAAGAGCGTGTCCTCAACCTGGGAAGGAAAGCCTGCAGTGATGCCACCAAGTAGAAGAAGCTCCATCACTACTCAAGCACTACATACTTTTCAAGATTGAGCTTCTCAAGGGGCTTATAGTCTCGAGCATAATCAGCAGGAACAGGGTTTGGCATTTGCACCCTATCAAGAAGAGCTTTCATGCTCGGCTCATTTGCCATGTCTAAAATAGCCTTCTTTACCTTATCTCTAACCTCTTTTGGGACCCTTGGATGGGCTGAGAAAGGATGAGGAGCAGCAGAAGGAGTCTCATAAAGAATCCTCAGCTCCCTTTTTACCTCCTCTGGTTGTCTAAGAAAGGTGTTGTTCACCCCACCGCCAGCTTGAGCCTTGCCAAGGATCACATGCCTGTAGACATTATCATGCGTCTTAACATACTCTGGAGTGAAGCTTATCTTGAACTTCTCCGTTAAGAGCGCCCTAATGTAAAGGGAAGCTGCAAAGGCGTTCGGGGCAGGAAAGGCTATCACTTTACCGTCTAAATCCTTTACTTCTTTGATCGGACTATCCCTTCTTACAACAAGAATACCGGTTAAAGGAGTTTTATCTCGCACAAGGGGGATGTACTTTTGAGCTTTATAAGCCATAACTTGATGATAAGGGTTCATGAAGACAAAATCAGGCTCACCTTTGAGAAAAGCTTTCTCAAACTCAGGGATACTTTTATAAGTTTTTAATTCAAACTTTAAGCCTGTTCGATTTTCAAGCTCCTTAATCAAAGGTCCCCATCTTTCATAGATTTCAACGGGCGTAAACTGAGGCACAACTCCAATGGTGAAGACCCTTTCTTGAGCCAAGGACTTCTTAAAAGCTGCTGTTATAAAGAAGATTAAAAGGATTAGCGGTAAAAACCTAAACCAAAACATAGTCACCACCATCCTCCACCCTCCTAGGCTTTATTCAAAGCTTTTATTAGTTCTTCTAAGGTGTAGGGCTTACGAAGGACACCTACGATGTTAAACTTTGACAAGTCTTCCCCCTCTCCTACTTCAGCGTAGCCCGTAGAGAGGATAGACTTTAGACCTGGAGCAAACTCTCTTAAAGTCTTTATTAGCTCTAAACCGTTTAAACGACCTGGCATGGTAAAATCGGTGATTAAAAGGTCAATATTTTTCCCCTGAGAGGTAAGGCTTAAGAAAATGGAGAGGGCTTCTTCCCCGTCTCCTGCGGTGATAACCTCATGCCCAAGCTCTTTTAAGATAAGGGCTAAGCTTTCCCTCAAGTCTTCCTCATCGTCAACGACAAGGATGTGAAGACGCCTATCTAAAGGCATATCTCTTTCTTCTACCCTTTCCTCTTCTATCGTCTCATAGGGAAGATAGATATAGAAAGTCGTCCCCTCACCCAATCTACTTTCTACCCTTAGTCTTCCTCCAAGTCTTTTTACTAAACTTTTTACGATGTATAAACCAAGCCCCGAGCCCTCTTTTTTAGTGGTAAAGAAGGGCTCAAAGACCTTGTCCAAAATCTCGGACGGGATCCCCGGTCCATCATCAGAAACTGTAATAACTATATAGTCTCTTTCCTCTTCTTTTGTCTTATCTACTTCTACTCTAATACTTTCTGCACCAGCTTGGACACTGTTTATAAATAAGTTCATAAGGATTTGAGAAAGGGCGTAGGGGTCGCTCTTTAGGTTTTTCACATTGACCTTTAAGTCTAAATAAAACTTAGTTTTGGTTCCAGCTAAAGCAAAGCTTGAGGTATCCTTGATTACCGTTTCAAGGTCGGCCGGCTCTAAAACTATCTCCCCACCCTTAGAAAGGCTTAAAAGCTGAAAGGCAAGGTATTTTGCCCTTTTTAGATGCCTCTCGATAGTATGAATTACTCCTCGTATTTCTGCAGGCATACCTTTGGTAAGAAGCATAAGATTTAAACTATTAAACAAAATGGCTAACACATTATTCAGGTCGTGAGCAATTCCCGCCGCAAGTTGGATAAGGCTTCTCATCTTTTCAGTTCGCAAAAATTCTTCTTGAGCCCGAATTTTTTGAGTAATATCCTTTAAAGAAAGAAGCAAATCTTGATGCTCTTCAAGGGAAGAAATACGTTTTAAGCTCAGCTCATACACAGAGCCGTTAACCTCAACTTGAAGCTCAAACCGGTCTCCCCTGTTTAAATTTTCAAGAAGCTCCTCAGGGCTTAGAGTCTTTCCTTCAGGATAAGCTTTAAACCTACCCTCTAAGAAGAGCCCTTTTAAAGCATCTTGGGCTTCAGCTCCTAATCCTAATAATTTCTGCAAAAGCTCTTTTGCTCTTTCATTTTGATACTTTATCGTAAAGTCAGGTGCTAAAACAAAGACTGCCTCGTCAATGGTTGAAAGAACACCATCCATTAGAGCCTTCTCTTTAATCAGCTCCCTTTCTGTCTCTTTAAGTTGCAAACTTGCCCAGTTCAGAGACTCTGCCAAGTCCTTCGTTTCAGCAAAGAAAGGAGAGATGCTTAAGAATTCGCCTTTTTTGAAAGGAAGCTCTTTAGAAAATGCAATAGCACTTCCAAGCTCCTTCTTTATCTTGCGGTAAAAAGGATACCATAGGGCCAAAAGGAAAAGCAAAAAGATGGTATAAAGGCTTGCCAAAATAATAGTTGTTGCCCAATATAGGTCTCTAATCTTAGAAAAATCGAAGGTCAGTATTAAATATCCAAAGACGATTTCTTTAAGCTTTAGCTCAGAAAAGAAAAAATATTTAGCCCTCCTCTCATCGTAGTAGCTCTTTTCAGGAATTTTAACTCCAGGAGAAAGGGTTCGATAAAGCCTAACGATTTCTCCTTTTTCATCCTTACTTAGATAGATAAGGGGACGTTTATCTGGACTTAAAAGTATTGCCCCTTCAATAAGCCCATCTTTTATGTAGAGCTCAAATCTTTTCTCTATCTCATCATACTGGTTAACAACCAAATTTTCAATAGTTTGGATCCGCAAGCTATCCCCTAACCGTTCAACCTTATCTATTTCAAGCTTTTTGATAATTTCAAAAGTATAGGTTCGGATGATAAAAAAGGTTATCAACGAGCCAATGAGCAGAGTAAGGAAAATCAAAAGGAAAATAAAGGAGGTAAGGCTTAAATTTTGGGATTTGCTAATTTTAAATGGCATTTTTAAAATTAGTCTAATATTAATTTAAATTTTAGGCAAGGGACTTATAGATACTTTTCCAATCCTTCTGAGGCTATTTTAAAAATTTGTGTAAGCCCCATGTGTCCAACCATCCCGAGCTTATTTTTATGACCATCCAGAGGCGTAAGCGGGTCCCTCGGCACTTGCGTGCCTCGGGAGGACAAAGTAGGGGTACTTTTTTACAGCCTTTAATCCCCCTTGACATTTGGCATAATGAAACTATATTTATATCAGCTCTTTAAAGGACGCGGGGTAGAGCAGCCTGGTAGCTCGTCGGGCTCATAACCCGGAGGTCGTGGGTTCAAATCCCACCCCCGCACCCATTTTCCTTTTTTATAACCTCATAAACCCTCGGGGTGGCAGAGGAACGCTTTGTCTTTATCAAGACTAATCTCTGGGTTAAATTCGAACGGGAGGACTTGAGTGACCTCATATCAAAGGATAAAAAACCAAATCCTTCGCAGGCTTGTTCAAGGCAAAGCTACCTTTTGGCAGTTAGTAAACTACCAGGACAGCCATCTCGTTGAGTTTCTTGAGGCTATTAAAGAGCTCCTAAAGGAAGGCATCATCAAATACGAAAAACCTTTTTTTTATCTTTCCTCATCCTACTCTGGATTACCCTATGAAGACCCGGGTTGTCTTTTCTGCAATTCCTTTTCTAAAAGCAAGTTTTGGCAAGAGCTTTCGGAAAGGTTTAAAGAGTTAACCAAGGACCGTCCTCTTCCAACCAGCGATTACGACCAAGGTTTTATACGACCCATCGACACGGTAAGAAGGGTTGCCTTCATCTACGAGAGGGGTGACCTTGAAGGAACAGAAGTGTTTATCCTTGGAGACGATGACCTTCTTTCTCTGGCAATGGCTTTGACTAAACTTCCTAAGAGAATCGTTGTGGTAGAAATAGATGAAAGGATAAATGAATTCATAAGAGAAAAGACAAAAGAGATAGGCTATGAAGCCCTTGAGGTTTACAGCTACAATGTAATAGATAACTTGCCTTCACATCTTGAAAGAAGCTTTGATGTTTTTTTTACTGACCCGGTTGAGACTGAAAAGGGATTAAAGCTTTTTATCAGCAGGTGCATAAGTTCCCTCAAAGGAAAGGGGTCAGTGGGTTATATGGGGTTTACCCATAGGGAAGCTTCTCTCAGGAAATGGCGGGACTTTGAGAAATTTCTAATCGATTCAGGCTTTGTGATCACCGATATTCTTCGGGATTTTACAATCTATCCTGAAGCGGAAAACCAATGGGAACACTTTTACCGGACCTATCGTATCATGCGAGAGTTTGACCTTGACCTTCCTGATGTTGATTGGTATAAAAGCTGTCTTCTAAGGTTTGAGGTGGTTGAGGGTCCATACTTATTACCCATTGATAAGCCAAAGGACTTTGAAGAGCTTTATTTTGACGATGAAGCTTGGGCAACGCCCCTTCCATCCTATCTTGAAAAGAAGGAGGGAGGATAATGGCCTATACTACCTCGGATTTCAGAAGAGGATTAAAGATTGAGTGGGAAGGCAAGCCTTACGAGGTGATTGACTTTCAGCATACTAAGATAGCTCAGGGGCAACCTATGGTTAGAACAAAGCTTAAGGATTTGACCACCGGCAGGGTCCTTGAAGTAAACTTTCGCTCTGGGGAAAGGTTTGAAAAGCCTGACCTTGAAGAAAAGAAGGCTCAATTCCTTTATAAAGAAGGAGATCGTTTTGTGTTTATGGACCTTGAAGAATATGATCAAATTTATGTGGATAGAAAAGAGGTTGGTGAGGCAGAAAAGTATCTGACAGAAAACCTCGAAGTCTCTCTTCTTTTTTACAAGGGGAAAATAATTGGCATTGAGCTACCGAAGGTGGTAGAGCTAAGGGTTGTTTCCACTGAGCCAGGGGTTAAGGGAGATACCGTTGGCTCGGCAACCAAATCAGCAACTTTAGAGACAGGATTAGTTATTCAGGTTCCCCTTTTTGTGAACGAGGGGGACATCGTGCGGGTTGATACTAGAACAGGAGAATACATAGAGAGGGCTAGCTAAGATGCTAACCTTAAAAAAACTTCAAGAATTCAAAGAATACTTAGAGAGTGGCGCCTTTATCGAGGATTTTGAGATGAGAACGCCCGATGGTCAAGCTGAGATGCTTGACATGATCGACCTTCTTTTTGAAATCTGTGAGAAGGCAAACGAGATCATAAGTCAGCACTTTTACCGAGGGCTTAAGGATCTGCCCATCGGCGAAGGTGGCAAAGATTGATTTAAACTAACGTGGTTTTCTTTGTTAGGGCAAGGTACTATTTTAGCTACGCCGAATCGCTTTTAAAGGAAGTTCAATCAAGCACAAGACCTCTTACCCCAAGCTTGGCTTTGGATATCTTTTCCCTTGGTCTAAAAGCCATTCACGCCCTTGAAGTAGTAAAGCCAGAGGAACAGAAACCAAGCTTAGAAGAGCTTGCTCAAAGGGTCTCGGCTTCCGTCTCGCCCGCCTTGAAAAGACTGATCTTTGAGTTGAAAGAGGAGCTAAAAGGTTTATCCTCCGAGGATATAGCTCAGAAACAAGCAATCATCCTTGAAAAGCTCTCAGAATATCTTATGCTTATCAAGGAAGAACTAAAACCCATCCTATAGAGACAAGATAAAAACAGAGGACTGCTCTATCTGATGATAGATTTGTGCCATCTTTGTCCTTTAATCCTTGAAAACTTGGGAAGCGGTTTAATCGTTCTTTCTGAAGAGCGAACCATCGTTTACGCAAACAAAAAGGCTTGCGAGCTCTTAAAAAAGCAAAAAAAGGACCTTATCGGAAGCAACGCAAGAAGCACCCTTTTTGCTCTTTTTTCTGAGGATAGTTCTTGCTCTTTCGAAGCCTTACTTCAAGAAGGTAAGTTTTGCGAGTTTGATGCCCTTTTGAACAAAGGTGATGGAGAAACCTTCTTTGCCCATATCTTTGCAACCCTGATAACGCATGAAGGCAGACCTTATGTCCTCGTTAACTTCTATGATGTCACTCCTCAAAAGGAGCTTGAAAAGAGGCTCTATCAGGCGGCGATTACCGACTCTTTGACCGGGCTTTACAACCGTAGGTTTGCAGATGAAATGCTAAAACAAGAAAAGCTCACTTACAAACGGTATAAAACCCCTTTTTGTATCCTCCTTATCGACCTTGATAACTTTAAAATAGTAAATGATGTCTATGGTCACGATGTTGGGGATAAGGTTTTGATTGCGGTGGCTAAGGTTTTGAAAAGTAGCGTAAGGGAATCGGATATTGTTGCCAGATGGGGAGGGGAGGAATTTCTCATCCTTCTTCGGAGGATTGAGCTTGAAGATGCCATAAAGGTTGCCGAAAAGATTAGGAATGCCATCTGTCAATTAAAACTTCCCCCTGTTGAAGGCATAACAGCAAGCATAGGAGTCTCTTGCTACAGCGGGGAGGATGATGTCTACGACCTTGTGAGAAAGGCTGACCTTGCCCTCTACCAAGCAAAGACCCAAGGTAAAAATTGCGTGATCCTTTTTTAGTGCTATTCTTAAAGCATGGACGAAGAAAGGATAAAGGTTTATCTTGAGTTTCTTGCCTGCCCAAAATGTAAGGGAGACCTTGTCTATCATAAAGATGAAAAGACCGAAGGGTTCCTCTGCCGAAAATGCTCCTTACTTTATCCTATCATAGATAATATTCCAGAGATGCTGATCGAATCTGCGATACCCTGTAAAGATGAGCCATCCTCAAAGGGTTAAACCAGCCCTCTTTTTTATTGCTTTGACCGCAAGGGACCTAAGCTTAAAGAATCAAATCCTGAAGAGGCTTGAAGACCTTTTCGGTATGGTTGTGCTTGAAGGACCGGTCTATGAATTTAGCAAGTTTACTTCCTACTATGAGAAAGAAATGGGTTACCCTCTTTTTAAAACCGTCCTTTTTTTCGAAATTTTAAGGGATCCTGAGGAGCTTGTTGAGCTAAAGCACCTATGTTATGAAATCGAAAAAGAGTATTCGCAGGATGGAAAGAGGCTTGTAAACCTTGACCCAGGTTATTTAACCCTCTCGAAGGTTATTCTTTCGACCTTTAAGGATTATGCTCATCGGGTGTACCTTGGTAGGTCTGTTTTTGCTGAAGTAGAATACATCTTTAAAGAAGGCTCATTTAGACCTTTGCCTTGGACTTATCCTGATTATCAAGAGCCTATGATAATTTCTGCCTTCAATCAAGCTCGAGAAATCTACAAAGGGAAGCTTAAGTGCTTGTAGACCCGAGGGGAAGAAGGATAGAATATCTTCGGATCTCGATAACTGACCGGTGTAACTTCCGCTGTATCTACTGCCAATCAAAGGGACCTTTTAAGTTTTTGCCTCATGAGGAAATCTTAACCTTTGAGGAGATAGAAAGCATCGTCCGAGTAGGGGTTAAGCTTGGAATTAAGGTAGTAAGGCTAACGGGCGGTGAACCTTTATTAAGGAAAGGCATCGTTGAGCTTGTGGCAAGGCTTGCAAAGATCCCCGGGTTAGAAGACCTTAGCTTAACCACAAACGGCTACTTTCTATCTGAGTTGGCAAAGCCTTTAAAAGAGGCTGGGCTAAAAAGGATAAACATAAGCCTTGATACTTTGTCTGAGGAGAAGTTCTCCGAGCTTACAGGAGGCTTTTCTTTAAAAAAAGTAATGGAAGGTCTCTATCTTTCCCTATCTGAAGGTTTCACCGCGGTAAAGATAAACTCCGTCATCATACGGGGCTTTAACGATGAAGAATGCGAGGAGCTTGCAAAGCTTAGCATAGAGCTACCTGTTGAGGTTAGGTTTATAGAGTTTATGCCCGTAGGAAAGAACTCACTCTGGGATAAAAGCCGAGTTGTGCCTATTTATGAAATCAAAGAAAGGGTTGAAAGGTTGGGGAAGCTTTGGCCTACTGAAAAAGTGGGAAAGGGTCCGGCAGCTGTTTTTCGATTTGAAGGAGCTAAAGGCAAGGTTGGTTTCATCTCCCCTCTCTCAAGCCATTTTTGCGGCTCCTGCAACCGTTTAAGGATCACCGCAGACGGAAGGCTTAGACCTTGTCTTTTCTCAGACGAAGAGATAAACTTAAAAGACTATTTGCGAGGCAAAAAAGGTCCTCTTGAAGAAGCCTTTAGGGAAGCTCTGCGAATAAAGCCCGAAATAGGAGTTAGAGCATCCACGCAAAGACCGATGAGGGCTATAGGTGGTTAAATGAAAAAGGAAAAGAAATTTGAAAACAAGCCGGAAAAGAAAAAAGGTATTTATCTTGTGCATGGAACTACAAGACCCGGGAGACCGGAGAGGGTTTTAAAGGGGTATGAACCTCTTCCAAGCGGGACCTATGCTTTGGTTGAGATGCCGGATAGTCGAAAAGAAGTTTTCTATCTTGATGATTTTTCATACAGTATTCCCAGGGATATAGAGGGGTTGCCGACCATTCTTCGCAAAGCAAATCCCAAAGAGGTGGCAAACCATAAAAGGAGGCTTGAGCTTGAGGATAAGGGGAAAGAATTCTGTAAGCAGTTTGCTAAGGAATTGGGCTTAGAGATGAAGCTTGTTGATGTAGAGTGCTACTTTGACCGTTCAAAGATAATCTTCTACTATACTGCTGAAGGAAGGATTGACTTTCGGGAACTTGTTAAACAGCTTGCTAAGGCTCTTAGGATGCGCATTGAGATGCGGCAGATTGGTGTTAGGAATGAAACCGGGCTTCTCGGTGGAATAGGCTACTGTGGAAAAGAATTCTGCTGTGCCCAATACCTTAAAAATTTTCAGCCCTTGAGTATAAAGATGGCCAAAGAGCAAGGCTTAATCCTTGACCCTAATAAGATATCCGGACCCTGCGGGAGGCTCCTCTGCTGTTTAGCCTACGAAGAAAGCTGGTATAAGGAATGCTTAGCAAGCCTCCCTCGCCTTGGGAGTAAAATTTCTTTCGGAGAAGAGAACTTTCGTATCCTTAAATACAACTTCTTTCAACGAACCGCCACTCTTGAGAAGGAGGACGGAACCATCCTTTCTGTATCCCTTGAGGAGTTAAAAAACTTTGTGCTAAAAGAAGAACTTCCCGAAGAGCCGGAGGAAGGGTTAAGGAATGAATAAAAGATTTTACATCACTACCCCTATTTACTATGTAAACAGTCTCCCCCATCTTGGACATGCCTATACGACGATCGTTGCCGATGCCTTAGCAAGGTTCTACCGTCTTCAAGGGTATGATGTCTTTTTCTTGACGGGAACGGATGAGCATGGGGACAAGATTGCAAAGGCAGCGGGTGCTCAAGGCAAAACTCCAAAGGAATTTGTGGACGAAGTAGCCAACATCTTTAAAGAAACCTGGGATAAGCTGGGTATAAACTATAGCTACTTTATCAGAACCACTTCGGATAAACATAAACGGGTTGTCCAGCATGTGCTTCAGACCCTTTTTGATAAGGGAGAGTTTTACCTTGATGAGTATGAGGGGAACTACTGCTTCGGTTGTGAAAGATTCCTCACATCAAAAGAGCTTGACGAAAAGGGGCTCTGCAAAGACCACAAGGCCCCACCCGTCTACCTGAAGGAAAAAAACTACTTCTTTAACCTTGAAAAATACCGAAGCTGGCTTAAGGATTATCTCTCAAAGAATGAGGTTATCTATCCAAGCTTCTATCGAGAGGAGGTGCTAAACCTCCTTGAGGAACCTTTACCCCCCCTTTGCATATCCCGTCCCAAGACAAGGCTTTCCTGGGGTATAGAGCTTCCTTTTGATAAAGATTATGTGACCTATGTATGGTTTGATGCCCTGCTAAACTATCTAACAGGGATAGGCTACCCAGATGATCCTTTGTGGCAAGACTACTGGGCAAACTCCCATCATCTTATCGCCAAAGACATCCTTCGTCCCCATGCCGTCTACTTTCCCATCATGCTAAAAGCCCTTGGAATACCAATGTATAAGAAGCTTTTTGTGCATGGCTATTGGCTTATGGGAAGCCTTAAAATGTCAAAGAGCCTTGGTAATATCGTGTCGCCTCTTGAGCTTTCCCAAACCTTTGGGATAGACCAAGTAAGGTATTATGTACTTCGGGACATGGCTTTTGGGTATGATGCGGAGTTTAGCCTTTCTAACCTTATAAACCGCATTAATGCCGACTTAGCAAACGACTACGGAAACCTTGTGAACCGAACTTTAAGCTTCCTTGAGAGAAACTTTGAGGGAACCATCCCTCGCTGGGGTGAGCTAACGCCTGAAGACAAAGAATTCCGCGAAAAGGTAGAAAGGGGCATCAAGAGATACCTTGAAGAGTTTTCAAGGCTAAACTTTCACACAGCCTTGGAGGAGCTTTGGCAAGCAATTCGCTTTGCCAATGTCTACATAGATAGGGAAGCCCCCTGGACAAGGGTTAAGGAAGGAAACTACCAAAGGGCAGGAACGATCCTAAGGAATATTATTTCCGCCATAAAGAGCTTTGCCCTTGCCCTCTATCCTGTGCTTCCCAACTCTTCTCTAACTCTCCTTTCAGCCCTATCAGTCCTTCCGAGCGAAGCAAGCACCCTCTCTCTCAAAGACCTTTTTAACTGGGACATTCCAGAAGCTGGCACAAAGATTAAAAGGTGCGGTCCCCTTTTTCCAAGGGTAGATGCGGAAAAAATTCTGAAGGAGGAACAAAAAGTGGAAGCAAAGAAGGAAGCTGAAGTAAAGGAGGAACCTCAATACATCACCATTGAAGAGTTTAAAAGGATTGACCTTAGGGTTGCTAAGGTGCTTTTTGCGGAGAAGGTTGCTGGAGCAGACAGGCTCCTCAGGCTTGAAGTCAGCTGTCCTGAAAAAAGACAGGTCGTTGCCGGCATTGCTGAATACTATGAACCTCAGGAGCTAATCGGAAAAGAAGTCATTATCGTTGCCAATCTCAAGCCAGCAAAAATAAAGGGCATAGTATCTGAGGGGATGCTCCTTGCTGCAAAGGATGCTAACGGCTTAGCCATAATCATCCCAGAAAAAGAAAAAGAACCCGGAGCCAAGGTTGGCTAGGTTTAACCCCTTTGAAATTCCCTTTGAAGAGCTTCTTGAGGTCTGCCGAGAAAGGCATGGGCATCTTTGTGCAGGGCAGGTGCTTGGTGCTCGTTTAGCCCTTCTTGGGCTTACGCTTATTGGCATTAAAGACCCCTATGGGGAGGACCGAAAAAAGTTATTAGTTTGGGTTGAGATCGACCGCTGCGCAACCGATGCCATTCAAACGGTTGCTGGAGTTAGCCTTGGCAAAAGAACGATGAAGTTCGTAGATTATGGCATCATGGCAGCAACTTTTCTCAACTTGGAAACAGGAAAAGCCTTTAGAATTGTTGCTAAAGAATCAGCAAAAGAGGAAGCAAAAAAATACTTCCCAGAGATTGCAAGCCCCGCACAAAGGGAGCTTTTAGCATACAAAATCATGCCGGATGAGGAACTTTTTAGGGTTGAAGAAGTGGAAGTGATTTTCTCAGAATATGACCTTCCAGGGAAACCTCGAAGGAAGGTTGTTTGTGAAGAGTGCGGCGAAACTATAAGGGATGGAAAGGAAGTAGTAAAGGAGGGTAGAACCCTGTGTAAAGTGTGCGCAGGGCAAGCTTACTTTAAGGTATTATCCAGGAGGCCAGTGCATTTCCCTTCCAGCTAAGAAGTGGAAATGCACATGAAAGACCGTTTGACCAGCCTCTCTGTTGCAGTTTACCACTACCCGGTAGCCCCTTTCGGCAACGCCAAGCTCTTGAGCAAGCTTATTCATCACCAGATAAATATGCCCGATAAGGTCTTTATCCTCCTCTGTGAGCTCAAGGAGGGTTGAAATATGCTTCTTTGGGATGACAAGTATATGGTAAGGAGCCTGAGGGTTTATATCATTAAAGGCAAGCACCTTATCATCTTCATAAACGATTTTAGCTGGAAGTTCTTTGTTTACAATACGGCAAAAAATACAGCTCATGCTTCTTCCCCCTTTTTAAGCTAAGGTTTATTTTAAGGTCAATTTTTGTATAGTCAAGAAGCATCAAACTATCTTTATCTTTCCCCACAGAAAGGCTCTGTCCTCGAGGATAGCGATAATGCCAAGGATGCCTTCTCTTCTTTTTACCTCCCTTTCAAGAAGCTTAAGGTCCCTTTTTTCCCTTAGAATGTTTCCTAAGGCTGTGGCTAAGGCATCGGCATAAGCTGTATCCTTCGCAAGGATAGTAATAGCATCAGCTTTCCCAAAGCTCAAACTATGACCGATTTTCCCTGATGATGTGCAAACTCCGCAGGGCTGAAGCTCTTCCGGGACAAGGATGGTTAGCTCAGAAAATACGGTATTTCCAGCAAAGACCTTGACTTTAGCATCACGCTTAAGCGAAAGAAAGATGTCTCCTCCGTTTTCCACGGCTATAACCTTTGTCAATTCCCTTCGCAGAAGCTCCCTTCCTACAGCCTCAGCAATAGCTCCGGCAACGCTTGCCATAGGACCAACTCCCGCTTTCTCCCCAGCCCTAAGCATCGTTTTCACAATCTCTGGAGCTTCCGGGTCAAAGGGCAAAGGAACTAAACTCTTTAAAAAAACCGGATTTTTAAAGATGTATTGTTCAAGGGGTGTTCGAACCTCCCACACGATTTTAACAGCCTCTTCAGTAAGGTCTCTTTCCGCAAGGATAAAGAGGTCAGTTTGCTTTACAACTACACGAAAAGTGGTAAGCCCAGGGGAAACCTCCGTTCGATAAAAGGTTATTCCTGCATAACGGTTCATGCCTATATGTTAGCATAAGCCTTGAAGTTAGGCGATCGCTGATAAAAAATATTGGGCAACCCGCAAGGTGCCCTTACTTAAAAACACCTAAATTTTGCTCTGAGTTAATTAAGAACGGGGGGGAGAACCCCCGGAGAATACAAGACCTTAGCCTAAAATGCTTCTTAAATCTTCATCGGGTGTAGTTATTGGCTTTAAGTTGTAGTTCTGCGCGATGAAATTAGCCACATTTTTGCTCAAAAAGGCTGGCATGCTTGGACCAAGCCTCATGTTCTTTAGACCAAGATATAGGAGGGTAAGAAGAATGGCTACCGCCTTCTGCTCATACCAAGAAAGGATAAGAGAAAGGGGTAGCTCGTTTACGCTAACGCCAAAGGCTTGAGAAAGGGCTAAGGCGACCTGGATAGCAGAGTAGGCTTGGTTCTATCTCCCTTTCTTCTCCTTGCTTGATAAGCTCTTCCATTGATTTTGCTGGCTTAAAGTTGCTAATGGGAGAATCCGTTTGGATTTTTGCTTCCTTTTTAAGAGTTTCCCTATGCTCTACCGCCTTTTCAATGTAATCTCTAATCCGCTCAGGGTCAAAATTAACGTTCGTCAAAGTTGAAAACACCGCCTCCATCAAAAAGAAATCAACCTCGGGTTTTTTTACTGCCTTTTCCTCAGCTAAAAGGGCAACCTCAGATAAACCAGCACAGGTGTAAATTAAAAGGTCTTGTAAAACATCCGTCTCATGGGTTTTACCACACACTCCGCGAACAGTGCAGGCAAAACCCTTTGCTGTTTGTTCGCACTGATTACAAAACATACACCCACCTCCTTAAGTTTTTTAAAATTAAGATAAGAGATGGAATAGAAACTTTCCTTGATTTAGGTCAAGGAATCTGATCGGTTGGTATTAAAAAGTTTTTTGTGCAAGCCCTTCTGCTATCACCCCAAGGCGCAAGGCGCTGGGAGTCCCTCGGCACTTTCGTGCCTCGGGATGACATCCCGAAGCGCCGTCCCGAACTAAGTGAGGAGGGACGCCGTCCCGAGCGAAGCAAGAGTTGCCTCGGCTTGCGCTCGGCATGAAGTAAGGGACTTTTTTTAAAAGCCTCAAGGACCAGCTTTGAAGTTTTTATATCTTTTAATTTATGTCTTTAATTTACTTGTTTAAGCGTCTTTCTGTATTTTGGTGGAACCGTTTCTGGGAATTGAGTGAAATGAACAACCCCATGTTCGTCAATGTACTTGTATATAGGTTTAGGTGAGGAGGTTGATGTTAATTGGGATTGAGGAGCAGAGTTGCTGTATCCAGATGGAGAAGCCATTCCTCCAACCTTTACATAAGGCTTTATAGCCTCAAGCTTCTTTTGTCCTATACCAGGAACCTCAAGAAGCTCTTCTACCCTTTTGAACCCCCCTTTTTTCTCCCGGAGTTCAATAATTTTTTGAGCCGTAACTGGCCCTATACCTGGGAGCTTTTCAAGCTCATCTTTTGAGGCTGTGTTAAGGTCGATCAGATTTTGAGAAAAGGTAGGATAAGCTATTAAAATGAAATAAAAAACCAAAAAGAGAATTCTAATATAATTATACATTACAAAAGTAGAGTTAATTTAAAATAAGAGGGGGGCATAGCCCCCAGAATATATTTTTTACACGCAACCGGTGGGCTTAGGAAGACCGGCCATCTTGCAGGCACCCTTACCAGGACCAGAGGGGAAAAGTTCGTAAATCTTCTTGAGGGGATAACCTGTTACCTTAGAAAGGATCCTCACCATGGGGGCAACGCCGTTTTTTCTGTAGTAGTCCTGAAGGATGTTGATTACCTTCCAATGCTCCTCGGTGAGCTCCTGAATTCCTTCGAGTTCTTTGACATATTCCACCCACTCTCTACACCAAACTTCTAAACCACCCTTAAGAAACCCATCCTCATCAACCTCAAAAACCTTCCCTTTGTACTCAACTGTTGGCATAACCCCACCTCCTTTTTTTATTAGTTTAATTTTTTATCTAAATTTAAAAAATATTCAAAGTTTATTTTTTGTCAAGTCTTTTTTAATTTTTTTCTCATTATTTAAATATTATTCAAAGTTTATTTTTTGTCAAGTCCTTGAGAACGGCAACCTCATCGCAATCAGGAAACTTACTGCACCTAATACAATCCGCCCAAACCTTTTGAGGAAGCTCACTCTTTGCAACCTCTTCAAAGCCAAGCTTTTTGAAAAATTCAGGGGAGTTGGTTAGAGCAAATACTCGGTCTATTCCAAGGTCTTCAGCCTCTTTTAAGCAGGCAAGGACCAATTCTTTCCCAATACCCTGCTTTTGGTATTCCTCAGCCACAGCCAAAGACCTAATCTCTGCTAAATCCTCCCAGAGGATATGCAAGCCACAAACCCCAACGATTAAATCTTTGTCTTCATACACAAAAAATTCGCGCACATTTTCATAAAGCTCAGAAAGAGGTCTAGGAACAAGGTCTCCTCTTTTGGCAAAGTATAAAATAAGTTTATAAATATACTTTACATCAGATAACTTAGCTTTTCGAACCTTCCCCAAGCTTACCTTACCTCAACCACAAAGGGCCTAACACCCAAGGTTGCTTCAATCATGGTTTTATATTGTTCGGCCTTTTCTCGATTTTCAAACCTTCCCGCTAAAACTTTGTATATTGGTTTCCCATCGTGGATGCTCTCTTTGATAAGGGCTCTAAACCCCATCTTTTCAACTTCGGCCTTAACTTTTTCAGCCGATTCCTTATTTGAGTATGCACCTACCTGCAGGGCATAGAATGGCATACCCTCCTGGTGAGGTTGAGGCTTTACCTTCTCTTGGGGAGGAACCTTAGCAGTTCTTACCGGTTCAGTTTTTACTTTTTCCGTCTTTGGCTCCGGTGTTGGCTTTTCCTTTTCTACCTTTACCTCTGGCTTTGTTTGTTGTTCAGGCTGAACTTGAAAAGCTACTTGTTGAGGTGTTGTTTGATTCCCTCCCAGGGCTTGATTAGTTTGATTTTCAGAATGAGCAACCTCTTTTACGGGAGACACCTGAGGAGTTTGAGCTGGTTGAGGTTCAAGCTTTACAGTTTCAAATTGAGGCTTCTCCCCGATCTTTGTCCCAATCCAAACCCCAAGGATAAAAGTCCAAATCAATATACAAAGGGCAAAAAGCACTATAAAAAGCAAACCAAGTTTACTCACTTCAAACTTAAATTTTTTCTCTCCATACATAGCTCTTCCCCTCTCATTTTTTACATTTTTTCTGGGGCTGACACCCCAAGAAGGTCAAGGCCAAGCCTCAACACCCTCCTTACCCCTTCACATAGGGCTAATCTTGCCTGCATAAGCTCTGTATCATCCTGAATAATTCTATACTTAGTGTAATAATCATGAAAAGCGGATGCTAAATCCACAAGATAATAGGTAATCTTATAGGGTGCAAGCTGAAGAGCAGAACTCTCTAAAACATCATCAAAGCTATCTATAAGCTTTAAAAGCTTCAATTCCTCTTTTTCTTGTAAAAGGGCTAAGTTTGCTTCAAGAAAGTTTGTCTTTATACCCTTTTCTTCAGCCTTTGCAAAGACACTACAAATCCTTGCATGGGCATACTGCACATAGTATACGGGGTTTTCCTGGGATTGCTTTTTAGTTAGCTCTACATCGAAATCAAGGGGGGAGTCGCTTGAACGGGAAAGGAATATGAACCGGACCGCATCGATGCCCACCTCAGAGATTAGCTCCTTTAGCTCCACGAACTCGCCCCGCCTTGTGGACATGCTTTTAAGCTCCGTTCCCTCAAGTAGGTTTACCATTTGAATAAGGATGACCTTTAGTTTTTCCTCAGGAACACCCAGGGCTTTCATCGCAGACTTTAGTCTTGGCACATAACCATGATGGTCTGCCCCCCAGAGATTTATGCAAAGGTCAAAGCCCCGCTCAAAAAACTTCTCGTAATGATAGGCTATGTCGCTGGCAAAGTAGGTATAGTCTCCAGTGCTTTTACGCAAGACCCTATCCTTTTCATCTCCAAAATCTTTTGCCCTAAACCAGAGGGCAGAATCTTTCTCATAAATTAGCCCCTTCTCTTCAAGAAGCCTAAGAACCTTTGCCACAACCCCTCTTTCGAAAAGAGAACGCTCAGAATACCAGCTATCAAAATGAACTCGAAACTTCTCTAAATCCATCCTAATATCCTCAAGGATGACCTCAGCCGCCAGGTCCCGGGATAAGGCGATAGCCTCATCTTCGGACATACTAAGAAGGTTTGGATACTTTTCTAAAGCAAGCTTAGCGATGTCGTAGATGTAGGCTCCCTGATAGCCATCCTCAGGGAATTCTATTTTTTCACCTACTAACTCCTTTGCTCGAAGATAGACGGATTTCCCCAGGATGTGCATCTGTGTCCCCTGGTCGTTTATGTAGTATTCCCTAACCACAGTGAAGCCTGTCTGAGATAAGATGCGAGCAATAGAGTCTCCGTATGCTGCCCCCCTTCCATGACCAATGTGAAGAGGACCGGTTGGGTTTGCTGAGACAAACTCGACCAATACCTTTTGCCCTCTCCCTAAATCAAGCTTAAAAAACTCGTCCCCCTTCTCTAAGAGATCTTTTAGGTTTTTCCGGTAGAAATCCTCAGCTATCCAAAAATTAATAAACCCAGGTCCTGCTATTTCAAGCTTGCTAAAGTTTTCTTCTTGGTTAAGTCTTTCCACAAAGGATTGAGCTATTTCCCTTGGAGGCTTACCAACCTTTCCTTTAAGAACTAAGGCTACATTCGTTGAATAATCACCAAAGGCTTCGTTTCTGGGAACTTCTACCTCAAACAAAGTATCTTTATGCTCGGGATAAAGGCTCTCTAAAATCTCTTTAACCTTGCTCCTTATGAGCCTTTTTATCATCTTTTGCTTCTTTCAAAAGAGTTAGGTCTGGCGAAAAATCTGGGCACTTTATAGGTTTTGTGTTGTCAAACTGAAACTTTTTTAGACAAAACTCTCGCCAAGCGCACCTTGCACAAAGAACAATCTCTTCAGATGCTCTTGAAAGTTCACTCTGGGAAGGCATCACACTCAATTATAACCTTTGCTTTGAGAAAATCTATAGAGTGGATCCTTCCTTTAATACGCCTTGGTGGCTCAAAGAAGGTCTTAAACACAATTTCCTCGCCCTGAACTTCAAGCTGAGTTATATCTCTTATCCATTCCTTTTCTTCACCCTTACACCTTAGCCAAATCCTTGCTTGACACATAAGCTAACTCCTTATCCAAAGCTTGTCTTACTCTTTTAAGAAACTCTAAGACAATAGGTTTGTCAAGCCGAAGGAGAAGTTTTTCCATTCTTTGGTCCTTCGTTAAGGATAAGGCAGCTTTCAAAAAGGATTGAGGTAGAGGACAGAAAACATCTTCTCTTTCTTCCGTTGAAGGATGGGGGAAGCTTAAAAACAAAGAATGAAGAAGGATTCGTTCCCTAAAGTTAACCTTCGAGCCATAAAGCCTATCCCCGACGATGGGTGCTCCTCTCCTACTTGTTGCTACCCTTAGCTGATGTTTTCTTCCGGTGATGGGACAAAGTAAAAGCAGGCTATACTTTTCCGTGGAATAAATGCTCTCAAAGTAGGTTAAAGCTCTCTTTGTGGATGGGGCTTCTCTATCAAAGGCTATAACCTTTCGCAATCTTTCGTCATGCTTAAGATAATCTATGAACAAACCCTCCCCTAAAAATTTACCCTCAACCATGGCAAGATAAACTTTGGCAAAATCCCCCTTTTGCATGGCCTGAAAAAGTTTGCTTGCCGATTTACTTCTTTTTGCAAAGAGAACTACTCCAGAGACGGGTTTATCAAGCCTATGGACAACGGCAAGAAATACATTGCCAGGCTTTTTATCCCTTATCCTAATATGCTCCTTAAGCTGAAGAAATAAAGATTCTTCAACCCTCTTTGCACCCTGAACAACAAGCGAGGAAGGCTTATAAACTGCTAAGATATGCTTATCTTCCTTGAGGATTTTCCAATTTTCTTTCAAGGACATCTTTTCTTTTAATACCCTCAAGCTCTGGCTTCTTCTGGAAGAAATCTTCGCTAACTCCAAAGAACTTAAACACAAAACGGAAAATCCACTCTCCTATGCTTGCCGGATGAAGGGGAACGATAATCGGATTGTCATAAGTGCCGACAACCCCAAGGGGAAGATAAACAAGCATCCTCTCTTTGCCAAGTAGGAGCCTACTTAAATAAGGAATATGCTCTATGACAACATCAACCGTCTTGAAGGGCGAAACAAGGAAGGTTAGAGATAGGCCTTTATCCTTAAGATTGGCATAGCCAGAGCTAAACAACCTAAAACCCTGAGCGGACATAAAGAATTCGTCAACCAAAAGATGGGAATTAGAAACCTTGAGTGCCAAGGTAAGCTCATCAAGGGGTAAAAGATTTTTCTCAAGGTCTGGGATCTTACCCCTGAATAGGTCGATGGGACTTAAAAAACCAAGAACCCTCATAAGAAGCGGTGCCCGGTACATGTAGCCTTTGTGCGATGTTGCATACAGCTCACCGTAGGTATGCTCAATAAGTGATTTTTCTCCGTCAAAGTAGAAAAAGCCATGAGCCTTAAAGGGTCCTTCAAAGATGACCTTAGGCATCTCGTTCGGATAGAGGCAAGAAAAGAGGTCCAAAAGGTCTCCCTGCGAGGGGTTTAGCTCTACGTATCCATAATGGAAGGTGTTTGTCTTTTCAGCCTCAGCTGTAAAGGATAGACCGCAAAAATTAACCTCCGGAAGTTTAATGGCATAGATTGTTCCGTTCACTATGCTTAAGGTTCCGTTTATACTTTCAATGGTATGGTTAGTCGGAAGGATAACCTTGTGAAGACTAAAGGCTAGGTTTGCATTAACCGGGACCGTTAGCTCAATTTCGGTTGTTTTTTGCCTCTCTTTGGTAGCGTTTAGAGCCTCTGTAGGGAAGATTTTGGCAAGGTCTATGGTTTCGCTGAAGAGCTTACCATCTATCCATAAAGCATCTTCTTTCGCTTTAAAGGCTAAGCTCCCGTTTAAGTCTAAACCCTCCCTTTTTACCGTAAAAGAAGAGATAGATACCGTTGAATTTCCAAACTCTACGGAAAAGCTTGCGGTTAAGCTTAAAGGCTCTTTAAGGGTTAAGTCTTTTCCATGAAGAGATGAAGGACGAAGAAAGAGGTTTCCAGAGCTTAGAAGCCTTTGAAAGGCTTGAAGAGGGTCTCTCTTAAAGCCTTCCAAAGCTTTAAAATCCCTTTTCTCAAGGTTTACGCTCAAGTCCGAAGAAATTTTCCCATAACTTAACGGCAAGCCTTCAAAAAGAACTGAGGTGTCAGGGAATGAGAGCTCTCCTTTTAGGTTTACTTTTAAGCTTTGGTCATAAGAAAGGCTAAGGCTTAAGTCGGAGCTATTTCCTTCAAACCTTGAAGTGAGGTCAAGTCCCTTTGAGGCTAAACCATATTGAGCTTGAAGAGAGAGCTTTGCCCCTCCTCCGACGATGGATAAGTCTCCCGCTATTTTCTCTTTATCAAGCTTGAGTTCTTGCAATTCCACCTTGGCAGGTAGCTTAAACCTCACACCCTGAGGTAGGCTCACAAGACTTGATATTTTCTCATAAAGAGTTTCCTTAACCTCTCCCCTTCCCCGAAGAGTTAGCAAAGTATTAGCCAAGGCATAGGAACCAAAAAGACTAAACTCGCTATCCTCAACCTTAACCAAGCTTTCATCTAAATAAAGAAATCCATTTTTAAAAGAAATAAAAAGCTCGGGTGAAGAAAGACTAAACGTTTGATTAGTGAGGTCAAACCTTAGACTTAGCCCCTTTATCCTACCGGAAAAAGAAAGGCTTTGAGAGAAAAGTCGCAAAGCTTGCTCCTTATCTAAGCTCCCAAGTAGTAAGGAGCTTAAACTAACATCCTTTAAGAAGACCTCGTCCAAATCTAAGGCATAGGGCTCAAGCTTTTGTTTTATCCTCTCATCTAAAGATAGAAGCGTAAAGAGAGTTTCCTTTGGTAGGCTTACCTGAGAAATAGATAGAGATAGAAGCTTATTTTTTATCTCAAAAAGCCCCTTTAAATCAAGAGCTTTCCCCCCCTCAAAAAAGAGGTTTATCCCAGAAAAGCTAAGCCTTTCGTTCTTGTAGTATACACTTCCTGAGGGAACTCTTACAGGTTTTTTAAGAGGAGCAATAGAAACAGCAACATCCTTTGGAAAAAGGCTGAGCGCTATATCTAAAGAAGTAGGATAACCTGAAAGGATAATGCTTCCCTCAACCCTCCCGCTCACTTGGTATTTTTCAAGATAGGGAACATTTTTACCTAACCTAAGAGCTAAATCTTTGAGATTCTCTGCAAGACCTGAAAATTGAGATTTAACCTCAAGCCGGGGCTCTTTAGGAGCAAACTCCACAAGGACCTGGGAGTGTTTTAATTGAATGTTCTCGTTGACAATCCCGCTTCCTTCAAACCTAAGCTTTGCCTTTTCAAGGCTAACCTTACCCTCTACCCTGGCAAAAGAAAGGGGAAGCCCTGGAATTTCAACCTTCCCATCCTTTACCTCCCCGCTTAACTTTATAGAATTTAAGTTAAAAGCTTCATTCCAGGTCTTTCCTCGTGCTTGAAAAACAAGTTCTGTAAAGACCCCGCCCTTTAAGTAGTCTGAAATAGTTTGGAAAACTTTTTTTGGAAGAAGCTTGGCTAAGACTGAGCTTAGGCTTTGAAAATCTAAAGAATCTGCTTTGGCAATAAAATCTACTCCATTTGGCGTTGCTAAAACCTTAAGCTCTCCTTTAAGCCTTGGATTATGGAAATCAAGGAGTGGAAATTCAACCTCCCATCCATCCTTCCCTAAGATTGCTACTCCCTTAAAGTAGCCACAGATAACCCTTTGTCCATCATCAAGCCGAATGAGGCACGGTGCATCTCCTGAAAACCCAGCGTAAACTCTATCTTTTTCTATAGAGATTTGAGCTTGAAGGTTTAGCTTACTTTCCCCGGGGTCAAAGTCTACAAACTTCAAAGTAGGCTTTAAGTTAAGCTCTTTCACTTCAACCAAACCTTCACCAAAAAAGCTTGCATAGTTGAGATATCCTTTAAGGCTTAGCTGAGAAAAGAAGTTTGCTCTTACCTTTAGGTCAAAGAGAAGCCGGTCCTCCCTATCAACAAGGTTAAGATTTAGCCCCTTTAGCTCAAAGTTTTTCCCTTTGTATTCTGCGGAAAAATTCCCATCCCGAACCACAAACCGAATAGGAGCTAATTTTTGAAGAAGAGATTTATAATCAAACTTTATCTCCTCCTCCTCTTCCTCAAGTGTTTCTGGAATCGATACTTTAATCGTAGGTGAGCTCAAATGAACCTCTTCCGGAAAATAAGAGGCTTGCAAGAGCTTTGACCAATCAAAATCTATCTTTGCTTTTGGCAAGGCTAAAAAAAGCCTTGGATGCTCAAGCTTAAAATCCTGAAACTTAAGATGGAGCTTTACCAAATCAACAGAGACATGATGATACTCTACCTTTATCTGATGATTTCTCTCGAGGTAGTTTTTCAGCTTTTCTTTAAAAAAAGGATGATTGAGGAAAAAAGTAAGGTTTAAGGTGGAAAAACCTATCAAAAAAAGGAAAAATAGGAAAAAAAGACCAAAATAAACCAAAAAACGTTTCATGCTTTTAATTTAGCACTAATTTAAAAGTTTTAAAGAAAGTTTGAGGGCAGATATTAAGCTGTCTGGGCTTGCAATGCCAAGGGATGCTATGTCGTAGGCAGTGCCATGACAAGGAGAGGTTCGAACAATGGGCAACCCGAGAGTAACGTTTACTCCATCCTTAAAATGAATTAGTTTGAAAGGAGCTAAGCCCTGGTCATGGTAGACGGCAATCACAAGGTCGTGTTTACCCTGGAGAGCATGATAAAAAAGGCTATCTGCCGGATAGGGTCCGCTCAAAGGGATACCTAAGGCTTTAGCTTTATCAACCGCAGGGATAAGAATCTTTATCTCTTCGTCTCCAAAAAGACCTGCCTCCCCAGCATGGGGATTTAACCCGCAAAGCGCCATGTTTAAGCTTTTCTTTTTAGGTTTAATCTTCCGTAAAAATTCGTAAGATAGTTTTGCTACGGAGAGCACCTTCTCTTCTGAAAGCGCACCTGGAACTTCCTTAAGGGGTAGATGGGTGGTTAAAAGGGAAACGATAAGCCTTTTCCCATAAAAACACATCACATAGTCCTTAACTCCAAAAGCATCGGCTAAAAGCTCGGTATGTCCCCGGTATTTGGAGCCGACCTTAGCTAAGCCCTCTTTAGTAATGGGCAAAGTAACGATGGCTTTGACTTTCCCCTCCTTTGCAAGAGAAATAGCTTTCTCAAGGTAAGAAAGCATTGCTTGATAGCCTTCAAGGGTTGGCTGAGAAGGCTCTATGTCAAGCTCAGAGAGAGAAAGGATTTCTACTTCCTGAGGAAGCTTAAGCGAAAAGAGCTTAGCGCGGGATTCTAAGACCTTTCTATCACCGATTATGAGAAACTTTTTTAAGTGCCTTTTTAAATGAGGAAGGGCTTTAAGTAAAACCTCGGGGCCGACCCCAGCGGGGTCCCCAAGGGTTATGGCTATCATCCTACTTCATCTCTTCAAAATCAGCGTCAATTACATCATCCTTACCTTTCTGAGACTGGGATGCAGTTCCTGCATCTCTAGCACCTGCCTTTGTCCGGTAAAGCATTTCAGCCAGCCTGTAAGAAGCTTGAGTGAGTTCATCGCTTGCCCTTCTTATAGCCTCGATATCATCGCCTTCCATCTTTTCCCTAAGTCTGGCGATTTTTTCTTCAACCTCTTTCCTTAGGTCGGCTGGTGCCTTATCGCCAAGCTCTCTCAAAGTCTTCTCTACAGAGTAGATAAGACTATCAGCTTGGTTTCTTGCTTCAGCAAGCTCTCTCTTTCTCCTATCCTCCTCAGCATATTTTTCTGCTTCTTCAATGATCCTCTTAATCTCCTCTTCAGTGAGTCCAGAAGTTGGTCTAACAACTATTGATTGCTCTTTCCCAGTCCCAAGGTCTTTCGCTGTAACATGAAGGATTCCGTCAGCATCAATGTCAAAGGTAACCTCAATCTGAGGCACTCCTCTTGGTGCGGGAGGAATCCCAACTAAATCAAAGCGAGCAATACTTTTGTTGTCCTTTGCCAAAGGTCTTTCACCCTGAAGAACATGAATAGTAACTGCTGTTTGGTTATCAGCGGCAGTGGTAAAGATCTGGCTCCTTCTTGTGGGAATGGTTGTTCCCCTAGGAATGATGACCGTAAACACCCCACCCAAGGTCTCAATACCCAAGGAAAGAGGAACAACATCCAAGAGAAGGATATCTTTTACCTCACCCTTTAAGACTGCAGCCTGAATGGCTGCTCCCATAGCAACCACTTCATCGGGGTTTACGCCTTTTACCGGCTCCTTACCAAAAATCTCCTTCACCTTCTGTTGAACCCTTGGCATACGAGTCATACCACCAACGAGGATGACCTCATCAATGTCCTTTGGAGTTACTCCAGCATCCTTCATAGCAATTCGGCAGGGCTCCTCAAGCCTTTCAATTAGGTCCTCAACCAGGCTTTCAAGCTTTGCCCTTGTTAGCCTCATCACCAAGTGTTTCGGTCCGGTAGCATCAGCGGTGATAAAGGGTAGGTTTATCTCCGTCTCAAGGGTTGAAGAAAGCTCAATCTTGGCCTTCTCCGCAGCCTCCTTCAGTCTTTGCAAAGCCATCTTATCCTGTCTTAAATCAATACCATGTTCCTTCTTAAATTCCTCAGCGATGTAGTCAACGATCCTCATGTCAAAATCTTCGCCACCAAGGAAGGTATCCCCGGCGGTTGCCTTTACCTCAAAAACGCCGTCTCCAATCTCAAGAATGGAAATGTCAAAGGTTCCACCACCAAGGTCAAAAACGGCGATTATTCCCTCTTTCTTCTTCTCAAGACCATAAGCTAAACAGGCAGCTGTAGGCTCGTTGATGATCCTTATGACATTTAAGCCAGCGATCCTTCCTGCATCCTTGGTTGCCTGCCTTTGAGTATCATCAAAATAAGCAGGAACAGTAATGACTACATCTTTAACCTCAGTCCCAAGATATTCCTCAAGGTCCTGTTTTATCTTCCTTAGGATCATTGCTGAAATTTCTGGGGGGCTCATCCTTTTTCCGCGAACCTCTACATGAGCATCACCGTTTGGCGCCTCAACAATTTTGTAAGGCACCCTCTTTCTCCATTCCTGAACCACTGGGTCGTTAAACTTCCTACCCATCAAACGTTTGATACCAAAAATGGTGTTCTCAGCGTTAATGATGGCTTGCCGTTTTGCCGGCAAACCAACAAGAATTTCTCCGCTTTCCTGAAAGGCAACGATAGATGGGGTCGTTCTTGTTCCTTCACGGTTTGGTATCACCTTAGGTTCGCCACCCTCAAATATGGCTACGCAAGAGTTAGTAGTTCCAAGGTCAATTCCAACGATAGGTGTTGCCTTAGCCATCTTTTCCACCTCCTAAGTTTTTATAATTATTTAGTTCGGTTCTCTTCCTCAGCTGTTATTTTTTCCTGAGTTTCTTCTTGCTGTCTTCCCATGCAAACACAAACCAAAGCAGGTCTTATCACCCGATTATGGAGCATGTATCCCTTTTGGAAAACTCGAGTAATCTTCCCGTTTTCAATTTCTGGATGAGGCTCTGTTTGTAAAGCCTCGTGCAAATAAGGTTGAAAAGCCTCACCGATAGCTGGCTCAAACTGCTTTAACCCAAACTTCTCAAGCGTCTGAAGAAGAACTCTTAAACTAAGGGCAACGCCTTCCTTTAGAGCAGAAATGTTCTGGGAAGTTTCAAAGGATTGTAGCGCAAGCTCGAGGTTATCTATTGAGGGAAGAAGCTCTCTAAAAACATTCTCTAAAGCAAACTTATAGTATTCTTCCCTCTCTCTTTGAAAGGCTTTTTTCAAGTTTTCCACCTCAGCAGCATAACGAAGAGCTCTTTCTTTCCAAAGCTTCAATTCCTCTTCTAAGTTTTTAGTTTCCTCCCCTTCCTTTGTCTGAACTTCTTCCTTCTCTATCCGAGGCTCCTTCTTTTCTAGAACCTCTTCTTTTAAAACTTCTTCTCTTACTGCTTCCATGCCCCAGCACCCCATTTGATTTTTAGGAAAAAAAGCTATGATAAAATTAAGTATCCCTTTTAAATTTTCCAGAGGGGAAGGCAAAAATTGAATAAATGGCAAATAAGCGAAATTGTCCAAAAAGCCCTCTCTGAAGACCTCCCCTTTGAAGACCTAACCTCTGAACTTCTCGTAGAGGACAACCTTCACGGAGAAGCCTATTTTCTTGCTAAAGAAGACTTGGTGGTCTGCGGTATCTCGGTTGTAGAAGAAGTCTTTCAGCAGGTTGATGAGACCGTTGAGCTCTTCTTTAAAGTTAAAGAGGGAGAGGAAGTCTCTAAAGGAACAAAATTTGGGTTTGCAAGAGGTAAAGTAAAAAGCCTACTCAAAGGCGAAAGGGTTGCCTTAAACTTTCTTCAACATCTCTCAGGTATTGCCACCATGGTTAGAAGAATGCAGAAGAAGCTTTCTCCCTACGGAATCATCCTTCTTGATACAAGAAAAACTCTACCCGGTTTAAAGGTCTTACAAAAGTATGCAGTGCGGGTTGGAGGGGGGCAAAATCACAGGTTTTCCCTCTCCGATGGTATTTTGATTAAAGATAATCACATAAAAGCCTGCGGAGGACTTGAAAAAGTCTTAGAAAAACTTAACCGAACCCCTCACTACGCTGCTGTGGAAATAGAGGTCAAAAGCTTAACCGAGCTATCCTTAATCCTTGAAAGTGAAGCCAACATCTCAGCAGTTCTGCTTGACAATTTCAGTCAAAAAGACTTAGCAAAAGCCTTAGATATGATTAAAAAAAGCGGAAAGAAGGTCTTGGTTGAGGTTTCAGGTGGGGTAAAAGAAGAAAATTTAGACCAATTTTTAATACCAGGAATTGATTACCTTTCATCAGGGACAATAACTCACAGCGTTAAAGCCGTTGATATAAGCTTTAAACTAGATAAAGTTTGGAAGGTTTGAAAAGATGAAGAGGAATAGGGGGGCAGGGTTTACCCCACCCCCTTTTTAATACTATTGTCCAGCAAAAGCCTTCTCTAATGGTGGAATAACCTGCTTCTTTCTGCTCATAACTCCATCAAGCCAGATTGATTTTCCTTCAAGCTTTTTACCAAAGGCTTTCTCGATGATGGCAGGCTCATCGGTCACAACAAGGAGCTCAGTTCCTTCCTTCATGATGTCGGTGAGCATGAAGACAATGCTATGATAGCCTCCCTCC
Source organism: Thermodesulfobacteriaceae bacterium (assembly GCA_049414625.1). Taxonomy (GTDB): domain Bacteria; phylum Desulfobacterota; class Thermodesulfobacteria; order Thermodesulfobacteriales; family Thermodesulfobacteriaceae; genus WYEG01. Next base: position 38,025 of record JBMSAU010000122.1, read on the forward strand.
TGTTTCATCTTAACAAGCTCTTGATAGATTTCCTCCTTCCTTGGCTCAATGAGCGAAAGATCAATAACTTCGATCTGACCAGCGCCAACCTTCTTTCCGCTCATGTTGTAATCCTTATAGTCTCTCATGATGATATCTCTCACAGCCATTCCGCTAATATCAGAGAGCTTAGACTTAACTTCGATGCCAAACTTAGTTATGTCTTCAATGCCTGCAATCTTGGCTAAGGCTTCACCAGCCTCTTTGTCCATCGGGGTTGTGGTTGCGGATTTAAAGATTACCGTGTCGCTAAGTATGGCAGAAAGCATAAGTCCAGCGATCTCTTTGGGTATGGCAACACCCGTTGTGTCATAAAGATACTTGATCACCGTTGCACTACAACCAACTGGAAAATTGACAAAGCAGATGGGATTAGGAGTAGTTACATCACCGATCTTGTGATGGTCCACAACGGCGACAATTTCTGCTTGAGAATAATTATCAATCGTCTGAGTTACGTCTGAATGGTCAACTAAAGCAACCTTTTTGCCGGCACCATCCGTCATCTTTTCAGGAATAGGAAAACCAAACTTCTCAAGGACAAATTTAGTCTCAGCGTTTGGCTCCCCCTGAACAACAGGCTTTGCCTCAAGGTCAGGCATCTTCATCTTTGCAAGGACCCCAGATTTCCTCCATTCATTCCAAAGGTAAGCAAAGGCTATAGCAGAACAAACAGAATCCGTATCAGGATTTTTGTGACCTACTACATAGAGCACTTCTGCCATAAGGCACCTCCTTTACTTAAATTTTTTTAAATAATTATAATTACTTAAGCTTTTATTGTCAAGAAAAAGATTTATCCTTAAAATGACTGAAGAAACGAACACTTCTTCCGATAAATTAACCGATGGAAAAGGATATGGAAAGAGAAGCGGTAAGAATAGAGGTTGTTGTGCCAGTATCGGTAAGAAAAATTTCTCAGGAAGAGCTTGAAAATTCTATTGCCCGGGTTGTAGGAGAAGTTCCTTATCTTTCCTACATACAGCTTCAAGACACCATGGACGAAGCCTTGAACAAATGGCTAAAGCTTATCAACGCAAAGCTTGATTATTTAATCGGTCTACTAACCAGGGAAAAAGAAGGCTTTGGAGCCCTGCCTTTTCAGAAAGTCAACCTAAGCGAAAAGGGGATATGTCTGAAATGTCCTGAAAAATTAAACCCTGGGGATTTTGTAGAAATCAAGATAGTTTTAGACCTTTTCGGACCTCTTGGTTTTTATCTTTACGGAAGGGTAGTTTGGGCAAAAGATGCACCCGAAGGAACCCTGATAGGAGTTGAGTTTGTTAAACTGCCGGTAGATATCAAAGAAAAGCTCGGTTTATATATCCTAAACAAGGAAAGAGAGCTCATCCGAGAGAAGAGGGTGGGATAAATGCCATCCATCGTTGGTATGCTCGTTGTTATCATATCCGTCTTTGGCGGCTATGCTTTAGCGCGTGGAAACTTCTCCATCATTCTCCAGCCTGTTGAATTGCTCATCATTTTTGGTGCTGCGGCCGGAGCCTTGCTTACCGCCAATCCTATGTCTGTCGTTAAAAGTATATTTCAAGGGGCTATAAAATGCCTAACCAAACCACGTGTCTACACGAAGGACGATTTTGTCGACCTCCTCTTACTTCTCAACGACATCTTTAAAAAAATCAAAAAAGAGGGTCTAATCTCCATCGAGCAAGACATAGAAAACCCAGAAGCAAGCAAAATTTTTTCTGCCTACCCTAAGATTCTTAACAATCGTATTGCCCTTTATTTTATCAGAGACACCTTTCGTTCTATCCTTACAACTAATCTTAGTCATTTTGAATTAGAAGCCCTGCTTGAAAACGAAATATAGATCATTTATCATGAGCTGGCTGAGCCTGCCCATCGTTTATCAAGCCTTGCGGACTCTATGCCGGGTCTTGGTTTGGTGGCTGCGGTTCTTGGTATCATCCTTACCATGGGAAAGATCGACGAACCCCCAGCAGTCCTTGCTCATCATCTTTCCATTGCCATTGCAGGCACCTTTGTTGGGATCCTTACCTGTTATGGGTTTATGGCTCCCCTATCTACTCGGATGGAGAGGATGGCAAACGAGGAGAAGGAATACCTTATGGTTATAAAACAGGCTATAGTGTCTTTCATAGCTGGTGGTGCACCTGCGATGGCGGTTGAGTTTGCAAGAAGGACTATCCCCCCTCACCTGAGACCAAGTTTTAGCGAGCTTGAAGCCAAGCTTAAAGAGAGGAAATAATGCCAACCCCACCCATCATTGTAAAAAGGGTTAAGAAGGTTGTAGGCGGGCATCACGGAGGATCCTGGAAGATAGCTTATGCCGACTTTCTTGCTGGAATGATGACCTTTTTCCTGCTTATGTGGCTTGTAACCATCATGGAACCAAAGACTAAAGCTCAGGTTGCCGCCTACTTCAGAAAATTCAACATCTTTTCTAAGGCCGGAGTTAGCATGCTCATGGAGTTTTACCGAACGGGTAAAATGGAAGCCCCAAAGATTCAAATTCTGCCTCAAGAACTTCCCGAGGTAAAGGGGATTGGCGAGCGCTTTAGGAGAATAATTGAAACCAGACTTAAAAGCCTAAGAGAACATGTTCTAATCGAAGTAACCGAGACCCCTACTAAGGAAAGGGTGATCAAGATTGAGATAGTTGACCTTGTAGATAAGCCTCTTTTCAAACCAGGTAGTGCAGAGCTTGAGCCAGAGGCTAAAGAGATCTTAAAAGTTATTGCCGAAGAACTCCGAGAAGAAAATGTGTTAGTCTCCATAGAGGGGCACACAGACGCTTTGCCCACTCGTAGAGGAAAGGTAGGCAACTGGGAATTATCTACCGCAAGAGCCATCTCAGCCATGCTTGAGCTTGAAAAACACGGTTTTCCAGCAGAAAGAATAACTGAGGTCGTAGGTTATGCCGACACAAAGCCTCTATTCCCAGACAACCCCTACGACCCAAGAAACAGAAGAATTACCCTCACGGTTCGCTACCTTCAGCCTAAAACCTACCCAAGCCCTTGAGGGTAGACCAACCCTTAGCCCCTCTCTCGAAAGATAAGCTTTACAGGAACCCTTCTAAAACCGAGGACCTCCCTAAACTTTCTCTCAAAGAACTTCTGAATATGCCTTGGAATAGTGTCCGGGTTAACGTTTACAAAGACAACAAAGGTTGGAGGAGCAACCTCAACCTGAGTGGCATAGTAGAGCTTTAGCCTCTTTCCAGCGATGGTAAAGGAATATTGAGTTTTTATATCTTCAAGGAGGGCGTTTACCTTTGAAGTGATTATTCTTCGGCTAAATTCCTCGTAAAGTTCCTCAACGAGCGGAAGTATCTCACCTATCCTTCTTCCTGTCTTAGCAGAAATCGTTAGAATCGGAACATAATCCATAAACTTCAACTCATGCTTGAGAAGCTCAAGAAAGACATTTCCTGCCTCTCTCCTTCCATCAAAAAGGTCCCATTTGTTGACAAGAAGTAGACAGGGGCGATAGTTCTTTGCAATCTGACGCAAAAGAGTCTTATCCTGATGAGTTAAACCTTCCTCAGCGGTGATCATAAACAAGACCACATCAACGTTTTTAAGAGTATCTAAAGCCTTATCGACGCTAAACTTTTCTACTCGTTCCTCAATCCTTGCTCGTCTTCTTATTCCAGGTGTATCGATTAAAAGAAAATTCTTACCCTCTGGAGTAGTTAGAAGAATGTCTACACAGTCCCTCGTTGTGCCAGGAATTTCCGAGACTATCATCCTTTCGAAACCAACAAGCCTATTAACCAAGGTGCTTTTCCCTACATTTGGTCTTCCATAGACGGCAATCTTGATGAAGGATTTTTCTGGGATCTTCTCAAGCCTGTCTTTGGCCAGCTCTAACAGTTTTTCCTTCAAAAATCCTATGTTTTTGAGAGACTTAGCCGCAATAAAGACCACATCCTCAAACCCGAGCTGAAAAAACTCTAAAGCCTTTGCTTCCTCCTCTTTTCCATCAACCTTATTCACCACTAATAGAACCTTTTTGCCCTTTTTCCGCAGATAATTCGCGATAACTTCATCAGCTGAAGTTAAACCCTCCTTAGCAGAAACTACGAAAAGGACAAGGTCAGCATCTTCAACAAGCTTATCTACAATTTCAAATATCTTTTGAGAAAAGAAATCCTCGCTTCCCCATTGGATACCGCCTGTGTCGATGAGCCTTATTCCGTGCCCGTTCTCAAGCTCTGCGTAATCAAACAAAAAGTCCCTTGTCACCCCAGGAGTTCGCTCAACGATTGCCTTTCTCTCACCAATGAGAGTGTTGAACAAAGTGGATTTCCCAACATTAGGACGACCAACGATCACCGCTTGATACATAATCTCAACTCCTCTCAATTAAGGATTTGACCCTTGGGAAAAGCTCTAAATTAACATGAGGTATAAACAAAGCACCGGTTAAAAGTTCCATAAACCTCGGCTCGATGTTTAGTTCAATATAGGTAATGCTGTCCACTATCTTTTTTATTTCTTCAAAATCGGCATGTTTTAAAAATTTTAAGGCTCCAAGCCCAGCAGAGTTTCCAACGGCTACTGCTTTATCCAGGGCTGAATCTGGAAGCATCCCAAGCATAACCGCAGAATAAACATTAATGTTTACCCCAAAGCTTCCGGCAAAGTAAAACTTTTCTACATTCTCAAAGCTAAGCCCTGACTTTTCACAAAGAAGACTAAGAATGCAAAACATAGCGCCCTTTGACCTAATAAAAGCCTTGATCTCAGGCTCCTTAATCAGGATCCGCCTTTGCCCATCCTCATAGACCAAAAAAGCCCTTCCCTCATCTGTCTCGATGATCCTCTCCCTCCAACTTTCTTTTATCAGCCTTCCTTCTGGGGAGAGAACCCCCTCTTTAAATAACTGAGCCATAAGGTCGATGATCGCTGAGCCGCAAATGCATTTTGGCGGATGCCCTTCTATCGTTTCAAAGTAGACTTGATTACTTGCTCGGTTGATAGAGACCTTGTAGATAGCTCCTGGCTCAGCCCTACATCCTGCGGAGAAGATGCCACCTTCAAGAGCAGGACCTGCAGCCCCCGCACAGGCAAGTAAAAAATCCTTATTACCAAGCACTACCTCAGCGTTTGTCCCAACATCAATAAAAAAGCAAGGGGCATCCTTCTTATATAGCTCCACGAAAAAAAGTCCAGCTATCAAGTCGCCTCCAAAGTAAGCACCAGCTGAAGGAAAGATAAATACTCGCCCCTCAGGATGGATCTTGAACTCAACCTCAATGCTCCTAAAAACGCCATACCATTTTGCAACCGGAGGATAGGGCTCAAGGATTAAATAGTTGACAGGCAAACCAAGCAAGAGATGGGTCATAGCCGTGTTCCCGCAGAGAGAAACATAATAAATTCTCTCACCGTTAAGCCTTTCTATTTCCTTGTTTATAGCCTCTAAGGTTTCAAACCTAATTTCCTCAAGCTTTTCTCTCTTCCGTGCTAAATGAAGTCTCGTCAGGATGTCTTCTCCATACTTTGTTTGAGGGTTTAGGATGGAAGATTCTTCAAGGACAACATCCCTTTCAAAGTCATAGAGATAGAAAGCAATGGTTGTGCTCCCAAGGTCAATACCTAACCCATAAACAGGGCTTTCCTCCTCAAGAAGGTCAGCAAGAACAAGACCTTTTTCCTCTCTCACAAAAACTCCTTTAAAAGGTTTTTCCTGCCTTATAAAATGGGAAAGCTTCCTTAATGAAGTTAAACTAAAGCAAAATTCTCCTAAGTCTAATCTGTTTTGCAAAAAGCTTCTAAAAGATTCAGCATCAAACCGCTCAGCAAGCTTAATCTCCCTCGGATTAACCTTTATCACCTTGCAGGAAGTCTCTACACATCCACCACGCATTGAACTATCCACCCTTCCGCTCCTTTTTCTACCTTTGCTTGGGTAAAGGTTGCACCCTTTACCTCAACCCCGTACCCAAACCTTTCCACATCAAAGGGAATAACCAAAAATTTCCCATTAAGATAGTATCCGCCTTCCCTTTCCTCAATCCTTCCTTGAAAACCAATTACTAAAACATCCTCAAGAGACACAAGGCTTATAGCCTTATTCACAAAGAACACAAGAAGCTCATCCAGAGTATCGGCAGTTACCTCAACTTCTCTTTCGCTTGCAGGGAAAACCTCATTAAAATCCATGCTTTCAACATAAAGAGTGGTGAGAGCTTTCAAGACCTCAGAGAAGGCTTCCTCTAAAGTCTCGCCATAGCCTCTTATACCAACATCTGCTTCGTGCTCAAAGGTCTCGTATCCCTTCATAGAGAACACCTCAAGGTAGGGTTTCCTGATGATAGTTTATTATCTTGCCTATCTTATGTTCAAAATAATAAGGCACAAAGGGAAAAAGAAAATAGGCTAAGAATGAGGCCCGCCTTTCTTTTTCTGAAAAGAGGAAGGCATACTTTTCCTTGGGAATGAGGATAAGCGCAGATTGCCTTTCCCTTTCTAAATAGGCGCTTTCAGTGGGCAAATCCTCTTTATCTTTTAGCTTGTGTAAAAAGATCGAAACTTCAGCGGGTAGAGGTAAACTTGGTTTGCGATGGAAAACTAAAGCAAGGGTTAAGCCTTTAAACTCTAAGTAATAAACTCCTTCTTTTATTTCTATTAACTCAAACATTCTTGGGTCGCAAACTTCAATGTCCAAATATTTTTTCTCTTCAAGTGTAGAAACCCTGCTTACCTCAAAATCCTTGCTAAATACTCGATAGGGATTAAAACGTGAAAAATTTACTACACATTCAAAGCTTGATACACCAAGTTTGTAATATATTGGGAAATATTTAGCTTTATATGGTTGGATATCTTCTGATTTTAAGTTAAGCAATAGAGCAAATTTGTCCTGATTTTTAAGCAAAATGTGAGGAAAGTTTCGATCTTTGAAAACTATAATAAAATCAGTCTTTTGGTAAAATTTATTAAAAAAGTAATAGGTTAAAATGAAGGATAAAAGGGCAAGAAAGAAGGGAGAATATTTGACATAAAAAGAAAGATTAAAATTCAGTTTTTGTATTATATTTTGGTTGGTAAAATAAACTAAAGGAAAAATTAGAAAGCTAATTAAAAGAAGATTGACAGAAAGGGAAGGAATATAAAGCCAATCAAAAAAAGGAATTTTCATATACCATTTAAAGATGGTGGCTACAAATTCCATTAAATACTTAGCTAAGGTTACATCAAGAAAATAAATTAGAGCTGAGAACAGAGAAAGAGGAATAAAGATAAAGCTCCAGAAGACTGAGGCTAATAAATTGTTAATCGGTGTAGCTATAGCATAATAACCAATTCGGTATAAAAAAACAGGCAGAAGCACAAGAGAAATAAAGCTTGAAATGAAAAGACCTTGAAGGCTTATGTATAAACTCTTTTGCCATAGGTTCTTAGGTTTTAGATTAAGCCTTTGCCAAAGCTGATTACCAAGAAGCAATCCTAAGGTGGCTAAAAAAGAAAATTGAAAAGAAAGATTCCCGATGAGGGCGGGGTCAAAAAGGCAAAGGATAAAGGCAGTCAAAAGAAGAATAAGAAGGCTTGGTGTGTTTCTAAAAAACACCTTGGCTAAAACTAATACAAGGAGAAAGAAAAAAGCTCTCACTGCCGAGCCAGCAAAGCCTGAAAGAAAAAGAACTACTAAAGCCCCGGGTAAAGAAAATATCATGGCGTAGATTTGAAGAGGATACCGTGTGAATACTAAAGGAGATCTTCTAAGCCAAAAAAGGGTAAATTTGTATAGAATCCCATATAATATCCCGAGGTTAAAGCCAGATATGGCAAGCTGATGGTATAATCCCTGTTTCTTTAAAGCTTCTAAATATTCTGGAGGAAGTTGGGTGTCAACACCAAGAACAAGGGCTTGAAAAAGCCCTTTTGCTAAACCAGAAAGCTCTTCTGAAAATCTAAATAGCTCATACCGTATACTTTCTATGTTAAAGCCATCGGTCTTACACATAGCCTGATCTTGTCGTTTAAACTCATAGAATCCCTCAACCCCTCGAGCCCGTGCCAACTCCTTTGTTTCAGGACGAAAGGGATTTAGCCCCTCCCTCATCTCCCTCGAGGTTAAGCTTAATAAACACTTCATCCCTGGAGTAAAATCACCATGATAAGCGGTAAAAAGAATCTCTTCCCCTGATGTCAATCTAAATAAAACTCTCTTTACTTCAAAATAAGGTTCAACCCTCAAAACTTCACCGAAAAACTGAGCCTTGGAAGGAAGCTTGCTTTCTTCTTTAAAGTAAAAAGAACCAAAAATAAAGCTTAATATAAGAGTCAAGACAGCTAGAGCTTTCAGCTTATTTTGTGAAAAAAACAAAAGCTGTAGTAGCAAAACATAAAAAAGAAAAACAAGATGCGCTGAATAAAAGCTTAGATAGAGACCGATTAAGAAAGAAGTTGCTATAACAAAAAAATAAGCCTTTATCACATCCTTGGACCAAAAAGTAACGTTCCTATTCTTATGATGGTTGCACCCTCTTCTATCGCTATCTCAAAATCAGAACTTGTTCCCATGGAAAGTTGAGTGAAACCTTCTCCAACTAAAGGCTTAATCCTCTCAAACAGATTCCTCATCTTTTGAAAATAAAACCTTGTCTTCCTTTCATCGTCTGTCAAGGGGGGAAGACACATAAGACCAATTAGGTTAAGACTAGGGAACCCCTTTAGCTCCCCCACGAATTCTTCTAAATTTTCCTCAAAAACACCGGCTTTGGTTGCTTCATGTCCAATGTTTACCTCGATTAGAACATTTATTCTCTTATTCAAAGACTTGGCCCTTTTTTCGAGCTCTTCTGCCAAAGACAGCCTATCTAAGGAATGAATGGTGCTAAAAAGCATTACAGCTTTTTTAGCTTTGTTTGTTTGAAGCCTTCCTATGAAGTGCCAGTCAATGTCAAGGTCTGCTAAATTCTTTATCTTTTTTTCAGCTTCCTGAACATAATTTTCACCAAAAAGCTTTAACCCTAAAGAATAAAGAACTTTTATCTTTTCTTCGCTCTGTCCTTTGCTTGCCCCAAGGATCTTTACTTCTCCAAGGCTCCGCCCTGCCCTCAAACAAGCCTTCTCAACCCTCTCTAAAAGGGTTTCATAATTTTTTCTTAAAACATCTACTAAAGTTTTTGACATTGGATGATCCCGTCCTCGGTTAAGATTAAGTCAACGGGAACGTCGTGAGGCTCAACGGGCAAGCTTTCCACTAATTGAAAGGAATAACAAACACCAACCTTTAAAGCGCTCGTTTCCTTCAATACCCTATCATAAAAGCCACCGCCATACCCAAGCCTAAAACCTTTAACATCAAAGGCTAAACCAGGAATAAAGATAACATTTAAAGAGCCTAAATCTGCCTCCTCATTCTTCGGGTTTGGTTCAAGAAGTCCAAATGGACCTGGCACAAGATCAGAAAAACTGTACACCCTATGAAAGGTTAGCCTCCGCTCTTGAGTCCAAGTCTTAGGTAAGTATACCTTTTTCCCTTCTACAAAAGATTTACCAATAGCTTTAGAGAGAGAGGCTTCCTTTCCCTTTGCCATGTAAAAGGCTAGTTTTGCAAATCCTTGGAGTAAAATGAATTCAACTGCTTCTTGAGAAATTTTAAAAGATAAATATTTGACTAAAAACTCGTTTAAAGCTTCCCTTTTTGCTAAAAAAATGCAACGGAGCTTAGCTTTCTCTTCTTGATAGACACTCAATTATCTTTGAACTCCAGACCTCCCTCGTTCCGCAACTAAAAGACGGGTGAGAGCTCGCTGAAGAGCAGCGCGAGCCCTCGCATAATCGATGTTTTCTGCTCCGGCTAGGTATTCTTGGATCCTCTTTTCTGCCCTTTCTTTTGCTCTCAATGCCCTCTCTACATCTATTTCATGGGCTCTTTCTGCTGCTTCCACAAAAAAAGTTATCTTATTTCCAGAGACTTCGCAAAAGCCTCCACTTACCGCTACCCACTCTTCTTTATCTCCCACTTTGTATCTAAGTGGACCGATCTTTATCCCAGCAACCATTGGGCAATGGTTCGCTAACACGCCAAACTCACCCGCCACACCAGGGGCTGTAACAACGTCCACCTCTTCTCTTACCACCACCCGCTCTGGCGTTATAATTTCTAATAGGATTCTTGCCATATCTCCTCCTTTTATCCTTCAAGGAGCTTCTTAGCCTTCTCCACAGCCTCCTCGATTGTGCCTACCATGTAAAATGCCTGCTCAGGAAGCTCATCATGCTTGCCTTCAAGGATCTCCTTAAAACCTTTGATGGTGTCTTCAAGTTTTACGTATCTACCTGGAAGACCGGTAAATTGCTCGGCTACATGGAAAGGTTGTGACAGGAACCTTTGGATTTTTCTTGCCCTGGCTACGATGATCTTATCCTCTTCAGAGAGCTCTTCGACTCCGAGAATGGCGATAATGTCTTGAAGGTCCTTGTATCTCTGAAGGACCTGCTGAACCTGCCTGGCGACTGTATAATGTTCCCATCCTACGACATTTGGGTCAAGAATTCTCGATTGGGAATCAAGGGGGTCAACCGCTGGATAGATACCAAGCTCAGCAATCTGCCTTGAAAGAACCACGGTTCCATCAAGATGGGCAAAGGTTGTGGCTGGGGCCGGGTCAGTTAAGTCGTCGGCAGGAACATAGACGCATTGAACAGAGGTAATAGAACCCTTAGTTGTGGAACAAATTCTTTCCTGAAGGGCTCCGATGTCTGTGGCTAATGTTGGCTGATATCCAACCGCTGATGGCATCCTTCCCAAGAGAGCTGAAACCTCTTGGTTTGCCTGAGTAAACCTGAAGATGTTATCGATAAAAAGAAGAACATCCTGCCCCTCCTCATCTCTGAAGTATTCAGCTATGGTAACGGCAGTGTGAGCAACCCTTGCCCTGTGCCCCGGTGTCTCATTCATCTGCCCATAAACAAGGGCTGCCTTATCGAGAACTCCCGATCTTTTCATCTCAAGGTAGAGCTCGTTTCCCTCACGGGTCCTCTCCCCAGCACCGCAGAAAACGGAAATTCCACCGTGCTGCAAAGCGATGTTGTGGATCATCTCCATCATAATCACCGTTTTACCAACGCCAGCTCCGCCAAAAGTTCCCATCTTACCACCACGTGGAAAAGGAATGAGAAGGTCAAAAACCTTAATTCCTGTCTCTAAAACTCTAATGTTTACGTCTAACTCAGTTAAAGGCGGCGCCGGTCTAAAGATAGGATAGTACTTATCCGTCTGAATAGGTCCACCCTCATCCACTGGGTCACCAACGGCGTTAATAATCCTCCCCAGAGTCGCTCTCCCAACAGGAACCATTAAAGGTCCACCCGTTGCCAAAACTTCCTGACCACGCCTTAACCCGTCGGTGTAGTCCATGGCCACGCAACGAACTATATTATCACCAAGCTGCTGAGCTACTTCAAGAACAAGGTTCCACTCTCTGTTATCTATCATAGGGTTGGTTACTCTCAGAGCATCAAGAACCTTTGGAACCTTACCAGGTGGAAATTCCACGTCTACAACTGTCCCCATTATCTGAACTATACGACCAATAACCTTCTCCTCAGACATCTCCTATACCCCCTTAAAAAATTTCTTTTATCCTTTAATAGCTTCTGCTCCACCCACTATATCCATCAGTTCTTTGGTGATGGTTGCCTGTCGAACCTTATTGTAATACAAAGTCAACTGTCTGACCATATCTGCGCAAGCCCTGTTAGCATTGTCCATAGCGGTCATCCTTGCCGCCTGCTCGCTTACTGCCGTCTCAAGCATAGCGGCAAAAACTAGAGTGTTAAGATATTTAGGCAAAATAACTGGTAACAACTCCTCCTCATCTGGTTCGTAAAGATAAGCTGTTACCTTAGTCGCCTCCTTCTCCTCTTCTCCCTTAGAAAACTTTAAAGGTAAAAAAGGCTCAACAACTGGAACTTGCTTAACAATGTTAATGAATTTTCCATAAATTAGATATACTTCATCCCACTCACCATTTAAAAAGGCTTGAGTCGCCGACCAAGCTATCCTTCTTGCATCCTGAAATAAAACCCGACCCATTACATCAACATATGCCTCCCGAATAGGAACCTTCTTCTTAAAGTAATTATACCCCTTCTTCCCAACGGTTATCAACTCAACTTCCTTACCTTCTTTTCTAAAACGCTTTATCAGGTTTTCCGCTTCTCTAATGAGGTTGCTATTAAAAGCCCCGCATAATCCCCTGTCAGCAGTTATCAACACTATTCCAACTCTTTTTACCTCCCGTTCTTGAAGAAGAGCTATGCGAGATTTGTTTAAACCAGGACTTGCCAATATTCTTCCAAGAACAGTCTCAAATCGCGTCCTATATGGACGAAGACCCTCTAAACGTCCCTGAAGACCTCTTAACTTTGCAGAAGCAACCATGTTCATTGCTTTGGTAATCTGACCTATCTTCTTTATCGCCTCTATCTTCTTTCTTAAGTCCCGAAGACCAGGCATGCTTTTTTCCTCCTAAGCTATCTCACCCCAAGCCACCCTTTCCTCTACTAGGGCACTGGAACTGGTTGTATATTATGAGTCCTCTTAAACTCTTCGTTAAACTCAGATAAAGCCTTTTTCATCTTCTCTTCAAGCTCAGGGGTTATCTCTTTCTTTTCCCTGATCTCTTGATAGATTTCTGGATATCTACTTCCGATAAACTCGTATAGCTCCTTCTCATACTGGCCAATAACTTCAAGGGGCATCTCATCAAGGAAACCTCTCGTTCCAGCAAAAAGGATGCAGACCTGTTTTTCTACAGGTAATGGCTGATACTGAGGTTGCTTCAATATCTCAACAAGCCTTGCTCCTCTATGAAGAATCCTCTGAGTAGCCTTATCAAGCTCAGAACCAAACTGAGCAAAGGCAGCAAGCTCTCGATACTGAGCTAACTCAAGCCTAAGCCTACCAGCTACCTGACGCATAGCCTTAATTTGCGCTGCTCCTCCAACCCTCGACACTGACAACCCTACGTTAATGGCTGGTCTTATACCTGCAAAGAATAAACCAGGCTCAAGATAAATCTGCCCATCAGTAATAGAGATAACGTTCGTTGGAATATAAGCTGACACGTCTCCCTGCAAGGTTTCAACGATCGGTAAAGCAGTTAAGGAACCACCACCATATTTATCATCAAGCTTTGCTGCCCTCTCAAGAAGCCTCGAGTGGTTGTAAAAGATGTCACCAGGATAGGCCTCACGCCCCGGAGGTCTTCTCAAAAGTAGGGAAATCTCCCGATACTCTGCTGCCTGCTTAGATAGGTCATCATAGATAACAAGAGCATGTCTTCCTGTATCCCTAAAGTACTCACCGATAGCACAGGCTGAATAAGGTGCAATCCACTGAAGGGCTGCTGGGTCCGAAGCACAAGCTGCAACTACTGTGGTGTACTCCATAGCTCCGTATTTTCTTAAAGTTTCCACTATCTGGGCAACCGTTGATTTTTTCTGTCCGATAGCGCAATAAATGCAGTAAACATCCGTATCCTTCTGAGCCAAAATTGCATCAATAGCTATTGCCGTCTTACCAGTCTGCCTGTCACCAAGGATAAGTTCCCTCTGCCCTCTTCCTATAGGTGTCATTGCATCAATAGCCTTTATTCCTGTATACAGAGGCTCATGCACTGGCTTCCTCATTATGATACCAGGTGCCTTGACCTCGATACGCCTATACTCTTTAGCTTCAATTGGTCCTTTTCCGTCAAGAGGTCTTCCAACGGGGTCGATAACTCTCCCTAAAACCGCTTCCCCTACCGGAATGGATGCCACTCTACCTGTTCTTCTCGCAATGTCACCTTCTTTGATCTTGGTATAATCCCCCATAATAGGAATTGCCACATTATCAAACTCAAGGTTAAGAGCAATTCCTACCTCACCGCTATCAGGAAACTCAATAAGCTCCATGTATTCACAGTTGCGTAAACCAAAAACTCTCGCCACACCGTCTGCAACGGAAATCACAACTCCCATCTCCTCAAGGTTCACTTTTTTCTCAAATTCCTCAATACGCTTCCTAATAAGGTCGCTTAATTCCTGTGCTTTTATTGCCTCCATCTATAGCACCCCCTTCTCAATAATTTCCTGTATAACTCTCAACTGTCTTTTAAAAGTGGCATCCCACACAAAATCTCCTATTTTTATCATTAAACCGCCTATTATGCTCGGGTCAACTTTTAGATCTAAATAAACCTCCTCACCAAACTTCTCTCGTAATACCTGCCTGACTTCTTCAACCTCCTCAGGAGATAGCTCAATCGGCGCTATCACTTCACCTCTTATAATACCAAGTTCCTCGTCAAGAAGTGCACGATACATTTCTACTATCTCATTGAATAGATGCATCCTTCTTCTCTCAACTAATAGTCGCAAAAACTTTTCAATATCTGGGTCTAATTTAATTTGTTTGAAGATTTCATCAAGAATTTCTTGTTTTAGGTCTGGCGGATAGATGGGGCTTTGAAGGACATTTATAGCTTCAGGAACCTCTTTTATAAAATTCCTAAAAGCGGAAAGCTCATCCCAAAATTCTTTAATCTTACCCTTTTCTCTAGCAACCTCAAACAATCCCTTAGCATACTTTAAAGCTGTGGTTATCGCTCTCAAGGCGCTCCTCCTATCCTCTTATCCTAATGCTTAACTATGGTTGAACCTTTTAAACTTTCCACAACCTCCCGGAATATTCTCTTGTGATCCTCTATGGTTAACCCTCTAAGCAACCTCTCTTCCGTAAGCTTGATCACTTCTTGCGCCAACTCCTTACGGAGCACCTCTTTTGCTTTTTCTAATTCGTGTTTGATGTAAAGGTCAGCTTGCTCCATGATCCTTTTTGCCTGCTCTTCAGCCTCTTTAATAATTCTTTCCTTCTCCTTCTGCCCCTGCTCTATGTAGTTCTGTAAAATCTGTTTAGCCTCATCTTCCATGTCTTTTAATTTTGCTTGCAATTCTAAATATTGGGCTTCAGCTTCTCTTTTTTTCCGAAGGAGCTCTTCATACTCTCTCTGAATAACCTCTCTTCTATTCTGAAGAAAGCTGACTATGGGTTTCCGCAAAAGCTTATAAAGAATGATAAGAAGGACTAAAAAATTTACCGTCCACCAGATAAGATTTTGAATTTGGGTGGGAGTTATACCATGATGCCCCTCTGCTGCTCCATAAACTACCTGGCCTAAAAAAGAAAGAATTAAAAAGCAAAGGGCTAGAATTTTCATACTCTCCTCCCAACCAGCTTCTCGATGATCAAGTTTGCCAGTGTTTCCTTTTGGGCTAAAAGCTGTTGACGGAGCTCCTCAAACTCTCTACTAAATACTTTTTCCCACTCTTTCTTTTTCGCTTCAGCTTCCTTCATCACAGCCTGAAGCTTTTCTCTCTCAATCTTTCTTGCCTCTTCCTTTAAAAGCTCCTGTTTCTTTAACCCCTCACTCCTAGCTTCATGAAGAGTTTGCTGATACTTCTCTAGCAACTCTTTTGCTTTTAGATTATAATCTTCAATCTCCCTTTCCAACCCTTGGAAACGCATTCTTCTTTCTTCAAAATTTTTCATAATGGGTTTAATCAAAAGGGCGTTTAGAATAATGGCTAATACTATCGTTTGGATTATCTGAACAATCAAGCTGATATCGAATGAAAGCATAGTTATGCTCCTTTGCTTAAAATCTAAGCCATACTTTAATCTTACAACTTTTAACTACTTCAAGTGGGATGTCAACCCCTATTTCATTATAAAAATTCAAGCTATTTAAAGAGACTTTTTCTTTTTGCGAAATTAAATAGGAAAGAAAGCATTAGATAGGTCGTAATCGTTATAGAACCACCATAGCTTAAAAA
Source organism: Thermodesulfobacteriaceae bacterium (assembly GCA_049414625.1). Classification (GTDB taxonomy): domain Bacteria; phylum Desulfobacterota; class Thermodesulfobacteria; order Thermodesulfobacteriales; family Thermodesulfobacteriaceae; genus WYEG01. Next base: position 53,891 of record JBMSAU010000122.1, read on the forward strand.
GGGTTGAGGGATACTGGTCATAGGGAGTAAACCCATTGCTCCTCCGAAGTTAAAAAAGAGTTGCCACAATAAGAGTAAAACTACCCCTACGATTAAGTACTTACCAAAGAGGTCCTTTACCTGGTGAGATAAAGTGAGACCCCAGTAAAGAAGGTAGCCATAGAGACTTAAAAAAACCAAAACCCCTAAAAAGCCAAAGGCTTCGGCCCATACGGCAAGGGCTAAATCGGTATGCTTTGCTGGAAGGTAGTTTAATCTTGTTGACCATCCCTGCCTAAAACCCTGTCCAGTCAATCCACCCGAACCAATGGCAATCAAAGATTGATAGACCTGATAGCCCCATGTTTTATAATACTTCTCTGGAGCTAAATAGCCATAAATTCTACCCTTTTGATAAGGTTTAAGCTTCTGCCAGGCTATAGGTGCTAGTAGAGCACCGAAAATTAATAATCCTACAGTCATCCCTACAACAAACCTCTTTGGCAGGCCTAAAACCATAAAAAAGACAAAAAACATCCCGCCGATAATAAAGGCATAGTCAAGGTCAACGACCACGAGAAATAGAAGTGGAATAATTAGAATGATAAAAAACATCAACCAATCCTTAGGGCTTAAAGGTAGGCCTCTTCGTTTGCTTACCATATAGCTAAAAAGAAGCACAAGCACAACTTTTAAAAATTCTGAGGGTTGAAGACTAATAGGACCAATAACAAGCCATCGTTTCTTGAGGAGGGCAAGTATAAACATCAAAAGCGTCAAAAAGAGGTAGGAGAAAAGGTAAATTTGAGGAGAAACTCTATTGAAATCAACCTTAAACACAAAAATCAAAAAAATTAAAAAACCAATAAAATGCCAAGCAATATTTTTATAAATATGGATTGTGCTTTCACCCATGTTAAATTGATTAAGAATCCCAATAAAAATTAATCCCAAAAAAGCTACCCAAGCAAACAGATTATCTTTAATGAAATTAACGATAGTATTTAACTCTTCTTTCTGTTCTCTCATTGGGCTTACCTTTCCTCCAAAGGTGGTAAATTGAGTAAAAGCTCTAAGGGTGTTTCCTCATGCGCTTCTTCCTCTGCGCTCTCCTTTTCCTTAGGTTTTCGTTGCGAGGGCAATCCATAGTAGGCTCGATAAAGCTCTCCAGCAAGGGGTGCGGCCACTCGTCCTCCAGACCCACCATGCTCTACAAAGACTGAAGTAACAATATCTATACTACTATTTCCTGCAAAGCTAACAAACCAGGCATGATCCTCAAGGTGTGCCCTTTTTCTCTCAAGAGCCACAACTTGAGCGGTCCCGGTTTTTCCGTAAACCTGAAGACCGGGCACACGAGCTGACTTTCCCGTCCCTATCTCTACCGCCTGTTTTAGCCCCTCATGAAGCCAAGAAAGATGCTCAGGGTCAAGTGAGACCCGTTCCTCTAAGATTGGTTCAAACCTTTTTAAAACCGTTCCGTTTTTATCCCTCACCTCCCGAGCAACGCTGACTTTATATTTATATCCTCCGTTAGCGAGCACCGAATATGCTTTAGCCATCTGGATTGGGGTTGTGGTGACATATCCCTGTCCGATGGCCACAATGATAGACTCTCCAGCATACCAATCCTCATTAAATCTTTTTTTCTTCCAAGCCCTATCTGGAATTATCCCAGACTTTTCATCCAGAAAGCCAAGTCCAGTAGGGTAGCCAAGACCAAGGCTACGAGCAACCTTTGCCAAAAAGTCGATATCTAGCTTTAACCCAAGATTGTAGAAGTATACATCGCAGGATTGAGCAATGGCTTTAAAAAAGTCAACGCTACCATGTCCTTTCCTTTCCCAGCAACGAAAAACCCTCTGACCAAAGGGGAAACCACCCGAACAAAAGGCAGAAGATTTTGAGTGTTTTATGACCCCTGATTGAAGACCGGCAAGGGCTGTGACAAGCTTAAAAGTTGAACCAGGAGGATAGGGCTGTATGGCTCGATTTAAGAGAGGTTTCTTCGGGTCAGAAATTAAGGCTTTCCATTCCTCTGGGCTAAAGCCTGTAAGGTACTTGTTTGGGTCAACAGCTGGACTACTAACCAAGGCAAGTAGAGAGCCATCCTTAGGGGATAAGGCAACGATGGCTCCTCTTTTATCTTTTAGTAACTCATAAGCCGTCATCTGAAGTTTATGGTTGACACTTATAACTAAATCTTTCCCTGCCTTTGGAGGAACCCTAGCCAAGACCTTTCCAAGCCTACCTTTAGCATCCCTTTCTACCTCAATTCTTCCATTTTCACCTCGAAGATACTCTTCAAACAACCTTTCTATCCCGCTTTTCCCGATGTAATCCTCAGGGGAATAGCCCTTATCCTTCAGCTTCTTATACTCCGACTGGTCAATTCTTGCCACATAACCTAAAAGATGAAAATAAGCTTCTCCGTAAGGGTAATACCTTTCGGCTTCAACTTCAACTATAACCCCGGGTAAATAGTATTGTCGGACCAAGATTTTGCTAACCTCATCCCAACTTAGGTCTCTTTTCAAAAGAACCCTACCAAAGTATCTTTTTTTGGCAAAGTAATACCTCTCTTTAAGCTGACCGAAGTCTTCTTGCAAGATTTTGCTCAGCTTAACTAAAACCTCCTCTTCCTTTCCTTTTATAGATTCTGGGTCAAGGTAAAGCTGAAAGACTGCGCGATTGGTAGCTACCACTACACCATCTGAGGTAATAATCTCACCTCTTGGGGCCCGAATTATATATGTTGTCACCGTCCGTTCTTTAGCTTTTTTTAAATAGTAACTGTGTTTAAGAATTTGTAGCTGAAAGGCACGTCCAATAAGTAAGAGAAGTATGACAAATAAAAGGATTTGGACATAGAAGATCCTTCGTTTCCATATGATTTCTAATTCAGTAGTATCTGCATACCTGTTATCTTCAAGCTTGTGCCTACGGTTAGACCTTATTTTCAGATTCATCTTTTAATAACACTTTCTTTTGTAGAAGATAAAAAACATAAGCAAAAAAATAAGTAAGACCGAAATATAATAAACCTTTATAAAAAACTTTGAAAAGTAAATCGATTTTTGGCTGATTAATCAAATTATAAAAATATAAAATTTTAATCAAAAACAGAAACAAACAAAAAATTCCCCAAAAGATCAATATCATAGAAAATTTTTCTATTTTAAAATAGTTCTTATAAAAAAACCATAAGGCTTGGAAAGTTATAAAAATGAAGAACCAAAAATAGTAATGTAAAAAATCGTTAAATCCTTTTATTAGACTAATCATAAAATAACTCAAAATAAGGAAGAAGGTTGGTTTAAATAGAACAAGCATTGAAAGAAAAAGACTGATATAAACATCAAATAAACGATAGGAAAATAAATTAACCATAAAATTTTCTATCAATGATAAGAAGAAAAAGAGGGGTAAAAAAAGGAAAAAAAACTGTTTGCTATTCATTCTACAGAGGAATTTCTGGTATTTGCAATATCACGGCAACCCAGTTCAGATTGTATACATCAACATAAGGTCTTACTTCACCTTGCTTAAAAAGGCCCTGAGGGTCCTTGTTGACAGAAATGATCTCTCCGATGATTAGATTTGCCGGAAACAGGGCATCCTGCCCTGAGGTAACCACAATATCCTTTGGTTGAACTTGGGAATAGAGCGGAAGGTATTCCAAAGATAGAATAGGCTCGCCTTTTCCTCGAACTATAGCTCTATCCCCTGTTCGCACTATTTTAACATCTACCGCAAAAGAAGGGTCGGTAATCAACATAACTTTGCTAAAGTTTGGATAGGCTTCTATTACTTGTCCGATTAAGCCTATAGCGGAATTACCAAAAAGGGCTAAAACAGGCATCTGGGGTTGAACACCGTCTTTGCTACCTCGGTCAATAAGAATAAAATCCGAAAAGGGGTCGATGGCTCTATAGATTATCCTTGCCGGAACCTTAGGATGTTTAATGGATGAGGTAGCCTTAAGAAACTTCTCATACTCTGAGCAAAGCTTCATCGCATCAAGAACCTCAGCAAGCCTTTGCTTCAATACCAAATTTTCCTCCTTTAACTGCTGATTTTCCTTCTTTAGGTCAACAAGAAAGACGTAGGACGAGAAAAATTCCTTAGTCTTCTGAGCAAGATGAGATTCAACGGAGAAAAATATCTTATACACTCCTCCAAAAAGGCTCTCAAAAAGCCTCCCTTTGTAGGATAACCAAAGGATGAACAAGACAAAAACTAAACCGAGAAGCGCAATGATCATGCGTCTGAGGTTCATATTTTTTTATCATACCACAAATAGGGGGTATTTCATGAGAATAAAAGGAAAGGGAAATCCCACTTGCCCTCTTATGAAAAAATCTTAGAATAAACATCATGGAAAAAGAAAGGCTTGTTTGTGATACAAGCATCTTTACTAATCCAAATGTGTATGCTCAATTTGGAGATTCTCCGTCGGCTGCTTTTAAAAACTTCTTACTTATTGTAAGCGAAGTTGAGGGAGAGGTTTCGGTCTACATCCCTACCTCTATCTACGAAGAATTAAAAAGAATGATCTCTGACCTTAGAGTCCCTCCCAAGGCTCGTTCAGTCCTCAAGATCAAATCTCCCAAAAAGTATGAACTTTATATACCAGCTTTTTTGATGTATGAATTCATAGAAGACTTAAGAGCAAGGATAAACAAAGGTTTAAGGGTTGCTGAGGAGGCAGTAAAAACTGCCCTTCAAAAAAAACCAGAAGAGGTCCTCAAATTTTTACGAAGAAGATACCGAGAGGTCCTAAGGGAAGGTATCGTAGATTCTAAGGAAGATTTAGAACTTATTTTACTTGCTTTGGAGCTTGATGGAATAGTGGTTTCTGCTGACCAAGGTGTGTTGAAGATGGCTGATAAGCTTGGGTTGAGATTTCTTGACCCAAAGGAGATAAGAGAGACAATCGAAGGCTTCAAATCTTGGTATTCACCTTAGCGATAAAAGAGCTCTTGCATAATAAGCTCTGACAAATCCTTTACCAAAAGGCGTAGAGCTTCGTCCTTACCAAGATTTAAAAGGTTTGATGTGACCTCGGTCACGCGATAGGTTTCATACCTCGTAATCTTTGGATTTTCGTAAATCTTTTTACCCGTTGTTCTCTCGATCAAGACAAACCTTCCTTCAAACTGGACTTTTCTTGTCTTAGTCTGTAAAAAGGTAGCGTAAGCTACGGGCTCAAAGTAAACTTTTAGGACCTCGCCTTGGAGGATTAGATCTGCAGAATCCGGGGAATACACCGGAACTAAAAACCCGTCTTGGGCTATCTTTTTTCTTAACTCCTGGGCTAAGAGCTCCCCTACTGCCTTCTCACCTGTATAGTTCTTCCAAGGGGGAATGTAGATGGTTTTCCATTCTGGATTAACAAGGGTAGGTTTTTCGGCGGGGGTATACCCACAGGCATAAAGAAAACAGCTAAACCACAATATTAATAAGCTTCTGAGGAACGAAGACCACATTCTTTATGCTCTTTCCTTCAACAAATTTCTTTACTTTCGGAAGGGATAAAGCAAGCTCGAGCGCCTCTTCCTTAGTAATATCAACGGGCACCTCAACCTGGTCTCTCACCTTACCGTTGACCTGGATCACAAGCACGAAGGTTTCTTCCTTTAGAAGGGCGGGGTCAAAGGTGGGAAATTTAGCGTTGACAATCCTCCCCTCTCCTCCAAGCTTCTCCCAAAGCTCTTCGCAAATATGGGGACAAACGGGTGAAAGAAGAAGCAAAGTTTTAATGAAGACCTCTTTGAGTAAAATCTTAGTCTTATGATCTTTAATCTCATCTGGGGAAAGCTCCTTCAAAGTATCCTGAAGATGGTTTAAAAATTCCATTATGGCGGCAATTCCTGTGTTGAAGTGAAGCCTTTCTTCAAAGTCAACATGCACCTTCTTAATCGTTTGATGAAGCTTTCTGCGGAGCTTCAGAAGTTTGTCTGAAAGATCCTTTAGTTCTTCTTCTTTTAGCTCAACCTCACGAAGCTCATCGGCATAAGAAGAAACGAGCGAATAAAGTCTTTTTAGGAACCTGAAGGCTCCTTCTATGCCGTGCTCGCTCCATTCAAGGTCCTTCTCAGGTGGGGCGGCAAAGGCAATAAAGAGCCTCACCGTGTCCGCTCCGTATTTATCTATCATCTCATCGGGGTCAACGATGTTGCATTTACTCTTTGACATCTTTTCGGGTTTTCCAACCTCAACCTTCTCACCGCAGCCATCTTTTAGGCATTTGCCCTCAGAAGAAACCTCCTCTGGATAAATCCAGCCATGAACTGGGCAGCGGTAGGTCTCTTTGATCACCATACCTTGAGTCAAAAGCCTTTCAAAGGGTTCATCAAAGTTTATGTATCCAAGGTCTCTTAGCACCTTGGTAAAGAACCGAGCGTAAAGAAGATGCAGGATGGCATGTTCGATGCCCCCTATGTATTGGTCAACAGGGAGATAGTATTCTATATCCTCTCTTCTAAAGGGGAGCTCAGGGTCTGGCGAGGCAAAGCGTAAGAAATACCAAGAGGACTCAACGAAGGTGTCGAAGGTGTCTGTTTCTCTTCTTGCCCTTCCGCCACACTTTGGGCAGGTAGTGTTCACAAAGTCTTCAAGATAAGGAAGAGGGCTTTTTCCGGTTTTGTCTATCTGAACATTAAGGGGTAAAACTACGGGAAGGTTTTCAATCCTTTCTGGCACGATGCCACACTTTTCGCAGTAGACCATGGGTATAGGACAACCCCAGTAGCGTTGGCGAGAAACTCCCCAGTCCCTAAGCCGGTAAGTCACCTTCTTTCTGCCAAGAGAGAGCTCTTCAAGCTTAGCAATGATCCTTTCTTTTGCTTCCTCGCTCCAGAGACCAGAAAATTCGTGAGAATTTATAAGGACGCCTGGGTCTTCATAGGCAGATTCCAGCTCCTCAGCCTTTAAAACCTTATCCTTAGGAGTTATGACTACCTTTATGGGTAAGCCGTATTTTTTGGCAAATTCGAAATCCCTCTGGTCATGGGCTGGGACGCACATGATAGCACCGGTCCCATACTCCATGAGGACATAGTTTACGGCAAAGATAGGAATGCTCTCCTTGGTCAGTGGATGGTAGGCTTTAGCGGAAAGGAAAAGCCCCTCTTTTTCTGCCCTACCCTCCTCGATAGCTCTTCTCTCCTTACGGACCTTTTCAATAAACTCCTCAAGCTTTGCCTTAAGCCCCTTTTTTTCGGCGAGTTTTTTTGCCAGTTCATGCTCTGGGGAAAGAGCAACAAAGGTTGCACCGAAGAGGGTATCGGGTCTTGTGGTGTAAACGATTAAGTCCTCTTCTAAATCCGGCACGAAAAACTTAATCTCTGCTCCAACGCTTTTTCCGATCCAGTTTCTCTGCATGGTGATGACTTTTTCTGGCCATTTTCCTTCAAGCTTATCAAGGTCTTGAAGGAGCTCTTCAGCATAGGCGGTTATCTTTAAAAACCACCCTTCCATTTCCTTCAATGTAACCTCGGTTCCGCATCTCCAGCACCTTCCATCTTCAACCTGCTCATTAGCAAGAACTGTTTGGTCCTTCGGACACCAATTAACCAAGGTCTTTTTCCGGTAGGCTAAGCCCCGTTCATACATCTCGATAAAAAATTTCTGTTCAAAACGATAGTAATCCGGCGTGCAGGTGGTAATCTCCCTCCTCCAATCGTAGCTAAACCCAAGTTTTTTTAGCTGAGCTTTCATGTAAGCGATGTTGGAAAAGGTCCAGTCTGCAGGATGAACACCGTGCTTGAGAGCGGCATTTTCAGCAGGAAGCCCAAAGGCATCCCATCCCATAGGATGAAGCACATTGTAGCCTTTCATCCGTTTGACCCTTGCTATGATGTCTCCAAGGGTATAGTTTCTCACATGCCCCATGTGGATTCGACCTGAAGGATAAGGGAACATCTCAAGGACATAGTATTTTGGTTTCTTTGGGTCAGGGTCGGAATGATAAACGCCCTCTTTCTCCCAGACCTCCTGCCACTTCTTCTCAATCTGAGCGAAATTGTATTCGCTCATGGTAGCCTTCCTCCTTTTAGATATCAAACTCGTTTTTTAATGGTGTTCAAAATCTTGTTTTTGGGTTCATGTTGAGGCTTTGCGAGGTACTATTCTTATTTCAGGACTGCGTTTCATAGATATTTTTTACAACTTCCTCGGCAAACTCCGAACACTTTACCTCTCGGGCGCCCTCCATCTGCCTTGCAAGGTCATAAGTTACTACTTTGCTTTGAATGGTCTTAGCTAAAGCCTCCCAAATGAGGTCAGCCGCTTCTTTCCAGCCTATGTATTCGAGCATCATCTTTGCGGAAAGGATGAGCGATGAAGGGTTTGCCTTATCAAGCCCAGCATACTTTGGGGCTGAGCCGTGGGTTGCCTCAAACACCGCGTAGCCATCTCCGATGTTAGCACCCGGTGCCATACCCAGCCCACCTACCTGAGCTGCTAAAGCATCGGAAAGGTAGTCACCGTTTAGGTTTGGCGTTGCAAGGATGCTATACTCCTCAGGGCGAAGGAGAGCCCACTGGAACATAGCATCAGCGATACGGTCCTTTATCACTACCACACCCTCGGGAACACCGTTTGGAAATCTGGTTGGAATTTCCTCTTCAGCCACCGTAACCTCAGGAAACTCTTCCTTTGCCACTTCGTAGCCCCAGTTTCTGAAGGCTCCCTCAGTATACTTCATGATGTTTCCCTTATGCACTAAGGTCACGCTTGGGAGCTTATGTTCTAAAGCGTATTTTATAGCCTTGCGAACAAGCCTCTTTGACCCAAAGGGGCTGATGGGCTTTATGCTAATCCCAGCATCTTCCCGAACCGGTTTTTTCAACTCTTCGCGTAAAAATTCTATCAGTCTTTTTGCTTCCTTTGAGCCTGATTCAAACTCAATCCCAGCGTAGACATCTTCGGTGTTTTCGCGAAAGATTATCATGTTCACCTTTTCAGGATGTTTGACCGGGCTTGGTGTTCCAGGTATCCAGCGAACCGGTCGAACGCAGGCATAGAGGTCTAAAACTTGTCTTAGAGTTACGTTTAAGCTTCTAAAGCCACCCCCAACAGGAGTGGTAAGCGGACCTTTGATAGCAACGACACACTCCTTGATAGTCTTAAGCGTCTCCTCAGGAAGATAGTTACCTGTCTCTTTGAAAGCCTTTTCCCCAGCTAAAACCTCTATCCATTTTATCTTCCTTTTACCTCCATAGGCTTTGTCAACCGCGGCATCAACAACCTTGATCATGGCAGGTGTGATGTCCTGCCCGATCCCATCTCCTTCAATGTAGGGAATTTCTGGGTCATCAGGGACAGTTAAAGTACCATCTTGATTGATAACGATCCTTCCCATAAAACCTCCCTCTTCAAAGTTTTAAAAAATCTACTGCTAATTAAAGCTTTTGACAAGTAACAACTAAAAGTTATACTATAAATAAAATGGGATAAAAAAAAATGGGTAAGTATTCTATCCTTAGACCCTATTTTATTTACTTAAAGAACTTAGAAATTGAGGAGCTTCCTAAAACTCCAAGGATAGAAAAATTTCTTTCGGAAATAAAAAAGCCAAAAAAGTTCTTTGTTGACGAACACACATTAAAGGAAGAGGTTCTAAACTGCACAGCTTGTCCCCTTTCTCAAACAAGGAAAGCAGCTATTTTTGGTGAAGGAAAGCTTTCAGCCAAAATCATGGGCATCCTTGACTATCCAAGGAGGGATGAAGAACTACAAGGTCTTGTTATTACTGGTGGCTACCGCACCATGCTTCAGAGGCTTTTGCAGACCTTGGCCTTAAACCTTGAGGATGTTTTCCTTACCCATGCGGTAAAGTGTCGTCCCTACAACGATAGACCCCCGGAGGACGAGGAGGTTTTAGCCTGTAAAGAACACTTATTAAAGCAAATCCAAGTGATAAAACCAAAAGTCATCCTCTGCTTTGGCTCAACGCCGATAAAGTCTTTTCTCGGGACAGAAAGAAAGATCACCCTAAATGAAGCAAGAAAAGCTACCTTTAACTTTGAGGGGATACCTCTATTCTTTACCTTTCATCCGGAAGACATGACTAAGAATTCTCAAGTAAGACGCTTAATATGGGAAGACCTACAGAGGGTTAAAGAATGCTTAAAAAAGGAGTTCTCTTAGCTTTATTCTTTTTGGTTGTTTTTTTAGCGCTTGTCTCAAAATCACATGGGGCGCGAGTCTATCTCCTTAAAGTGGATTCTGCCATAACACCTGCTACGGCAAACTTTATCATTTCTGCCATATCCAAGGCGCAAAAAGAGGGAGCTCAAGCCTTGGTGATAGAGCTTGATACACCAGGGGGGTTGGTTGAGTCTACAAGGGAGATAGTAAAAGCCATGCTTGATAGTGAGGTGCCCATCATAGTTTATGTGTCTCCTTCAGGAGCAAGGGCAGCCTCTGCTGGAGCTTTTATCGTGCTTGCAAGCCACTTAGCTGCCATGGCTCCGGGAACCCATGTTGGAGCAGCCCATCCCGTAGAGCTTTCAGGCAAAGCTGACCCAAAGGTCATGGAAAAGATAGCAAACGACCTTGCCGCCTATGCTAAAAACCTTGCGGAATTGAGAGGACGAGACCAAACGTTTGCGGAAGAGATGGTAAAAAAAAGCGTAAGCCTCACTGAAAAGGAAGCTCTTCGGAAGGGTGTTATCGAAATCGTCGCTGAAGACTTGCAAAAGCTCCTTGATGAGGCACACGGACGAAAAGTTAACATTAAAAACCGCGAGGTCGAGCTAAGGCTTAAACCTTATGAACTTATCCGGATAGAAGAAGACTTAAAAACTCGAGTATTCAAAGTCTTAACCAATCCAAATCTAATCTACTTTTTGCTGATGCTTGGGCTTCTTGGGCTTTATCTTGAGTTCACCAATCCTGGAGCCATCTTACCTGGTGTGGTTGGAGCTATATGCCTGATCCTTGCCCTATTTGGGCTTAGCATTCTTCCTGTGAACTATGCTGGCTTAGCCCTAATCCTCCTTGCCGGGCTCCTATTTTTCCTTGAAACTCAAGTCCCCTCTCATGGTCTCTTAGCCATCGGTGGAGTCATATCCCTACTATTAGGCTCCCTTCTCCTTTTTGGGGACAATCCTCCTTGGCTTAGAGTTTATATGCCTTTACTCTACACGGTCGCCATCACTTTTTCTCTACTTTTTGGAGGAACTGCTTATTTAGTAGTAAAGACTCAAAGAAAAAAGCCAGTATCAGGGGAGTTTTCTTTGATAGGGACAACAGGGAAAGTTATTGAAGAGGTATCCCCTAAAGGGGGAAAGGTCTTTGTCTCAGGGGAGATCTGGTCTGCAACGGCAGACGAGATAATCCCAGTAGGGGAAGAGGTTTTGATCTTAGGGAAAGAAGGATTAAGGCTTAAGGTAAAGAAGAAAACTTAAGCTAATACATGTTTTTCAGGGACAACGCATAGGAATTCTCCTGTAAAAACAACCTCATCACCTCTTTTTATTTCAACGGAAACAAACCTCTTTTTACCTTCAGTGCCCTTTACTTCAGCGGTAGCTACGACCTCATCGCCAAGTTTCACTGGTTTTAAAAACTTAACCTCAGCCTTGGCTAAGACCACAGTCTCCTCGTTTACGGCAAGCATGCTTGCATAGTCCGCAAGGCTAAAGATAAACCCACCATGGATTAGACCGTATTCATCCGCAACCATCCGCTCATCAGTCTTAAGCTTAACGATGGCTTTTCCTTGAGAAAGCTCAACAGGAACACCGCTTAAGCTCTGGTCAATTCGGCGGTGGGTTCTTATCTCCATAGCTAACCCCCCCATAAGTCTTTAACCTAATTTGTCTAAACAGAACTCAACGTAGATGTGCTTTCCGTCAAGCTCAAACTTAAAGGCTATCCTTGGTGTTTTGCAGAGGGCATGAATTTGATAATCTTTCCCGGTGATCATGCTTGGAACAGAAGCTTTGAGGGTTGTCCCTATCTGTTCAAAACGCTTACGAAAGCTCCCACAGATCATGTTGGCAAGCTCACCCGCCATGTCTAAAGCCTCCTCATTTATTTCAGATGGAGCCTCCCCCAGTAAAACCTTCATGACCTCAAAAAGAAGCTCCTTTTCCACTGACACCACAAAGGCACCTTGGACCTTATCCCCGGTTAAACCGATGATAGCTGAAATTTCCCCAAGAGCGGTGTTTTCCTTCCTAACCTCCGTGGCTTTAAGGTTTGGCTGTTTGCCAAGATAGGTCCCTAAGACTTCAGAAACCGAGGCTTGGATGGCATCCGGTATGGTTAGCGCCATGGCTCGTCTTCCAAATGTTTCAAAATTTCCTTAAGAAGCGTATTTAAATCCTCTTTATCAGCCTCTATTATAATGTCCGCATACTTCTCGTAAAGTGGAGCTCTTTCCTTTAATACCTTTTCAACCTCTTCAACCAAAGAAAGGTCTGAAAGCGAAGGTCGGGTTTGCTCAGACTTGGAATCTTTGGTTATTCTTTCTACAGCCGTAGCGGGAGAAATTTTAAGATAGATGATGAAGGCCCTGTTCTTTAGCTTTTCCATGAGGTCTTCATGCAAAACGCTCCCTCCTCCAAGGGCAACAACGCATCTCTCTTTTTCTATAAGGTCCTCAAGCACTTCCTTTTCCATCTCTCTAAAATAGCTCCAACCATACCTTTCAACCATCTCTTTTATGGATAGACCAACTCTTCTTTGGACTTCATCGTCAAGGTCAAGGAAAGGAAGATTTAGTCTTTCCGCTAAGAACTTGCCAACAGTTGTTTTGCCTGCCCCACGAAACCCGATTAAAATAACCTTATCCCAGCTCTTTTTCATGAATTTTGAGTGTAGACGCTTTCCAAGTGTTCCCAAAACTCTGGATAGGACTTTTCAACACAAGCTGGGTTCTCGATGATAAGACCTCCGCATCTTAGCCCAAGGATGGCAAAGGACATGGCTATGCGGTGGTCATCGTAAGTGTTTATCCTTGCAGGCTTAAAATCTTCCCTACCCTCGATCACAATGCCATCGGGTAGCTCTTCAACTTCAACGCCAAGCTTTTTAAGCTCCGTTGCCATAGCCTTTATGCGGTCCGTTTCTTTATACCGAAGATGGGGTGCACCTCGGATTATGCCCTTTCCTTCTGCGCAGGCTAAAAGCACGCAAAGAGTGGGAAAAAGGTCCGGACAATTACCAATGTTAAACTCGCAAGCCTTGGGTCTTCCCTCAAAGGATACCTTAACCCCAAGAGGCAGGACCTCAATCTTAGCCCCCATCTCCTTTAAGAAGGTAAGATGTGCAACATCAGGCTGGGATGAAGTCGCTGAATAGTTTTCTATGTAGACCTCTCCCCTTCCTAAGATAAGGGGAATGCTCAAAAAGTAGGAACTGCTTGAGGCATCGGCAGGGACTTCATACTCTGTTGCCTTATAGAAGCCCTCCTTAACCCTAAAACCATCCATAACCCTCTCAACATCTACGCCAAAGTGTTTCATCACCTCAATGGTCATCTCTACATAGCCTGCAGACAAGAGCTCACCCTCAACCTCCACAGTGAGCCCTCCGCTAAGGTAAGGACCAATTAGCAGAAGGGCTGAGATAAACTGACTGCTTACATTCCCGGGGAGGCTAACTTTTCCTCCCTTAAGCTTTCCCTCATATATCCTTATAGGTAGATAGCCCTCTCTTTCTAAGCATTCGATGTTTGCTGATAAGCTTTTTAAGGCAGAAAGCAGAGGGGCAACGGGTCTTTCGTGAAGCCTTTCTTTACCAAAGACTTCAACAAAGCTTCCCCGCCCAAGGCTTGCATAGGCGATAAAAAACCTTGTGCCCGTTCCGTTGTTGCCAAGATAAACCTTCTCTCCAGAAAGGCTTGGTCTTCCACCTACGCCTTCTATAATAAGGTTGTTCTCAGAAAAAGTTGCTTTAACGCCAGTTGCTTCTAAGGCTGAAAGGAGAAGCCTTGGGTCCTCGCTTAAAAGGGGGTTTATGATTCGGCTTTTTCCATCGGCTAAGGCTGAGCAAATAAGAGCCCTTTGGGTTAAGCTCTTTGAGCTTGGAACCTTAAGCCTTGCCCTCTTAAAATCTTTAAGCGGTCTTATCTCCTTTTCTAAGACCAAACTCAACCTCCATGGTTAAGACTTCTTTGTAGAGGGCTTCCCTCATCTTTTCAACCGGGGGCATAAGTCCAGTCCATAGCTTAAACTGCTCAACTCCTTGATAAAGGAGCATCTTCAAACCATCTATGGTAATTTTATTCTCTTCCTTTGCTATGGCAAGAAGCTTTGTCTCTAAAGGAATATAAACGGAATCCATGACGATGGAGAAGCGGGAGACCACCTCTTTAGCTACTGGGGAATCAAAGCTTTTCAGTCCAACGCTTGTTGCGTTGATGAGGATGTCTCCATAAGCGTCGTATAGAGCCTCCCAGGGATAGGCTAAAATGGAAAACCTTTCTCCCACCTCCTTTGCCTTCTCGAAGGTGCGATTGTAAACGACTATCTCCTTTGCGCCAGCTTGAATCATAGCGTAGATGATGGCTAAGCTTGCTCCACCTGCCCCAAGAATAACAACCCTCTTCCCAGAAAGAGATACTCCAACCTCCTTAAAGGCTTTCAAGACCCCTATCCAATCGGTGTTTGTCCCAAAAAGGCTCCCTTCGCGGTTTATTATCGTGTTTACAGCCCCAATTTCTTTAGCTTTTCCATCAATCTCATCAAGATACTTTATCACCTCTACTTTGTGTGGAATGGTTACTGAAAGCCCAGAAATACCAAGGGCTTTAACCCCTCTCATAGCCTGGCTTAAGTCTTCGGGCTTAACAGGGAAGGCACCGTAGACTGCTTTAACCCCAAGCTCCCGAAAGGCAAGGTTGTGCATAACCGGAGATAAAGAATGAGAAACAGGGTATCCGATTATTCCGTAGACCTTATACATGAAGTTAAACCCTCATAGAGGCTTTTAGCTGATAAGATGTCGAGTTGACCCGGTGCAGTCCCACTATCTTTAGTTGCACTAACATAGGTAAAAGGTGCGCCAAGGATTAAACTTACTATCCTTGTCCAGGAAAGCTTATCCCCCATACCAAAGGCTACAACTTCCATACCAAGACTTCTCCCATAAGGGATAAGACTTAAGAGCCGTAAACCGTCCTCAGGCTTTTCGGAAAAACAAACAACCTTAGCTAATTTTACGGAAGCTTGGCTCAGGCTCCTCATTAGCCCCTTGAGAGCCCTATCATTGGGTGTTCCCTCAAAATCATGAAAAGAAACAAGCGTCTTATCCAAAGGGAAAGGAGGATTGCCATGCCTTTTTATATATCCTTTCAAAGCTTTCCATTCAAGGTCAACAAGATAAGCCCCCATCCCAAGACAATGCTTAAGGATTCGTAGCCTTTCTTCCTCTGGAACATGCCTTTTTCCTCCCTCCTCAGGAAGCCTACAGGTAAAGATAAATTTAAGAGAAGGGGCGTCTCGCTCCGCTCGGCATGACAAAATGAAAGAAGAAATGCTATCAGGCGAGAGATCATCCTCTAAGTAATCAAGCCTAATTTCAAAAAGATGGGTAAGATGGGCGTTCTTTTGAACTACCTCTAAAGTGTCACTCCAGCTCTTTTCACCGACTGAAAGGCAAAACATCAAAAAATATAGCTTCTTTAAAGTTCAAAGGTTGAAAGGTACTCAAAGATCATCCTATCGTATTCGCTGGTAAGCTTAAAGACCTTTTTAGCAAGGTAAAATCTCGTCTTAAGCGTTGTGTTTCCTTGAGCTTTAATCTCAGAGAGCACTAAAGGGTAATCCGCAGGGTCAACGACAACCGTCACATACTTGAAGTTCTTTGCGCTTGCCCGAAGAAGGGTTGGACCACCTATGTCAATGTTTTCAATAGCGGTATCCAGGTCCCCCTTTTCTTTTACTACCTTGTCAAAGGCATAAAGGTTCACTACCACAAGGTCAATGGGCTTTATTCCCTGTTCCTTGATTGTCTTAACATGCTCCTCATCATCCCTTTTAAAAAGGAGACCTCCATGGATCTTAGGATGAAGGGTCTTTACCCTCCCGCCAAGGATCTCAGGAAAGCCTGTAAGCTCTGACACATCAACAACCTTTACTCCACCCTCTCTTAAGATGCGAGCAGTCCCACCGGTTGAGACAATTTCAATGCCCAACGCTTCAAGCTCCTTAGCAAAATCTACAATCCCAGATTTGTCCGTAACACTTATCAGAGCCCGCTCAATCCTACCCATAGCCAGCCTCCTCTTTTTCTAAGCAATTCCTATTTCCTCATCGGTTAAGTAACAAGCTGGGTCAGGTGCCCAGGTATCGCCTGTTGCCGCCTCAGCCCTAACCCTAAAGTTCCCACCGCAAACTTCAAGAAAGCGACATTTCGCACATCTTCCTTTGACATGCTTTTTCTTTTCTTTAAGCTTAGCCATGAGAGGGTCGGAAGTATCCATCCAGATTTCGCTGAATGGTCTTTTCCGAACATTGCCAAAGGAGTAGTGTCTCCAGAACTGGTCGGCATGAACCTCCCCATCCCAAGAGACGCATCCAATACCTACCCCGCTGTTATTTCCTCCGTTCATAAGAAGGAGCTGATAGACCTCCTCTGCCCTTGGATTGCCCTCCCTCTTCATCCGGAGGTAGAGATAAGGTCCGTCTGCATGGTTGTCAACCGTCAAAACTTCAACCTTGTGCCCCTTATCGTGAAGCTCCTTTGTGCGGTCGATGATGTAGTCTACCCATTTCCTTGTCTCTTCGTGGGAAAGGTCATATTCCATTAGCTTTGTTCCCCGGCCAGCATAGACTAAATGATAAAAGCAGAGACGAGGAATTTTCATCTCTTCCACAAAGTCAAACACCTTGGGGATCTCTTCAGCGTTCAACTTGTTTATTGTAAACCTAAGCCCTACCTTTAAGCCTACTCTCAGACAGTTTTCAATGGCTTGGATTACCTTTTCAAAACAACCTTTAGAACCGCGGAACCTATCGTGCACCTCGCCTATTCCATCAAGACTTATACCAACGTAGGACAAACCTAACTTTTTAAGCTCTTTGGCAAGGGCATGGTCGATTAAGGTCCCGTTCGTGGAAAGAACTGCCCTAAGACCAAGCCGGACAGCATAAGCAATAAGGTCAAAGATATCCGGTCTCACTAAAGGCTCTCCACCTGAAAAAAGGACAACCGGGCAGCCAAACTGGGCTAAATCTTCAAGAAGCCTAAAGCCCTCTTCGGTTGTGAGCTCATTTTCGGCAGGTCTGTTGTCTGCGCTGGCATAGCAATGGATACACCTAAGATTGCAAGCCTTGGTCACATTCCAGACAACAACGGGTTTTTTGTCTTCAGAAAACTGAAGAAGATGAGAAGGAAGGTCTTTAGACCTTCTTCCATACCTCAAAGGGTCAGAAGGCTCTACAGTTCCGCAGTAAAGCTTTGAAATTCCGATCATTTTTAAATCACACTCCCTTAGTCTTTGGGCTTCAAATCTTTCTTTAAAAGCTTGCTTAAAACTTGGATAAATTCCTCTTCTTTTAAGGGATAATGCAGAATGTAATCTGCTCCGCAGTCTCGAGCTTTTATTTCCTCCTCTTGGAAATGACACTTGCATACAATGATAACCGGTATTTCCTTTGTTTTTTCGTGTGCCTTAAGAAGTAGGGTCGCAGAAAAACCATCAAGTAAAGGCAAGTCTTTTTCTAAGATGATAAGCTGAGGCTTTTGCTTTCTTGCTTTTTCAAGGAGGTCTTCCCCTGTTTCAACTACCTGGTATTTTAGCTTAAACTTTTCTAAAAGGGCTGAAACCTTTTCCAGAATGGCTGAAGATAGGGCAAGAAAAATCATGCTTTTAAAGTGAGCAAATCTTCAATGTACTTTTCAGGGTTTGTAAAGGCTAAGGGAGTAATGTAAAACTTCTTTCTTCCCTGAATGTCCCTTATGTTTAGTAAGGCATACTCTATGCGAGACAAAGCCTTCTCGCAGAAAGAAAAGACTCCTCGGTCGTTACGAAGGACTTCGTTTAAGATGTAGTCGATAGCCTCCTCGGTAAACACCGCTTGTATCTGGTTCCTCCTTGAGAAGGTAGCTTCATATCCTTTGACCTGGCGATAAAGGTTTACCATTTCATCTAACACTACGCTCAGCTCTACATCCTCAAACTTGTATAGCTCAAAAAGAAGATTGAGCCTTTGAGGGGTAAGCTCCATCACATCCGTTTTCAGATACCTATGCTTTCTAAGCTCCAAATACTTAACAAACCTTTCTTTCTCTTCCTTTAAAGCCTGAAGATACACTTCCTCCCATTTGCTGTCCTTTGGATTGTTAAGGAAGGTTGCTAAATAACCTTGCGGATCGCAAATCAGCTCCTCTGTAACCCCAAAATGTTCAATATTTAAGGAAGGCAAAGTCTTCTCAAAGGGAATCAAAGCCTTCTCCAGAACGCGAAGAAGAGCCCTTGCCCCTGTTCCTTCCTTATAGGCAAGCTTTGCACAAAGCTTTAAAGCAGAATCGGTAAAAGCTAAATCTATGCCGTAAACCTTAAAATCCCTCTTCTTGTTTAGAACGATGGCACTGTTTGGATTGGCAAGGATCTCAAAGAGGTCTTCTTCGGTGAGCGGGTCGCAGACAGCTATAACTGGAAGCCTCCCTACAAACTCCCTCTCAAACCCATAGGCTACTAAATCTTCAGGAGTGGTAAACTTTAAATAGTTGACCTTAACATCGGAGCGCCCCTCAACCTCCGAAAGAAAACCAAGGCTTGATTTTTTTAGCCTTTTTTTGATTATCTCCTCAAGACCATGAAAGGCTCCGCTTACCACGAAAAGAACATACTTGGTGTTGATGGTTATCTTCCTTTTTTTCTTCTTTTCTTCAGAATCAAAGGGGAAAACATTTTCTGGCTGAACCTTAATCTCAACCTCTGTTTCCTCAAGGGGCTTAAGCAAAGCCCTTTGCACGCCGGTTCTTGAAACGTCAGGACCAATGATATCACCGCTTGAGGCTATCTTATCTATTTCATCAAGGTAGATGATACCAAATCGAGCCTTTTCTAGGTCTCCGTCTGCTTCCCAATATAGATCCCTCACTAAGTCCTCAACATCCCCCCCAACATAGCCTGTCTCGCTAAACTTAGTGGCATCGCCCTTGACAAAGGGGACCCCAAGCTTTTTAGCAATTAGCTTTATCATGTAAGTTTTACCAACACCCGTTGGTCCAATGAGAATGATGTTGTTCTTGATAAAACCGATATTTTCTCCTCGCCACTCTTTCAAGAGCAAGGACTTAGCTTTGTGAAAATGGGTGCAGATCTTAGTTGCTATTATCCCTTTAGCCTCAGCCTGCCCGACTACATACTCATCAAGATAGGCTTCGAGGTCTGCTGGTTTTAAATCAAAATCATAAAGGAAATGTGATCCTTGGGTTAGAGTTACCTTTTGAATTCGATAGCGGTTCGGGGCTGGCATAAGTGTTCTATTGTTTTAGCGTTTATTAAAATTAAACAATACTACATAAGGGATTCAGGGTCAAGGTCAAGTTCAACTTTTATCCCATAATTTTTTGCAAGGACTCCAGAGGATAAGAGCTCTCTCAAATACTCATGCTTTGAACTTTTTATGAGAATGTGCCACCTGTAAAGACCTCGAAGCTTCCTTAAAGGAGCTGGTGCTGGGGGATAAACCACACAGTTTAAGTCCTTTGCCTTTCTCACTTTTTCAATCTCTCTCCAAAGAGCCTCCCCGACCTCTATCACCTTCTCTTCTTTCACCCCTGAAAGCCTAAGCACTGCAAGCCTAACAAAAGGTGGATAAACAAAGTCCCTCCTCCTTCTTATCTCCTCCTCAAAAAACCCCTTATAATCCTGTGCCAAGGCATACCTTATTACATAGTGTTCTGGAAAAGCACTCTGCAAAATGACCTTGCCCCTCTCATCCTTTCTTCCAGCTCTACCAAGGGCTTGCATGATAAGCTGAAATGCCCTCTCTGCGGAGTTGTAGGTAGGAATTAAAAGACCCTCCTCTGCCCTTAATACCACAACTAAAGACACTCGAGGAAAGTTATGCCCGTGAACCCCCATCTGCGTCGATACTATGATCTTAGGATGAGGACTATACAGCCTTTCAAGAAGCTCATTTAGCCTCTTTTCGCTTCCTGCTGTATCCCTATCAAACCGAACAATATCAAAAGTAGGAAAATACCTTCTTAGTTCCTCCTCAACCCGCTCTGTGCCTGCCCGAAGATACTTCACATAACCTGACCCACAGTGCGGACAAAGGACCCCTGAGCTAATCTCAAAAAAACAATGATGACATTTCAGAGCCCTATCATCAAGATGGTAGGTAAGAGGAAGCTCACAGTTTGGACAGGTGAAAACATAGTGACAATCTTCGCACCTCACCAAAGGGGCATACCCCCTACGATTAAGAAAAACAAACACCGATTTTTCCGCTTGAAGCGTTCTTTCTATCTCGGTAAGCGCTTCTTTCGTAAAAAGAGAAAAGCTTCTATTTTCGACAAGCTTTACCTCAGGAAGTAAAGTCTTCGGTCTTTCTAAAAGCTCAAAGTAATGGTATTTGCCTTTTTTAGCAAAGTAAAAAGACTTCACGCTTGGTGTGCCAGAGCCAAGGAGAACAGGTATACCATACAAAGAGCCTCTCATCAAAGCCACATCCCTTGCCTGGTATCTTGGGGCAAAGTTTTCCTCCTTGTAAGAATGGTCATGCTCTTCGTCAACGATGATAAGCCCAAGGTTATCAACAGGAGCAAAAACTGCTGACCTTGTGCCGATGATGACCCTGGCTTCCCCTCGGAGGATCCTCATCCACTCTGCAAGTCTTTGAGAAGGGGAGAGGGCACTGTGAAGCACAGCAACCTCTCCCTCAAACCTCCTCAAAATCTGTCTTTCCATGTAGGAAGTAAGAACTATCTCAGGAAGAAGGACAAGGACATTCTTACCTTCTGCTAAAACCCTCTTAATTAACTCAAGATAAACCAAGGTCTTCCCTGAACCAGTTACTCCGTAAAGAAGAATAGGTTGAAAAGTGAAGCTTTTGACCTTCTCCCAGATGCCTTCTACTACCCTCTCCTGAAGAGGCGTTAGGGCATGATTAGCTATGTCCTCAGTCATCAAGTTTATCTTCCTAAGCTTTGGTATCTCATAGACCTCTAAATAGCCTTGTTTAATAAAGCGTTTAATCTTTCTTGCGTTTAACTTTTTAACCAAGAGGCTATAGGGGAGCTCATCCGTTTCTTCAAAGAGCTCTTTTAGCTCAGATGGAAGCTCTTCTCTTTTTCGAACCCTCACAATCCTTTCTTTATTAAACCTTGAAGCCGGAAGTTCAGTCTTAATGTTTAAGATGCCTTGAGACTCAAGCTTTTTTATGTCGTTCCGTGAAAGGCTTGTTCTTTTTAAAAATTCTCTAAGGCTTAGCTCTTTATCAAGAAGGATCCTTAAGCTTGCAAGATCCTCCCTTTGAAGGACAAGGCTTCTGCCATAGGGAGTGAGACTTAACCTCTTTGTGGGAACCTTGAAAAGACCTGAAGGAAGGGCTGCTTTCAACACCAAAGAAAGGGGCGTTAAATAGTAGTTTGCTACGCTTTCAAGGAAAGGAAAAAGACTTTCTGGATAGATAGGAAAGTCCTCAAGGACCTCTTCTACTTCCTTGTATTTAATGTTTGGGGAAAGCTTATCATTAGTGAGGACATCGCACCTATATACAAACCCTACTGTAAGAGAGTCTCTGATTCTAACAAGGACCCTTTGCCCTGGTTGTAAGGGACTTTTGCTTAAGTAGTGGTAGCTTTTGGCTACTGGCTGAGGGTAGAGGACCTCAACAAGATATTCATGAGAGCTCATTTAGAGACCATTTCCAAAACTACTTCCCTTAGCTCCGGGTGCTGAAGAGCGTAATAAAGTATAGCCTTGAGATATCCCTTTAAGTTCCCGGTATCAAGGCGCATACCCTTAAAGAAAAAGCCAAACACTGGATAGCCATCGTCAATCAAACCTTGAATGGCATCCGTAAGCTGATACTCCCCTCCCCTTTTCGGTATCTTCTTCAAGTACTCAAAGACCTTTGGAGTAAAGATGTAGCGACCGATGATGGCATAATTTGACGGCGCTTCCTCAAGAGAGGGCTTTTCAATAACCCTTCGCATTTGGATTATATTTTCTGAAATCCTATCCCCATCAACGATGCCATACTTAGACACATCCTCCCTTGGAACTTCCTCTAAGGCTATAAGGGAGATGTCCTCATACTTTGCGGAAAGCTCAAGATAAGCGGATAGCATTTGTTTAAGGCAGGGCACATCGCTTGCTACAAGGTCATCCCCAAGGATTACCGCAAAGGGCTCATCTCCTATAAGACTCTCCCCCATCAATACCGCATGACCAAGCCCCTCAGGCTTCTTTTGCCGAACAGTAACAAGATTTTCAACCTTGCTTTCAACACTTTCCACAAGCCGAAGGAGCTCAACTTTATTCCTCTCTTCAAGAAACTTCCTAAGACCAAGGTTGATGTCAAAATAATCAACGATCCCCTCTTTTCCGGAAGAGATTACAAAGATGATCGTGTCTAATCCTGATTGGATTATCTCCTGGACGATGTATTCAATGGTTGGACGATTAAGGATGGGGAGTAGCTCCTTGGGGACAACCTTGGTTATGGGAAGCATCCTTGTTCCAAGACCTGCAACCGGCAAAAGGGCTTTGCGGATCATCTCAGCTCCTCCACAAACTTTCTCATAGCCCTAAAATAGGGCTCGTAAAGCTCGTAAAAATACTGCTTTGCCCGTTCAAGGTGAAGAGGAAGGTCTTTGAGGTCATCGACGCTCACAAGAAGGTTTACCGAATGCAGAAAGGTCTGCCAAGCGTCAAAGGTCTTAGCTGAGGGCAAAACAAGGAGCACAAAAAGCTCCCTCCTAAGACTAAGCGGAACTTTCTTTAAGACGGGAAACCACTCCTTCTTAAAATCTTCAGAGCTTTGCGCTCCTATGACTAAGTATAAAACCTTATGCCTATACAAAAGAGGAATGAGCTCGTTTGGGTCTTCGATAGGTCTTATCTCTGTCTCTTGAGAAAAGAGATCCTCGATTAAGCCCGTTGGCTCCTCTACCTTCCAGTGCACTACGGTTAAAGGTTTGACTATAGGTTTTACCGCTCGCTCCATTTAACGCCTTTTCCTTCTATTTCAAGCGTTAGCGGTTCTTCCTCAAGGCCTTTTCTCTTTTTGATTATTTCTATCTGTCTGCCAACGATATCCTTTCTTATGGCATGATAATAGGCTGTCTCCTCATCGATTAGCCCCTTTTCAAAAAGCTCGATGATATGCTGGTCGAAGGTCTGCATACCGTAGGGACTGCCTTGGCTCATGACATCATAAAAGGTCTTCCCTTCAGACTCGCCCTGAAGGATTATCTCCCTTGCTCGGATGTTGTTGTAAAGTATATCAAGGATGGGAACTCTTCCCCCGCCTACCTTAGGGAGGAGCTTTTGCCCGATTACCCATTTAAGCGAGCTTGCAAGCCTTTGCCTTATCTGATGCTCCTCTTCCCTTCGGTAAAAACCGATGATCCTGTTTATGGTTTGTCCAGCTGTGGTAGTGTGTAAGGTTGAAAGCACAAGATGCCCAGTCTCAGCAGCGCTTAAGGCTATGTCCATCGTCTCCCTATCGCGTATCTCACCAACCAGAATGACATGAGGCGCCTCTCTTAAGGCTGCCCTTAAACCCTCGGCAAAGCTTGAAAAATCAGTCCCGAGCTCTCTCTGATTAATGGTTGCTTTGATTGGCGTATGTAGGTATTCGATAGGGTCTTCAAGGGTAATGATGTGCACTGCTTCGGACTTGTTTATTTCATGAATGATGGCGGCAAGGGTTGTCGTCTTCCCCTGCCCCGTTGCCCCGGTTACAAAGACCAACCCAAACTTTTCCTTAGCTACTCGATAGAGAGCTGGTTTTAAGTTTAGTTCCTCGATAGTTCTGATCTTATTTTCGAGCTTTCTCATGATGATGTTGTAAGTCCTTTGCCTGGAGAAGACATTCACCCTAAACCTTGTCCCATCCTCAAGGGCATAAGAAAAGTCCGCATAGCCATCCTTTATAAGCTTTGGGTAAAGGTAGGGATGCTCTTTTAGAAGATAGAAGGCGATCTGCTCAGTTTGAAAGGGAGTAAGCTTCTCAACAAAAAATTCTTCTAAGTAGACGCTTTTTACCCTTCCGTAAACCATGACCTGAAAAGGATAACCAGAGAGGATGAAAATATCGGATATGCCATTCTCAAGATTTGCCAACCTTTGGATAAGATAATGAATTTCTAAGGTTGTAAGCATAGGTTTTTAGCCTGGTATTTCGGTAAAATCGATAAGTTCTGTGTTCTTAACAAAGGGCAAAAATCTTGATTTATCTATTGCTTTTATAAAGGCTTCTTCGGGGCTGATCCAGCCTTTCTTGAGATAGTCCATGATCACATCATCAAGGCTCATCATACCGTATTTTTTACCTGTCTGGATCATCGAGGGGATTTGATGAATCTTGTTTTCCCGGATGAGGTTTCTTATGGCAGGGGT
Source organism: Thermodesulfobacteriaceae bacterium (assembly GCA_049414625.1). Taxonomy (GTDB): domain Bacteria; phylum Desulfobacterota; class Thermodesulfobacteria; order Thermodesulfobacteriales; family Thermodesulfobacteriaceae; genus WYEG01. The sequence goes on from JBMSAU010000122.1 coordinate 78,417, forward strand.
GGCAATGAGAATTTCTGTTGCCACAATCCTTCCCGGTCTATCTATCCTCTTAAACATCGTCTGAGAGATCACCGCTCTTAAAGCCTCAGAAAGGGTGGTTCGAATTTGATCCTGTTCATCGGCTGGAAAGACATCGATTATCCTGCTAATCGTTTGAGCAGCTGATATAGTATGAAGGGTGGACATGACTAAATGACCAGTCAAGGTTGCCTCTATGGCAAGAGCAATGGTCTCCCGGTCCCTCATTTCACCTACGAGGATTATGTCCGGGTCCTCTCTTAGAGCGGCACGAAGAGCACTGGCAAAGCTCTTCGTGTGAGTGCCAACCTCTCTCTGATGCACTAAACAGTTCTTTGATTCGTGGACAAACTCAATAGGGTCTTCAATGGTAATGATATGATCGTAACGGTGTCTGTTGGCATAGTCAATCATGGCAGCAAGGGTGGTAGACTTACCAGAGCCTGTTGGACCGGTTACAAGGATCAAACCTTTTGGCAAAAGGGCAAGCTTGTTTAAAATAGGAGGAAGACCAAGCTCTTCAATGGTCATTATTCGCGAGGGAATAACCCTAAAGGCAGCAGCAATGCCTTTTCTTTCCCGATAGACATTAACCCTAAACCTTGCTAAATCAGGGATTTCAAGACCAAAGTCAACCTCGCCTTCCTCTTCAAACTTCTTGATAATCTCTTCAGGCATCACTTCATAGAGCATGGCTCTAAGCTCTTCATCCTCTAAAGGCTTATACTTTACTCTTTGAAGCTCGCCGTGGATCCTAAGGACAGGGGGATTTCCAACGCTAAGATGAAGGTCTGAAGCCTTGGTCTCAACAACAAGTTTAAAAAAAGGGTCAAGACGGGCCATGATTAAAAATTGATTTTATTTAACTTTTTTTTATTGGTCAAGAGTTAAAGTTTTTTGCCACCTTTGCAACCTCTTAAATTAGAGGACAATGAGTTTTCACCCTGCAAAATAACCCTCTACAACCGCTTGACAGGTAAAAAATTAGAAGTTTAATAAAAAAGCACTTTTAGCCTCTGAGGTTCGCATGATCAAAATCTATCGTTCAGAAAATGGTGTCCTTATCCCAGCAGAAAGGATTGAGAAACATTCTTGGATCCTTCTTCTTAATCCCTCTTTAGATGAAATAAACTACATCGAAAGAAAGCTAAAAATCTTTTCAGAATTTGTAAGATATCCTTTGGATGAAGAAGAGAGACCAAGGGTCGAAAAAGAAGAAGGACAAGTTTTGATCATCATCCGTATTCCCATGCCCACAACTACCGGTCTTTACAATAAATACGAAACCATTCCTGTAGGTATAATCTTAACAGAAGAGTACATTTTAACTATTTGTTTAGCAGAACACCCTATTTTTGAAGATTTTATCCAGTCTGCTAACAAAGCAAAATCTTTTGACCTTTCAAAACCAGTAACCTTTTTACTCCACTTTATGCTTCTTGGCACAGCCCTTTACATACGCTATCTTCGACACATTGATAGAATCATAGAAACCTATGAAGAAGCCATTTTTAGAGCCTTAGCCAATGAAGATATACTCCACATGTTAAGCATAGAAAAAACTTTAACCTACTTTAACACTGCTTTACAAGGTAATGATTTGGTTCTTTCTAAACTTCTTTCTGGAAGGTTTATCAGATTAACCGATGATGATATTGAACTCCTAAACGATGTTCAAATTGAGAACAAACAGGCTTTAGAAATGACTAGAGTCTATATAACCACTTTAGCAAACACAATGGATGCTTACGCCTCCATTGTCAATAACAACGTCAATGTAATCTTGAAATTTTTAGCTAGCATGGCTATCATCCTTTCTATACCTACCATCATCTTTAGTATGTATGGAATGAACATACCTCTTCCTTTCCAAGAATTGCCACCTTTAGAACATACTCCCCATGCTGTTTATATAGTTAGCGCCATTACTTTTGCTATCTGTATAGTGCTTTTCTTCATTTTTCGAAAGAAGAAATACATATAAGTCGCTTAAACCATGACTTTAATATCCATCCTTCTCTTAAGCCTTGTTCAAGGGTTAACAGAATTTCTCCCCATTTCAAGCACTGGACATCTCATTCTCTTTGCAAATTTCTTTAACATACCATCAAGCCTTGCGATAGATGCCTTTTTACATCTTGGCTCTTTTTTTGCTATCCTTATCTACTTTTGGAAAGAGTTAAAAGAAATGTGGTGCTGGAAGTGGTTAATCTTTATCTCAGCCTTACCTGGGGGTATAGCTGGTTTACTCTTTCATCATGTAATTGAAAGCCATTTTCGCTCACCCTTGGCTGTAACGCTTGTTATGCTTGTCATGACTATTCCGATGGTCCTTGGAGAAAGGCTTGGGCAGAAAAGATTAAGGATAAGCGACCTAAACCTTGGAAAAGCTCTTTTTATCGGTTTTGCTCAAGCCTTAGCCTTGATCCCTGGCACCTCAAGAAGCGCAATAACCATTTCAGCTGGATTGCTCGTAGGGCTCAAAAGGGAAGAGGCGGCAAGATACTCTTTCTTAGCAGGAGCTCCTTTAATCCTTAGTGCTGGCTTATACGAGGGGCTAAAGTTAGTAAAGGGGGGAACACTCAACCCTGATTTAGCTTTTGCTGGGTTCATCGGTAGCTTCATCTCTAGCCTTCTAGCCATAGCCTTTCTGATACCTTTCCTTAAAAAATATTCCCTTTATGCTTTTATTTGGTACAGGATACTTCTAGGTTGCCTCCTTTTAATCTTAATTTTTTTTAATATCATATAATCATATAAAATGTTGTCTTTTTACTTTTATACTTTATATTTTGAATTGTTTAACTATGAAATATAAAGGAGGTAGACGATGGTTAAACGAAGCTTCGATAAGTTTTTTCTTCCCTCTCGCAAGGTTATCGCGGATAAGGCGCTTCCTCCGGAAGAGACGGTCAGCTTGGTTGAAGAAAGACTAAAAAGCCTTGGGGCGAAGGTTTATAAAGGAGTAAAAAGGATTGATAAGGGGAGGCTTGGATTGCCTGTTTTTCTAAGTTTTTATGATGTGGACGGGGTCAAAACCACCGGAAACTACAAGCAAATGGGGAAGGGAGCAACAGAGCTTCTTGCTAAAGCAAGCGCCCTTGTAGAATTGGTGGAACGGTATTCTCTATTTTCCTTCCTTAAAAGAGTGCCTGAGCAGGGAATCTTGGCAACCTTTGAAGAGCTTAAAGAGGAAGCCATCCCTTGGGAAGTATTTTTAAACTCCCTTGAAGATGAGGAGGATGAAAGAGTTAAAGAGTTAGCTTTAAAGCTTATAAAGAAGTTTCCCTTCTACTTTGTTCCAACTCTTGAAGTAAGGACGAAGGAGGTGAAATATCTTCCCTTTCATTGGTTTTGGATGCTTTATGAGTATAACGGGTCTGCTGGAGGAAACACTTATCCTGAAGCAAGCGTTCAGGCAATCTGCGAGCTCATTGAAAGGCACACAAACGCCCTTTCCATAAGGTTTAACAAACCCATGCCTGCTATCAAAAGGGAGAGTATAAAGGGAGCGGCAGAAGAAGTTTTGAAGTGCTTTGAAAGGCTAAATATACGAGTATGGATAAGGGACATGACCTTTGGGATGCCTGCACCTACAGTGGCGGTAATGGCTATGGATCCTTCTACCTACCCTGAAAGAAGCGAGATAGTTTACGCAGCTGGGACAGGAACAAGTCCTGAAAGAGCCTTGATCAGAGCCTTGACTGAGGTTGCCCAACTTGCAGGTGATTTTGATACCGAGGGAAAGTATGTTGAAAGCGGTCTTCCTAAATTTCAAACCCTTGAAGAGGCAAAAACTGTGATAGAGTATGACGGAGAGGTTGAGCTTAACTCTCTTCCTAATGTCTATTCTGAAGACCATGTGGAAGAGCTTAATACTTTAGCCCAAAAGTTAAAGGATAGAGGTTTTGAAACCTACTTAATGGACATAACTCACGAAGAGCTAAATCTACCCGCTGTCTATGCGGTAATTCCTGGCATCCTTTTTAGAGAAAGAACGAAGATTCCTTTTCTTTTCCATTTAGTGAGGGTAAGCTATTCTTATCATCCAAGGAAGGTAACAGAAAGGCTTATCAGCGAAGTGTTATCCGAGGTGCAGGATCGGTACTATGTTTGGGGATTTTACGGGAATTTGCTTAAGGAACGAGGAGACTTAGATAGCGCCATTTCTTGCTATGAAAAGGCTTTAAATCTTGAGCCTCAAGCTCCGGATAAACTTGCCATTCTAACCCATCTTGCAGATGCTTACCTTACCAAAGGTGAATATTTAAAGGCGATTGCTACCTGTGAGCAAGCCCTGGAATACGGAGAAGCCCCAGAGGTTTATAATCTCCTCGGTAGGTCCTACTACAAACTTCATGAATTTTCAAAAGCTTTAGAGTATTTTCTTAAGGCTACAGAGCTTAACCCGAGTTCAGCTATTGATTATGCTAATGCAGGGTTTAGTTTAAAATCTATTGGCGAAAGTTTGGAAACTGAGGAAGCAAGGATGTTCTTTCTTTCCCAAGCTAAGTTGTTTTTCCTTAAAGCCTTATCCTTAAACCCAGATTTAGAGATGGCAAAGAGGGGATTAGCCTACTGCGAACGGTTTATCCCAGAAAATAATTAAACTATGGAGGTTGTCCTATGCTCAAAAAAGGCTTAGTCCTGAGATTTCCTCCAGAGATCGTTGACCAGCCTATAGTTTACCGATTGGCAAGGGACTTTAACCTTGTCTTCAACATCCTTAAGGCAATGATAACCCCAGGCAAAGAGGGAATAATGATTCTTGAACTTTCAGGAGATATGGAAAACCTAGAGAAAGGACTAAAATTCCTTACAGATGTTGGGGTTGAGGTTAAACCTATAGCTCAACAGGTGGCAAAGAATGAAGAAGTATGCATCCATTGCGGGGCTTGCACTGCCGTCTGCCCAACAGGAGCCCTTTTTGTAGATAGGCAAACTTTTCAGGTTATCTACAACCCGGAAAAATGCACGGCATGCGGTTTTTGTGTTTCAGCCTGCATAACCAAGGCTATGGAGATCTTCATTCCAAGCGAAGCCATTTAAGCAAACTTTAATGGAAGAAAATAGGCTCCGACAAATTTACGAAATCTTAGAAAAAACCTATTCAGAGCTTTCAGCTCCGGTTAAAAGACTTGCAAGCCTCATAGACTTAGACCCTTTTAAAGTTTTAATCTGTGCCCTTATTTCAACGCGGACAAGGGATGAGACTACAGCTAAGGTTTGCGAGAAACTCCTTTCGGTGATAAACACCCCTCAAGATATTTTGAAATTTTCTGAAGAAGATTTAGCAAATCTTCTTTATCCTGTTGGTTTCTATCGAGAAAAGGCAAAAAGGCTTCGCAATCTTGCCAAAGTTCTCTTAGAAAATTACAAAGGCTTAGTTCCTAAGTCTCAAGATGAGCTTCTGAAACTTCCTGGAGTTGGGAGAAAGGTTGCCAACATAGTCCTAAGTCAAGCCTTCAACCTTCCTTACATTGGAGTTGACACTCATGTGCATAGGATCTGCAATCGCCTAGGACTTATCAACACGAAAAAGGTTGAGGAAACAGAAAAGGTTCTCCATCAAATTGTTCCCGAAGACCTAAGACCTAAGTTTAACAAGCTTCTTGTTGCCTTTGGGCAAACTATCTGTAAGCCCATAAAACCTAAGTGTGAAGAATGCCTGTTAAATAACCTGTGTTCCTATGTTTTAAATAGAAGAGCGGTTCAGGAATAAAATCGTGGGTTTTAGAAATTCCTCTTTTTTTTTCGGATAGTCAAGAAGGTAATGAGTTCCTCGGGATTCCTTTCGCGAGATGGCTGAACGGACTATGAGCTCAGCAACAATGGCTATGTTTTTTAACTCCATGACATCAAGGTCAAGATAATACCCACCCCAATTTTCTGATATCTCTTCTATCAACAGGTTCAGCCTCTTCTGGGCAAACTCAAGCATCTTTATGCTCCGCACAATTCCTACAAAATCCCACATTATCTTTCTAATTAAGTCCCAATTGTGGGAAATGAAGACCTTTTCATCCTTTATGTCTTCTATCTTTGGTTCGTTGATTCTTGGGGGAGGGACCCTTCCTTTAAGCTGAGGGTAAAGCTCTTTAATCTTTAAGCTTGCTTGATGAGCAAAGACCAAGCCTTCAAGAAGGGAGTTTGAGGCTAAGCGGTTTGCCCCATGAAGTCCAGTGTAAGCGCATTCACCCACGGCAAAAAGATTTGGGATGTCCGTCTGTCCATACTCGTTGGTGTAGATTCCGCCGCAAAGGTAGTGGGCTGCTGGCACAACAGGAATGGGTTGAGTAGTAATGTCTATCCCATACTTCAAACAGGTCTCATAAATATAAGGGAAACGCTTCTTGATGTAGTCTGAAGGAAGATGAGTTATGTCAAGGTAAACGCATTCACCACCCGTCTTTTTGAGCTCAAAGTCTATCGCCCTTGTGACGACATCCCTTGGAGCAAGCTCCTTTCTTACTGGGTCGTAGCGGTGCATAAAAGGCTTACCTTCAGGATTAAGAAGGATTGCTCCCTCACCTCTTAAGGCTTCAGAGATCAAAAAGTTCTTAGCCTTTGGATGATAGAGACAGGTTGGATGAAACTGAAAGAATTCCATGTTGACTATTCGGCAGTTAGCCCTTGCCGCAAGGGCAATGCCATCTCCTGTGGCTGTATCGGGATTGCTGGTATAGAGGTAGACTTTCCCTGCACCACCAGTGCAAAGGGCAACAACGTCCGCAAGATAGATCTTTGGTTCACCATGGAGCAAGTCAAAGACAAGAGCCCCGCTAACAAGCCTTCTCCCATCCCTTGTTTCAGAAAGCAAAAGGTCAGCCACAAAGTGATGCTCAAGAAGCCTTATGTTTGATGAGGCGACCACATTTTCGATGAGCACATTTTCAATGGCTCTTCCAGTATAATCCCCCACATGAAGGATCCTTCGCCTTGAATGCCCTCCCTCTAAACCAAGGTGAAATTTCCTTGGGTCATCTGGGTCCCGATCAAAGTTAACCCCTAAGCTAATTAGCTCAGCAATCCTCTTCGGGGCTGACCTTACCACTAGCTCAACGATTTTTCTATCACAAAGACCATCACCTGCTGTCACCGTATCCTGTATATGCAGGTCAAAACTATCATCTTCTCCCATCACGCAGGCTATGCCACCTTGAGCAAGAGAGGTTGCTGTTTCAAACTTCCTCTTTTTAGTTAAAATTACAACCTCTCCAAAGTCTTTAAGCTTTAAGGCTAAAAAAAGACCGGCAATTCCTGAGCCAACGATCAGAAAATCCGTCTTTTCAACTTGCATATTTTTACTCCACCCTTTATGTTATCCCAAGCCATCCTTTTTGTCCTCCTCCGAGCTCCCTTTTTTGTCACCCCGAGCGGAAGCGAGGGTTCCCTCGGCACCTGCCTGCTTCGGGATACAGTCAGGACTTGTAAATGCAAATTTTATGCCAGTGAAATTATATAAACTATCTCCTTTGATTTTAAATTGATTTTACGATTCTCATGAAAATGACACAAACCTCTGAGGAGAAAATCCTCAGAGGCAAAATCCTAATTTAACAGCCGAGCTCCTTGCATTCCTACTTTATTCTCTTTAGATACCCCATAACAGTATTGAACACCGGAAAGACCTCCTTATCGATAAACCTCAAAACCTCTGCCCTGTCCTTTAGATTAACCTCTCTTTCAATCCTTTCCGGAAGCTTATGAAGCCTCTCATGCACTGGAGAAAGCTCATTCAAGGCCTCGAGCTTGCAAAGGATATAAACAGACGACTAGACAAGCTCTTCTTAGTCTTTATCATAAACTTTGTGGCCATAATAGGCTTTTTGTTAAAGATTATTTTGAATGGGTTAATAAAGTAACATCCGTTTTTTCCTTAAAGTTCTTCAGCTCCTTAAAGTTCTTCAGCAACGAAGGGATGTGTCTTCCTGTCCTTTCGGAGGCTCCTCTTTTTTGTCCTTCCAAGGCGCAAAGCCGAAAGCTTCTTCACCTCAATCTTATAAGGGCGAGCTTAGGCAATACCACAGAGAAAAGAATTTTTTTGGTCCCGATTAGAAAATTAAGTGAATAATCTGCTTGAAGGACGAAATGAGCGATTACTTTAAGAAATTCAAAAGGGTAATAAGTCCTCCAAGAAAGGCAATTCCAATCCCGATCAACCACTGAAGAAAGTTTAGTCTTTTATCTAAAGCTTCAAACCTTGTATTCATCTCCTTGATTAAAGTTTCAAACCTTGTGTTTATAGCCTCAAACCTTGCGTTTATAGCCTCAAACCTTGCGTCGCTTTCCTTTTTTTGGGCTTCAAACCTTATGTTCATCTCCTTGATGATAGCTTCAAACCTTATGTTCATCTCCTTGATGACTGATTCAAACCTCATGTTCATTTCTATCCTTAAGGCTTTTAACTCATCTTCTAAACGGATTAATCTTTCAAGGAGTGGATTAAGATAGAAGTTTTTTCCCTTTTCCTCTTGATACTGAGCCAAAACCTCAGGAAGGAAAGTATAGACAAGCTGTTTGATGTATTCAGGAGTAATCTGTTGTTCCATATGTTTCAAGTTAAACAGTTTTTCTTAGCTGTCAAGGTGCTTCTTTCGGCACCTTGACAAGCTAAAAAGAAAAGATAATTTACCGCATCTTAAGAGACATGATAAAAAAATCTCTCCAGAGAGTAAACCCCTCTTTTCTTGGCTACTTCTTTGCTAAAAACGAAAAGCTAATAGAAAACCATAAGATCTTTGCCCTTTTCCCAGAAGAACGGGATGGTCTTGATTTTTTGAATGTTTTTTCCTTTTTTTCGAAGAAAAAATCCGCTTACTTTCCTTCAACTCCAGTCCTTCCCTTTTCCGAAAGCATTGCCATAACCCCCGCACAGTTTGAAAGGATAAAAGTCCTCTGGGAGCTCCCCACCCTTAAGGTTGTGGCAACAACCATTCAAGCTTTGATGAGAAAAACCATACCCCGAGAGGTCTTACGAACCGAATACATCTACCTCATACCTGGAGAAGAAATTCCAAGGGAGACCTTAGTTCAAGGGCTTGTCAATCTTGGATACGAGAGGGTGGGAGTAGTTGAGGAAAAGGGTAGCTTTAGCGTAAAGGGGATGGTGGTCGATATCTTCTCACCCCAGTATGATCATCCTGCAAGGGTCGAATTCTTTGGCGACGAAGTCGTAAGCTTAAGGCTCTTTGATTGTCAAACCCAAAAGAGCATAAAACCTTTAGAAGAGCTTATCATTCTGCCAGCAAGGGAAGCCTTCTTCCCAAGGGAAACTAAACTCATCTATGAAAGGGTCTTAAGCTTTAAAGATAAGGTTAACCCTGAGCGTTTAAGCGAGCTTCTATCGCAGGTTGAACATCGGAAGGTCCTAGAAAACGAGGATTTTCTCCTTCCCCTTTTCTTTCCAAAGCTCAAAGCCCTCTTTGAAAACTCTGAAGAAAAGCCTCTTTTTCTTTTGTATGAGCCAGAAACCCTTAAAGAAAAAGCCTATGAATTCTGGGATAAGACCTTAGCGTTAGCCCATCGGGCAAAGGAAAGAGGACGGCTCATCTTTGAGGAAACCTTACTCTACATTCCTCCTCAAGAACTTTTCGCAACCTTTGAAAGAGCTGAAAACATCATCGCCAGAGAAGCGCCCTTTGCCAACGAGCCATCCCTCACCTTTGAAATAAAAGAAGTAAAAGACCTCTTGCTAAAAAAAGAAAGACCCCATTCTGACAGGATTGAAGAAGGCTTTTCCACCCTTCTTGAGCTACTTGAGGAAGGTTATAGCGTTTATCTATTCGTTGCCTCATCTCACGCCAAAGAGGTTATTCAAGCTGGGCTTGAAAGCCGGGGAGCCCATGACTTAGAGAGATTAACCTTTGTTTCAGGCGACCTGCGAAGAGGCTTTATCTTTCCTCAAGAGGCAATCTGCGTTACCTCTGAGTTTGAACTTTTTGGAAAGCGCTCGACTAAAACCCCTCAGGCAAAGCCCAAAGGAAGGTTTAGAAGGTTTGAAGACCTAAAGCCCGGAGACTTTGTCGTTCATCGAACCTATGGCATCGGGCGTTATCTTGGGCTAAAGACTTTAGCAGTAAACGGAATGGAGGGAGACTTTTTGGAGATTGAGTATGCCGATGGTGATAAGCTCTACCTTCCACCAGCAAGGCTCGATGAGCTCTATCCTTATGTAGGGGTATCTGATAAAGAGCCAAAGCTTGATAAACTCGGGAAGCAAACCTTCCTTAAACGAAGAAAGGAGGTAGAAAAGCGCCTTACTGAGGTGGTTCAAGAGATCCTTACCATCTACGCCGAACGAAAAGCCATGCCCGGCTACTCTTTAAGCTTCCCAGCCCTTGCCTACCAGCAGTTTGTAAACACTTTCCCTTATGAGGAAACGCCAGACCAGGCAAGCGCGATCGAGGATGTAATCTCTGACCTTTGTCAAGATAAGCTAATGGAAAGGCTTGTAGTTGGGGATGTAGGCTTTGGAAAGACCGAGGTTGCTCTAAGGGCAGCTTTTATTACCGCCTACAATGGGAAACAGGTTGCTGTGCTTGTTCCGACAACCATCCTTGCGGAACAGCATTATCAAACCTTTAAAGAAAGGCTAAGCCCCTTCGGCATTGAAGTTGGCGTTCTTTCTCGGCTAAGGAGCCCAAAGGAAATTAAGGAAACCTTGGAGGGTTTAGCTAAGGGTAAGGTTCAGGTGGTCATCGGCACACACAGACTTTTATCTTCAGATGTCCAATTTAAGGACCTTGGGTTGCTCATAATCGATGAGGAGCACCGCTTCGGAGTAAAGCAAAAGGAAAAGCTAAAGCAGTTAAAGAAGTCAACGAAAGTGCTCATCCTTTCGGCAACACCCATACCAAGAAGCTTACAGCTAAGCCTTCTTGGCATCTTTGACCTCTCAGTGATCGAGACCCCTCCCCAGGGTCGAAAGACCATTATTACCTATATTGCAAGGTTTGACAGAGAGGTTATAAAATCGGCGATAGAGGCAGAGCTTAGCAGAGGGGGACAGGTCTACTTTGTTCATCCAAGGATCAAGGGGTTAGCCTCCCTTGCCCATTTTATAAAAGAGCTTGTTCCTTCGGCTCGCGTTGAAGTTATCCATGGACAGATGCCTGAAGAGGTTTTAGAAAAAAATCTTTATAAATTTTTAAAAAAAGAGGTAGATGTCCTTGTTTGCACGCCCATCATTGGAAGCGGGGTTGACATTCCAACCGCAAACACCATCATCATCAACCGGGCTGACATGTTCGGGCTTGCCGACCTTTATCAGCTAAGGGGAAGGGTTGGAAGGGCTGATGTCCAGGCCTATGCCTATCTTCTTGTTCCTGACCTAAATAGCCTAACCGAGGAGGCAAGAAAGAGGCTTCGAGCCCTCATGCAGCATACAGAGCTTGGCTCAGGTTTTAAGCTTGCGATGAGCGACCTAAAGATTCGTGGAGCAGGTGAGCTCCTTGGGCTTAACCAGTCAGGACATATAAACGCGGTAGGCTATGAGCTCTACCTTGAGCTCCTTGAAAATACAATAAGAGCCTTGAAAGGTGAAAAGATCGAAGACTGGGAGCCTGAGGTAAACCTTAAAGTGCAAGCCTACATCCCTCAGAGTTATGTCCCAGACCCAGAGGAAAGGCTTAGCCTCTATCGAGAGCTCGTCTTGTGCAAAACCGAGGAAGACCTTTTTGAATTCAAAAGTCTGCTTGAAGATAAGTATGGAAGGGTGCCAAAAGAGGCAGAAACTCTTCTCAAAATCTATCATCTTAAACTTCTCATGAGAAGGCATGGAATCCTTCAGGTAGAGGAGAAGGGTTCAAACCTCCTCTTGATTTTTAAGAATGCGGAGCTTGTTCCTCGGCTTCGGTCTGCTCTAAAAAATGTAGAGGGCATTAAGGTTGGTAGGGTTGAAACTCAGAAGGGTTTGATCAAGATGCAACTAACCTTCAAAAAGGAACCTCTTGATTTAGCCTTGAGCTTGATAAGTTGCCTTTAACTCTTTCTCGATAAGAGCCCAGGCCTCGGGCTTGAGACTAGTTAAAAAGTTAAAGTGTAGGTTGGTGTTGTCTTCCTGATAGCTAATATTTCTTAAGAGACTAAAAGAGGCAAACTTCATAAGCCTTTCCTTAGTTGGCACTTCGAAGCGAAGATAAAAGACTAAAGTATCTTCCGCGATGTTAATCCGTCCTTTAGTCGTAACACAAGCTCCTGAACGAGAAAGGTTCTTCAAAATTCCAGTTAGGAAGACCCTCTGCACATGCTTTTTAAACTCCTCATCGATCCTCGACTTTTCATCGAGCACCAAATCGTAAATATAAATCTCTTTCTTGGATATAAAATCTACTTCCGTAGCAAAGTTTATCTCCCTCATCAAGTAGTAATGCTCATTTTGTAAAAGTTTATTTACATAAGCAGGTGGTATAAAAGAGAGGAAAGTAGGAATAGGTTTTGGAATTGAGATCCTTGGTTCGCTCCGAGGGTCAAGAATAGAGGCTATGTAGTTTTGACCTTCTTCTTTGCTGAGCCTTGCTTGAAAAATGTAGCGAACATCTCCTTGGGGGATAACGAGCAAAAACACCTCAAAGGGTTGAAGGCTTGGTAAGCCTTCCTTGTTTAGAGCGAAGGTATGGTCGTCGAGGATTAAAATTTGCACTGGATAGATGTTCTTTTGGTAAACCAAAAGAGGTTTTAGTTTCTCTGATTTCAGCAAATCTAAAATGTTCGCAGGAAGTTTAGAAAAGGAATTAAATTCAGGTTTCTTCCTGATAGCCGCTTTAAGGGCTTAAACGCTCCAGGGTTGCGTATTTTAGATGAAGAAGCGTCGGACCCTTCCCCACAAAGTTTACCATCACTTTTTCTTGGTCGAGAACCTTCATGACTTCACCCTCACCAAACCTTGGATGGCGAACGAGGTCGCCTACTTTAAAGGGCATGTTGATCGAGGCTGCCTGTTCTTCTTTCTGAGCCTTGGCTAGGGGTTCCTCTTGTTTGCCATACTCCACATAGAGCCCTTTTGGCACCTCCTGCAGAAACCTTGAAAGCTTAGCAAAGGTCCTTCCTTCACCTGGGACATATATAGTTAGCGGGGCAATTAAATAAAGCCTTTCTTTAGCTCGGGTTACGGCAACATAAAACAAACGCCTTTCCTCCTCGAGCTCCTCCGGGTTTAGAAGACTGTAGGAAGATGGAAACCTTCCCTCAATCACCGAGAGGACAAAGACGGTATGCCATTCAAGACCTTTAGCTGAATGGATGGTTGAAAGGGTGAGAATTTCTTCTTTTCTTTCTCCTTCAACCTCGCTTGAATATATGGGCTCAAGCACAAGGTCGGTTAAAAACTCCTCAAGGGTTTCGTATTTTTCGGAGAGGGCTATCAAGCTTTCAAGGTCTCGCTCTCTACGGTGAGAATCCTCGTAGTAAGTTCTTTCAAAGATGGGTTCATAGAAGGAAAGCACCTGAGAGAGGGTTTCAAAAGGGGGCAACCTCTTTCCCATTAACTCTTGAAAAAGATGGAGAAGCTTTTGAAGTTCAGGCTGAGAAAACTGTCTTTTTATGTTAAAGATTGCACTTTCAAGGTCAGAGGTCTTTAGAAGGTTTACGATCCTTTCAGCAGACCTTGGACCCACCCCTTCAAGAAGCAATAGGACCCGGTTCCAGGAAAGAAAATCATAAGGGTTGACCAATATACGTAAGATGGATACTACATCTTTAATATGGGCAGATTCAAGGAGCTTTAACCCACCATACTTTACAAAAGGGATACCCCTTTTCGTTAACTCAAGCTCAAGGTCGTAAGAATGAAAGGCTGCCCTCATGAGGACCGCTATCTGAGATAGAGGTATGCCTTCCTCGTTCGTGAGCCTTAAGATCTCATCCGCCACAAACTCGCTTCCGGCATGGTCATCTTTTGCTCGAAATAGGATAGGCTTTGGTCCTTCTTTTTTATTAGAGAAAAGGACCTTAGTATACTTAATCTTTGAGCGTTCTATAATAGCGTTTGCGAGGTCTAAGATTGACTGGGTGCTTCGGTAGTTCTGCTCAAGCTTGATAATTCGAGCTTCTGGAAAATACTTAGGAAAATCAAAAATGTTCCTGTAGTTTGCTCCGCGGAAGCCATAGATGCTTTGAGAATCATCCCCAACAGCCATAACATTCCGATGAGAAGAAGCCATGTAAACCACGATCTCTCCCTGAAGAAGGTTTGTATCCTGATACTCATCAACCATGATGTAGTTATACCTTCTCCCAACCTCTTCCCTCACCTGAGGATACTCCTTGAGGATGGTAAGCCAGTTTATCAAAAGGTCATCATAGTCCATCAGTTGATGTTCTCTCTTGTAAAGCTCGTATTCTTTAAAAAGCCTCTCAATCTGAGGAATAAGGTCCACGAAGTTTGGATACTCGGTAGTGATAATTTCTTCTAAGGTTTTGCCTTGATTTTTAATCTTGCTTAAGATGGTTGCTAAGGTTTCCTTCTTTGGGGCATGCCTTTTTGCCCCAGGAAAGCCTAAACTATTCTTTAAAAGGTTTAGAAGGTCTTCGGAATCTCCTCGGTCAAGGACAGTAAAGTTTGGACTGAATCCAAGGAGATAACCATACTGCCTTAGCATGTAATGGCACAAAGAATGAAAAGTTCCACCCTGAACCTTACCGCAGGAATTTCCAACCAAGGCTTCAGCACGGGAAATCATTTCTCGAGCCGCCTTTCGAGTAAAGGTCAAAAGAAGAATCTTTTCAGCAGGAATGCCTAGGCTCACAAGATAGGCAAGCCTTGTTGTCAAAGTTCTTGTTTTGCCTGAGCCAGCACCAGCTATGACAAGAACAGGACCTTCTATGCTTTCAACCGCTTCCCTTTGAGCTGGATTAAGCTTTTCTAAGATTTCTTTGATGTTTGGCATGTTAAGAGAAGCGCCCCTGGCAGGACTCGAACCTGCGACCTTGAGATTAGGAATCTCACGCTCTATCCTACTGAGCTACAGGGGCACATGTAAAATTTTATACAGCTATCCGTGTTTGACAAGAGCCTTACTTCCTAAGCCCAAGCTTGTTTATCAAGCTCTGGTAGCGAAGGAAATCCGTCCTTTTTAAATAATTTAGGAGCGCCCTTCTCTGCCCTATAAGCTTCATAAGGCCCCGGCGGGAATGAAAATCTTTCCGATGAACCTTGAGATGCTCCTCAATCTGTTTTATCCTTGCCGTCAAAAGAGCAATCTGCACTTCAGGTGAACCCGTATCCGTAGGATGCCTTCTAAATTCCTCAATGATCTTCTTCTTAATCTCAGGGTCTAAAGGCATAGCCTAAAAAACCTCCTTTCTTTTATTCTTAAGCTCCAGATGAAATTACCAGCACCCAGAGCAAGCTTTTCTAAAGATAACATCCTTCACAAATTCTTCAAGCCCAGGGACATCAACCTCAAAGTCAAGGACAAAGATGTTGGGCAAAGGTCTAAGCTTGACAAAATCCTTAAGCGTCGTTAGATAAAACTCATCTTCCTTCGGGGTAAATCCCTTATAATCCCAATGGTCTGGGAAGCTTAGCCTTCCCTTAAGCTTTATCCCAAGGCCTTCAAGGGTGGTAAAAAATTGCTCGTTATCTCCAAGGGCTGAAAAGGCGATAAACTCTATGGTGTTATGAGGCTCAAAGGGTTTTAGCTTGTGGTTAAGAAGACGGAAGTTTCTTCTATACATCTTAAAAACAGGCTTATTTTCAAAAGAAAATTCAAACGGACAAATCTCCTGATAAGCTAAAATCAAGGCCTGAGCCCTCTTTAATGAACCCTTAGGTTCCCTTAACCTACCAAAGGGCAAAAGCCTGTCAAAAAGGTCTTTTCTTTTGATGAGAACAAGGTCCAAATCTCGATGAAGCGCCCGATGTTGAAATCCATCATCAAGGATGATAACGTTTAGTTCGACCTCTTTAAGGGCTTGCAGCGCGCCTTCATACCTTTTTTCGCAAACGGCAACGTTAACCCTTGGGTTTCCTTCAAAGATCCTTGCCAAAAGATAGGGTTCATCTCCAACCTCGGAAACATCTCCTAAGAGCCTACCTTCCTTCAAAACCCATTTAAATCCTTTACTCCTTCTGCGATAGCCTCGGGAGAGGATTAACAGTGGAGCATCCTGAGATATCTTCTCCGCTAAAAAGCGAACGACCGAGGTTTTACCCGTGCCACCGCAGGATAGATTCCCAACCGAGACAACCGGCACAGGGACTTTTTTGGGCTTAAACACTCCAAAATCATAGAGTAAATTCCGAAGGGTTACGATATAAAAGTAGGGATTAATGGCGTTGATTATACTTTGCCACATCTCTCACGAGAAATACAAGAAAGATGATGCCTCCGATAAAGGCACTTAGATATTGGCTTAAGCTCCTCCAAAGGATGATAAAAAGCCCAAGATACTCTTCGGGAAGATATTGAGAAAACACAGGGATTGCTCCAAACTCTCCTACCCCGCTTCCACCAGGAGTTGGGCTTATAAAAATGGCATAAAGAAGCGGTAGCTGATGAATAAAGACCTCGAGGATAGAAACTGAAGGGTTAAAGGCTTTTAGCAAGGCAGCTCCTATGGCCAAAAAGGAAAGATAAAGGGCGATGCTCAAAAGCACTGCAAGTAAGAAAACCACCTTATTCTCCCGATAGAACCTTCGGCAAGTAGCCACATAACGTTTAAAAGTCCTTTTAAAGGAGGAAATAAGTTCCTTTTCTCTCTTAATTATCCCTCGGCGTTCTTTCAAAAAAAGATAGGCAAAGTAAAGAATTAAGCTTAGAAAGAGTATGGCTAAAACAATGGCTAAAAGCTCCTTAGCAAGCTTAGGAGATGAGAAAAGAGCCTTTAAGGTAAAGGGAAGAAAGAGCAAATAAAAAAGCAATCCTGAGAGCCCTTTTAGAGTCACCACAGTGGCAATTTTGTAGACCTCGCCTCCTTTTCTGGCAAGGGTGTAGAATGGTAAAAACTCTCCCCCAAGATGGGCAGGAGTTATGGTAGCTCCAAAGGTGCTAACCAACGAGACAAGATATCCATAGTAGATAGGATAGTAAAGACCTATAGAGCGGGCGATAACGATCACCCGAAGCATATCAAAGGTGTGATAAAGAAGCAAAAAAAAGAAGGCTAAAAAAAGGGATTTTCTGTCAAGGACAAGGAGAAACTCCCAAACATCCTTAGGAAAGTAATGATAGGCAAGATAAAGAAAGGATAAAAGAATGATAAAAGCGGTTATCAGAAGTCCTTGGAGTATCCTTTTAACAATCATTCAATTCATTATAGCATTTCACACTAAGCTCTGCCAGAATAAACTTCGAACTTTGAGGCTTTTTAAAAAATTGTTTCCTCTTGAACCTCTTAAAGAAGTGAAATAAATTTTTTAGTCTAAATTTCTAACGTTTAATGTTTAATATTGAACAACTGTTGAACCAGAGGCAGTTCGTATAATATAAAATTTGTATATATAAGCACAAAAGGGAGTAAAGTTGCCAGAGTGTAAGCCCATCTGTGGTCTTTACTACGACTTAAAAAAGGTTCCGCCAGAAAAAGTCGTTGCTCCTCAGTATGACATCGTCTCCCAAGAAGAAATCTCCTACTACAAAAGCCTTAGCCCCTACAATGCCTTTCATTTAGAACTTGCCGAAAACCCAGAGAAGGCAAAGCTTTTGCTTGATGAATGGAAAAAAACAGGTGTCCTCATCAAGGACGCAAAACCAGCTCTCTACTACTATGAGCTTGAGTTTAAGTTTTCCGAAAAACTCTTAAAGAGAAGAGGGTTTATCCTGCTTGTTAAGCTCCATCCCTTTGAAGACAGACAAATTCTTCCCCATGAGAGGACCTTTTCCTTTGTAAAGGAAGAAAGGCTTGCCTTGCTTAAGACTGCTCAGTGCTACTTTAGCCAGATCTTTGGGCTATATGAGGACCAGGGACTTAGAACTTTAAGCCTTCCCGAAGAAAGGGATTTGGTCTTTGAGGTTTGTTTCAACGAAGAAAGGCACTGTCTCTATCGCATCACTAACCGAGATTTTATTTGTTTTCTTAGGGAGCATCTTAAGGGTAGACCGATTTACATCGCAGACGGTCACCACAGGTATCAAACCGCTTTAGCCTACAAAGCCTACATGGAAAAGCTCTTTAAGGCTAAAGAGAGCTACGATTTTCAGTATGCGCCTTTTTATCTCACGCCCTTTGAGGAGGAAAGCTTGTTTATGCTCCCTACCCACAGGCACTATCTCTTTCCTCTTGAGGAAAGTGTGCTTAATGGATTAAAAGAGTATGCTGAGGAGCTTAGAAGGTTTAAATTAGAGGAAGTAGAGGCTTTTCTTGAAGGGTTTGCCGAAAAAAACTCCGTCTTTTTTTTATTTTACCAGGGACAAGGGATGGTCTTTCAGATAAAAAAAGAGGTGATGGCTGAGATTGAGAGGGATGAGCCTATTCTTTCAAGGCTTCCACTTTTTAATTTTTTAAAACTTTTTGAAAGGGTTTTTGGGCAAACTGAAGAGGAGCTTAAGGCCAAGGGTAAGGTTGAGTTCTTTAGCAACTTTTTTATAGAAAAGCTACAAACAATGAAGGCAAGGGAGAGTTTCTTTGTCCTATTTCCAAGGGTTTCACCTCAGGTTTTGAGGGATGTTGCGTCAAGCGGAAGGCTTATGCCCCACAAGTCAACCTACTTCTATCCCAAAATCCTTACCGGAACTATTTTTTATGAAGCAAAAGGGAAACCTCTACCAAGAGAGGATGAGCCTTGCCCTTAAAGCATCTTTATGGATAGCTTTTTTTACTTTTTAAGCCTAAAGAAGGAATACGAAGAGAGGATAAGGCCTAAACTTCAAACTGATGAGGAGATGGTTAGAGGCTTAGCTGAACTGGAGAGTGCCTTAGCTCAAGCAAACAGAGCCTTTGAAACTACGGGGTCCTTTGCCTACTGTGCTGAATGTGCAAGGCAGGGAGTTGTTTGCTGTGGCGAGGGCTTAGAATGGAAGCTTAGCAAGGAAGAGTTTTTCTTAAATCTTGCCCTGCTTGAGAGGCAAAGGAAAAGCCTTGACTTAGAAAATTTTTTGCCTAAAAGATGCCTCTTCTTAGGGAAGCAAGGCTGTAAACTACCTATGCCTCCTCTTTTTTGTAGAAACTTCTTTTGCACAAACCTGCAAGACTTTCTTGGGCAGGCAAGGCTTATTTTTATTCAAAACGCCATGGGACCGTCAGTTTATCTTAGCTTTCAGCTTTGCGAAAAATTAAAACAATGGAGAACATAATGACCTATTTAGTCACTGGGTGCGCCGGGTTTATTGGCTGGAGGGTTGCTGAGTTCTTGCTTAAAGAAAACCATGCTGTCGTTGGAGTTGATGAACTAAATGATGCCTATGATCCATTGCTCAAAAAATGGAGGCTTAACCGTCTTAAGGCTTACTCAAACTTCAAATTCTATCAGGTTGACCTTTCTAACTTAGAAGCCTTAAGACAACTCTTCGAAAGCTTTACCTTTTTAGCTGTTATCCATCTTGCCGCAAGGGCAGGAGTGAGGGCAAGCGTTGAGAACCCTTGGGCGTATGTTTCGGCAAACATAAACGGCACCTTAAACCTACTTCATCTCATGAAGGATTTTGGGATAAAAAAGATGGTTTTAGCAAGCACCTCCTCGGTTTACGCCGGGCAAACTCCTCCCTATCACGAAGAGCAAAAGGTTGATAAGCCTCTTTCACCCTATGCGGCAACCAAAAGGGCAAGCGAGCTCCTTGCTTACACCTACCATCATCTATACGACTTTGATATCACCGTTTTACGCTACTTCACGGTCTATGGTCCTGCAGGAAGACCGGACATGAGCATATTCCGCTTTATCAAATGGATGCTTGAAGACAAGCCCATTGAAATCTACGGTGACGGGACCCAAGCCAGAGATTTTACCTACATCGACGACATAGCATATGGGACGATCCTTGGGTTAAAACCCTTAGGCTATGAGATTATAAACCTTGGCGGAGGGAAAAATCCCATCTCCATAAACGAAGTCTTGGACATCCTTGAAGAATACCTTGGAAAGAAAGCAAAGCGGGTTTATCTTCCCTTTCATAAGGCTGACATGAAGGTGACTTGGGCTGAGGTCGGCAAGGCAAAGAAGCTTCTTGGCTGGGAGCCAAAGGTTGACCTTAGGGAAGGCTTAAAAAGAACCGTGGAATGGGCTTTAGAAAACATAGACTTGGTCAAACAGGTGAGGGTGTAGAGCTATGAAAAGGGCTTTTAGGGATGCAAGGGAAGAAATATGTTTCTTTAGCAACCTCCTTTGCACCTACCGCTTAAACGCAGGACCGGAGGGAAATCTCTCCATCCGGCATGAACTGGGCTTCTACATAAGCCCTAAAGGAGGGCTTAAGGCTCTTTTGACAAAAAAGGATATTGCCTTCATAGATTGGAAGGGAAATGTTCTTGCAGGAAACCCCTCTTCTGAATGGGGGCTCCACTACAAAGCCTACTTGAAGAACCCAAACTTAAAGGCTATCGCCCATGCTCATCCTCCCTATCTTCTTACTTTAGATGCTTTGCGTTTTGATTTTAGAAGCTTTTCTCATCCTGAGGCTAAGCCTCTCTCGAGTAAGCTTTCGGTCCTATCCTACTTTGAGCCCGGTTCTGAAAGCCTTTGGGAGTTTGCCGGAAACCTTCTTATGAACTATCAAATCGTAGTTCTAAGAAACCACGGAGTTGTTGCCGGAGGAAGCTCTTTAGAGGAGGCTGTAAATCTTATTCTTCTTCTTGAAAAGTTGTGCCAGCTCGAATATCTTAAGCTAAAAGCTAAACCTTAGCCCATAAAAAGGAGGACCCCATGATAAAGTCAAAGCTCTATTATGAGATGGCAATAAAGCTTATGCCAGGTGGGGTAAACAGCCCAGTCAGGGCTTGTAAAGCGGTAAAAGCAACTCCCATCTTTTTTGAAAGGGGAGAAGGTCCATACCTTATTTCTTCTGACGGAGATAGATACATCGATTATGTTTGCAGCTGGGGGGCAATCATCCTAGGGCATGCCCACCCTGAGGTCATAGCGAATGTTTACTTTGCAAGCAAGCGAGGGACAAGCTTTGGAGCTCCAACCTGGCTTGAGGTGGAGATGGCAGAGTTCATCACAAGGGTTGTGCCAACTGTAGAGGTTGTTCGGCTTGTGACCTCGGGGACAGAGGCAACGATGAGCGCCGTCCGGCTTGCGCGTGCCTACACAGGAAGGAAAAAGATCGTCAAATTTGACGGATGCTACCATGGGCATGCGGATAGTTTTCTTGTTAGGGCTGGCTCTGGTCTTGCTACCTTTGGTATCCCAGCGAGCCCAGGTGTTCCCGATGAGCTTGCAAGCTTAACCATAAGCCTGCCTTTCAACGATTTTCAAGCCGTGGAAGAAGTTTTCAAGAAAGAAGGAGAAGAGATCGCCTGCGTTATCGTTGAGCCAGTTCCTGCCAACATGGGAGTTATCTACCCAAAGCCAGGCTTTCTTGAATTTTTAAGGGAAATTACTAAAAAGTATGGGACTCTTCTCATCTTTGACGAGGTGATAACCGGGTTTAGGCTATCCTTAGGGGGAGCTCAAGCCTATTTCAATGTAGAGCCCGACCTTACCACCCTTGGCAAGATAATCGGTGGTGGGTTGCCCATAGGTGCTTATGGCGGAAAGCGGGAAATCATGAAGCTTATCGCCCCTGATGGTCCGGTCTATCAAGCTGGAACCCTTGCCGGAAACCCTATAGCGGTAGCCGCTGGTCTTGCGGTGTTAAAAGAGCTCTCTAAACCCGGAACTTATGAGCTTTTAGAGGAGCTTTCAAGCTATCTTGAAAAGGGGCTAAGAGAAGTCCTTGAAAGGTTAGCTTTACCTTACAGACTTCATCGCCTTGGCTCGATGTTCACTCTCTTCTTCACTGATAAAGAGGTGGTAGACTTTGCCTCAGCTCAAACCTCAGACACGGAAAGGTTTGCCAGATTTTGGCAAGAGATGGTGAAAGAAGGAGTGTATCTTCCACCTTCTCAGTTTGAAGCCTGGTTTGTGTCTTTAGCCCATGGCAAGGAGGTGCTTGATCGCACCATCCTTGCCTTTGAAAAAGCTCTAAAAAGGCTTCATTCTTAGCCCTGCTTCTTCAGCCAAGGCATCATGCTCCTTAGCCGTCTCCCCACCTCTTCAATGGGATGGGCTGCCTCCCTTTTTCTCAGAGCGTTTAGCACCGGTCTGTTAGCCTGATTTTCTAAGATCCATTCTCTGGCAAACTGTCCGCTCTGGATTTCTTCTAAGATCTTTTTCATTTCTTGTCTTACCTGATCGTTGATGATCCTTGGACCACGGGTTAAGTCTCCGTATTCAGCGGTGTCGCTTATAGAGGAGCGCATAAAGGAAAAGCCACCCTCATAGATAAGGTCAACGATTAGCTTTAGCTCGTGCACGCATTCAAAGTAGGCTACCTCAGGCTGATATCCAGCTTCAACCAAGGTCTCAAAGGCTGCCTTCATAAGGGCTGTAACCCCTCCGCAGAGCACCACCTGCTCTCCAAACAGGTCAGTTTCTGTTTCCTCTTTAAAGGTAGTCTCGATCACTCCAGCCCTTGTTCCACCGATACCCTTTGCATAGGCTAAGGCTTTAGCCATAGCGGTCTGGGTATAGTCCTGATGAATGGCTACAAGACAAGGAACTCCTGCCCCTCGAACAAATTCTCTCCGAACAAGATGCCCAGGTCCCTTTGGGGCAACGAGGGCAACATCAACCTCAGGAGGGGGGACAATCTGTCCATAGTGGATGTTAAAGCCATGGGCAAAAAGAAGCATTTTGCCGGGTTTTAACTCCGGTTCTATGCACTCTTTGTATAGGGCAGGCTGAGTTTGGTCTGGCACTAAGACCATGATTAGGTCAGCCTTTGCGCAGGCTTCTCTTGGGAGCATTGGCTCAAAGCCGTCAGCCTTTGCCCTTTCCCAGCTTGGACTACCCGGTCTCAAACCAACGACAACATTTAGACCAGAATCTCTAAGGTTAAGGGCATGGGCATGCCCCTGGCTACCGTATCCTAATACCGCTATCACCTTGTCCTTAAGTATCGTCAAGTCTGCGTCCTGGTCGTAATAGACCTTCATACTTTACCCCCTTAAAAAGTTTATTTTTGAAAAC
The DNA here is from genome assembly GCA_049414625.1 of Thermodesulfobacteriaceae bacterium. GTDB lineage: Bacteria > Desulfobacterota > Thermodesulfobacteria > Thermodesulfobacteriales > Thermodesulfobacteriaceae > WYEG01. Next base: position 101,545 of record JBMSAU010000122.1, read on the forward strand.
TTTAACACCAATTGCCTAAATGAAAAGCTTTTTTTGTTTTTTGAAATGATTTGGAAACTAAAAATAAAAAAATGCCGCCCGGAGGTTTAGACCGGGACGGCAAACATTATTTGTTATGCCTTTATTATACAAGCTTTATAACATCTTTCACAGAGATAACTCCTACAACCCTTGAGTCTCTTACCACTGGTAGGTGCCTAATCTTGTGGTCGATAAACTTTTCGAGGGCTTCTTTAAGCGTAGACTCTGACGTTATGGTGATGACATTTTTAGTCATGAACTCAGAAACTGGCTTTTCGGCATTCTGGGGTTCACAACAAAGCACAGCCATGAGGTCCTTCTCAGATATGACTCCTACAAGCTTTCCAGTTTCTGCGCTGATAACCGGTAAGAACCCGATGTTATTTTCAACCATCGTCTTTAATGCATCCGCCACTTTAGTTGTATCGGTAACCGTAATTGGGCTGTGCATGAACTCTTCTACTCTAACCCTTTCGGCATACCCCTTCTTAAGCCCTGCGGTCAAGAGGGCAACCTCGTTGAAAACATACCTTGGGTCGATCACACCTATCACATTGCCCTGCTCAGTGGCAACCGCAATGCCCTTGAGCCCATAATCCTGAAGGAGCGCCACAGCATCGATGATCCTTGCCGAAGGAAGAACAGCGTCTACTTGAGCCATGACCTCTTTCACCGGAGTGGTGATGCTCTTTCCGTTTGCTAAGGCTTTAAGGATGATCCTTTCCTCAATCATACCTCTGTATTTACCGTGTTCTGCGACAACAGCCATCCTCTGGCCCTCAACCTGCATCCTCTTCATCACTTCACCAAGTGGCTCATTAGAGGAGACAATCATAGCCTTCTGGGCGAACTTTCCAGCAGAAAGCTCCTCCCAAATCCTTTCACCCTTTGTTTCCCATCCTTTTAGGAGGAAAAGCAAACCCATGAGCATTGGGACGCAGGTAGACCAAATTATGATGGCTGTGTAAACATCTCCGGTGTACTTCTGGATGAGCGTAATCATAAATGGGGTTAAGCCTCCGGTAACTCCGTAGCCCATGTTGTAGGTGAAACTTATTGCGGTTGTGCGGATCCTTGCAGGAAAGAGCTCGAGCACGAAGGCTGACATGGCACCGCTATATCCAACAGCGTTAAAGCAGGTTAAGGTTGCGGTCAAGAAAAGAAGCATAGAAAAATCAGGGGGGTTAAAATAGTCCTTCATTACATGAAAAACGATGGGAAACATCAGGGCATTACCAAAGATACCAATAAGAAGGATGGGTCTTCTTCCAACCTTATCTGAAACCCACCCAAAGAAGGGGTATAGCCATATGGCTATATAAGTAGCATAGGCGAGGATCTTGCTTGCATCTCCGGCTGAGACTCCAAAGTGTTGCATATAGAAAGACACATAAAGCTGGTTGGTATACCAAATTGGACCGTGGGCGCCGATAACGCCGATCCAGGCAAGGATAAATAACCAAACGTAGTGTTTGTTAGTAAAAAGGTCTTTAATTGGAGAGCTTGTAACTCTACGGATCTGTTTTAGGGTAGTAAAGATGGGTGTTTCTTTGTAAAACAGGTGAATCACAATAGCAAACACTAAATCCATAAGGGCAACTATGACGAACGTCCATCTCCAACCATAAGCCTCAAACGCTTCTTTACCGAAGTACCCTTGAAGCCAAGATACGATGTTTCCAGTTAAAGCCATACCGAGGGGTGCTGTCGTGAACAGAAATCCAGTTATGAAACCTCTTCTATGGTCGGGGGTGAACTCACCGAGGTAGGTAATGGCAGCACCAAATCCTCCTCCCAGAGCTAAACCCTGCAAGATCCTGCAGATAAAGAGAAGAATTGAGGCTAAGACACCCCAAGCGGCATAACCCGGTAAAATAGCTATAGCCAAGGTGGCAACCATCATCATGGTGACTGCCGAGAAGAAAGCGACCTTACGACCAAACTGGTCTCCGATCTTACCAAACATCAAAGCTCCAAGAGGACGGAAGAGAAAGCCGACTGCCAAGGCGGCAAAGGCAGCAAGTAAGCTCGCTAAAGGGTCATCGCTTGGAAAATAAGTCTTAGCTAATAATTTAGCGAGAATAGCATAGGCATAAAAATCCATCCACTCAAGAAGAGCACCCGACCAAGCAACGATGGCAACGGGTAGGACCTGTGTAAACTCTGCGCGCTGCTCCTTCATGCTTCACCTCCATCATTTTTTGTTTGAAACAAGGTTCCGACATTCTACAGGTAAGTAAAAGTTTTTAAAACTTAATGTGAAAAATTGAGCAATATCGAATTTTTTGAAGAGCATTTCTACAGAAAAATTCTTCAAAGTGAAGATTTTCTCCTCAAATAACTGACTGGATTTTCATTCTTACTGAAGCTATCCCTATTCTTTCCTTGCAGGAAGTAAGGGATATTTCCTCATCCGTAAGATGAAACATCTCTTTGTAAACCTTTGTCCTCTCTTTAAGCTCCTTTTTTTCAAGAAGGTCGATTTTGTTCAACACGATGTGATAAGGCTTTTTCAAAAACCTTACAAATTCTATAAGGGATAGGTCAAGCTCGTCAGGCGTTCTTCTTATGTCAAATATGAGTATTAGAAGACGAAAGTCTCTTACACTTCTTAGGTATCCCTCTATAAGCTCTTTCCATTTTAACCTCATCTCCTTAGAAACCTTGGCAAACCCATAGCCTGGAAGGTCAACAAGGTAGAATTTCCTGTCCACAAGAAAAAAGTTGAGAGCCTTGGTAAAACCTGGGGTTGAAGATACTTTAGCCAAATTTCGTTGGTTGAAAAGGGCGTTAATTAAGGAAGATTTACCAACATTAGACCTCCCCAAAATGGCAACCTCAGGATACTTCGGGGGAGGAAGGTCAGAAAGGTTAAAAACGCTTTTTACAAATTCTGCTCTCTTAAACATTCCGGTTTGCGAGAAATCATAAAGATTTTTTGTTTTTTGAACCTGCTCGTTTACCGACCCTAAACAGATTATACACTAAAATTTTAAATAGGACTATTAAGATAGTTTAGAACAACAGCATGAGAAGATCCATTGCCGGAGGAGAGGATGTGTAGGGCGAGTGGAGGCTTGCCCATTACAAAAATAGAACATTGGGCGCCCGGACGGTCGCGCCTATAATTGTTTTTATTCAAGAGGCATCCCCGGTTGACCATGCATTTTATGTCGAACATTCTATGCCTTTGTTATTTGATAGTTTTAACCTCTCCAGTTTCTAAATCGTAAATAGCCATAACAATTTGAACTTTGTTTGCTTCTACATATTCATTTATTATTTTTACTATTCTTTAGCATAAACTTTTTCTGTAATTTAACATTCTCTTCAATGGCAATGTTGAGCAAATCTTCTTCAGATTTAGCCACCTTTTTAGCCTCAGACACAGCAGGCATTATTTTTTCTACAATTGCCTTAAGATTACCCTCTGCTTTGCTGGGAGAATGGATGGTTGCGTGGACTGCACCACAATGAGTATGACCAAGGATCACAATAAGAGGGGTCTTTAAATGTTCAACCGCATATTCTATGCTTCCAAGAGAGGTAGGGTCAAGGACATTACCAGCAACCCTAATCACAAAAATTTCACCCAATCCCTGGTCAAAAATTATCTCCGGAGGCACGCGAGAATCAGAGCATCCAACAACAACCGCATAAGGCTTTTGCCCTTTAAGAAGCTCTTTCCTCTTTTCTAAACTAAAGCCCTTTTTAGCCAAATTTCCGAAAACAAACCTTTTGTTGCCCTCTAAGAGCTTTTCCCAAGAAGAAAGGACATCAGCAAGGTGAGCCATGTTCATAAACATAGGGTTCTTCCTTTTTAAAGTTTTTTAAAAAAGCTTTAACTGATTTAAGATAATTATCAAGAGTAAAACATACACAATAGGAATAAACAGATTATCCCTTTTAAAAAGGGCTTCAGAAAGAGTAAGAAGGACTGCAAGGAGGAAAAGATAGACCACACTAATTACTTTTGTTAAACCAAAAGCGTAGAGTATTAACACTGTAGAAATAAAGAAGCTTAATGAACCGTATAATGTTTTCCCATGGAATATCTTTGGTCCATCTAAGGCTTTGCCTACAAAATAGGCAACTGTATCAGAAATTCCAACTATAAGAATTAGTGCTCGTAGCCAGGAATCCCAAAGAAAAAGACTTGCTATCAAAATACCTAGAATAAAATACCAAGCATCCGTGAAAGTTTTAGCCTCCTGTTCCTTAAGCAAGGATTTTACGTGTAAAAATCTTGGTAAACTATCAGGCTTTTTAAGTCTTATAAATTCCCATAGGCTTTCTGCTAAGAAACAAACAGAAAGAAGGAAGAGAAAAGTCTTTTTTTCAAGATAATACGTCCCGAAAAGTAAAAGCAAGGAAAAGCCTACATGAATGAGTTTGCGAAGGAAAAAGCTTCCCTTATTCCCATTCAATGGTTGCAGGGGGTTTAGAGGAAATGTCGTAAACTACCCGGTTTACCCCTTTTACTTCGTTGATTATTCTGTTTGAGAGCCTTGCTAAGAGCTCATAGGGAAGGCGAACCCAGTCTGCGGTCATGGCATCCTGGCTTTCTACTACCCTCAAGGCTACTACATACTCGTAGGTCCGATAGTCCCCCATTACTCCTACCGTCTTTACTGGGAGGAGAACCGCAAAGCTCTGCCATACCTTGTAATACCAACCGGTTGCTAACATCTCCTGTTGAACGATGGCGTCAGCCTCACGAAGGATTTGCAGGCGCTCTTCCGTTACTTCCCCAAGGATCCTTATAGCTAAGCCCGGACCAGGAAAGGGTTGTCGCCAGACAATATGCTTTGGTAGACCAAGAAGCTCAGCGATCTTTCTTACCTCATCCTTAAAAAGCTCCCTCAAAGGCTCAATCAACTTAAGGTTCATCTTTTCTGGAAGCCCACCCACATTATGATGGCTTTTTATCACCGCAGAAGGCCCACGAAAGGAGACGCTTTCTATGACATCTGGATAGAGGGTGCCCTGAGCAAGATACTTTACGTTTTCAAACTCCTTGGCTTTGTTTTCAAAAACCTCAATGAAGGTTTCGCCTATGATCTTTCTTTTTTTCTCAGGGTCAGTAACCCCCTTTAGTCTTTCTAAGAAAAGCTTGCTTGCGTCCACATACTCAAGCTTAATCCCTAAGCTTTCCATTAAAGACTTTACTTCTTCGACCTCGCCTTTGCGCAAAAGACCGTTGTTCACAAAAACGGGGATAAGTCTGTCTCCGATTGCCTTATGAACAAGGATAGCTGTGACGGTTGAATCGATACCTCCTGAAAGGGCACAGATTACCCTTTCATTTTCACCTACAAGATTTTTTATCTCGGCAACCGTCGTTTCAATAAAAGAAGGCATGGTCCAGTTAGGGATGCATCCGCAAACCTCAAAGAGAAAATTCCGAATTATCTCTCCGCCAACCTCTGTATGGACAACTTCAGGATGAAATTGCACACCGAAGAAGGGCTTTTTTTCGTGAGCTATCACGGCGTAGGGAGAATGCTCAGTCCTGGCAAGACATATAAAACCTGGGGGAAGCCTGATAATCCGGTCGCTATGGCTCATCCATACGCGATAAGACTTCTCTTTGCTTAAGCCTTTAAAGATTGGGCTTTCACGAAGGATGAAGAGCTCCGCTGGACCGAATTCCCTTTTTTCGCTCCGCTCAACCTCACCCCCAAGGAGATAAGCCATGAGCTGAGCTCCGTAGCAGATACCCAGGATAGGAACGCCAAGCTCAAAGACTTCCTTTGGCAGAAGGGGGGCCCCTTCGTCGTAGACGCTTGCTGGTCCACCAGAAAGGATTATGCCCTTTGGATTAAAAGCTTTCAGCTCTTTCAGGCTGATGAAACATGGCTTAATCTCGCTGTAGACATTGTTTTCTCTAACCCGTCTTGCAATGAGCTGAGTTGTTTGAGAACCAAAATCAAGAACAAGTATACCCTGTGGATGCATCTACCCTCTCCTTGTTTTACGAAATAAGTAGATTGCGATCACAAAGACTATGACTAAAAAGCCTATCAAACCCATCTCAATAAGATAAAAGGTCATTCTTTCTGCAGAATATACAGTTGGATGAGCTACTTCGAAGGTTAGCACAAGGAGCCTTCTAACTAAAGCAGTCACACCAACGATTAAAAATGGTTCAACACACTTAATAGTGCTCTCTTCAACGATAGCAACCTTAACCGTATAGAAAAGCTCAACGACGATCAAAGCGATAAGTACTTTATCTAAAAACTTGATTACACTATGAGTAATGTCCTTCGCATCAAAAAAGGAGATAAGAACAAAGAGCCCATCAACAAGGACCAGACCAAAGACGATTAATAAACCAAGAGAAATTAAAAGGTATAAGATTTTTTCTATCCTTGGTATCTGCTCTTTCAATAAACCTTTAAAATTTTGATGGTTATTACGTTGTTCGGTCATTTATCCCTTCTAAATTTTCATAGAGTTGTATTTAGTCATAACCTTTAGCAGGTCTTGTTGCAGAAGGTCTTCCAAGGCTTGGGTAGCTATCTCTATAACTTTTTCGACGATTGAAGCTTCATCCGGAGTAAAAGGCGAAAGCACATAGTCTTTTGGGTCCACCCCTTCGGGTGGACGACCTATGCCAAGCCTTAGCCTCGGAAAAGTATTAACTCCAAGCTCTGAGATTATTGACTTTACTCCGTTATGCCCACCTGCTCCCCCCTTGGGAAGTAGTTTAATCCTGCCAAGGGGTAAGTCCATATCATCGTAGATAACCAAAAGCTCTTCTGGCTTTATCTTTTCTTTTTTCAGAAGCTTTTTAACCGCAATCCCTGAGAGGTTAATAAAGGTCATGGGTTTAAAAAGGAGGCAGGTCCTGTTTAGACTTGCAACTTCAGCAGGATAAAGCTCGTCATACTTAAACCGTAAGCGATGTCTCTCCGCAAAGGCAGACACTACCATAAAACCAAAGTTATGCCTTGTCCTTTCGTATCTTTTGCCAGGATTGCCAAGTCCACAAAAAACCCACATCCAATGCGCATCTATTGAGTGGTTGGAGTTTCTTCAGCACCTTCAGCTTTTTCTTCCTCTTCAGCAACCACGGTGCAGACTGTCTCCTCCGGACGGTCCTTAATCTTTACTCCCTCTGGAACCTTGATATCTCTAACATGCAGGCTATCTCCAAGGTCAAGATGGCTTATATCTACCACGATCTTGTCTGGGATAGCAGTGGGTAAGCATTCTACGGTAAGTTCATGCATGAATATTTCAAGGATGCCGCCTTTAGTGAGACCAACGGGTCTTCCAACAAATTCAATCGGAACCTCAATTTCAATAACATTTTCCGTTGAGACAGCATAGAAATCAAGATGAATGACCCTGTCCGTAACAGGGTCTCTTTGAAGTTCTTTTAGGATGCATTGATACTTTTGGGTCTCACCGTTAGCAACCTCAAGAAGATAAAGCACCGTTTCTCCTTTATAACGGTTATAAACCTTTTCGAATTCATTAAAGTTTACAGCAATAGGAAGCGGCTCTATCCCGGGTCCATAAATTATGGCTGGGATTTTCCCCTGTTTACGGAGCTTTTTGCAAATCTCTTTCCCAACTTTCTCTCTTTTTTGAGCCGGAAGCACTACCTGGTTCATCTCTTTCCCCCCCTTACTTAAGAGTAGATATTTTATATAAAGAGCGAGCTAATAGAATCGTCCGTATGGATCCTTCTTATAGCCTCTCCTAAAAGTTTAGAGACAGAGAGGACTTTTATTTTATCAAGCCTTTTAGCCTCTTCCCTTAGCGGGATGGTATCGCTCACAATTACCTCTTTAATCGGTGATTGAGCAAGCCTTTCAACCGCAGGTCCTGAAAGAACAGGATGAGTAGCAACAGCGTAAACCTCCTTTGCTCCTCTTTCCATGATGGCTGAAGCCGCTTTGCAGATGGTTCCTGCAGTATCGATCATGTCGTCAATGATTACCGCAATTTTATCCTTTACATCTCCGATGATGTTCATGACCTCGCTTTCGTTTGGTTTTGGTCTTCTTTTGTCAACGATAGCCATGGTGGCGTTTAGCCTCTTAGCATATTCCCTTGCCCTCTCAACACCCCCAGCATCTGGCGAGACAATAACTATCTCTTCCCCGCGGAATTTATTCTTTAGATATTCCAAGAAAACGGGCATGGCGTAAAGATGGTCAACGGGAATGTCAAAGAAACCTTGGATCTGCCCAGCGTGTAGGTCCATCGTTAAGACTCGCCTTGCCCCAGCAACAACGATGACATTGGCTACGAGCTTTGCGGTGATCGGGGTCCTGGGAGCGGTTTTTCTATCTTGCCTTGCATATCCGTAGTAGGGGATGACCGCAGTAATCCTTCTTGCTGAAGCTCTCCTTGCCGCATCGATCATGATGAGTAGCTCGACTAAGTTTTCATTAACCGGCGGGCAGGTAGGCTGAATAATAAAAACATCTGCCCCGCGCACATTTTCGTTGATCTCCACAAAGATCTCCCCATCGCTAAAACGGGTTATCTTGGTTTGCACTAGAGGAATAGCTAAGTATTCACTTATCTTCTGGGCAAGCTCAGGGTTTGCGGTTCCAGAGATAAGCTTCATACGGTTTGAGAACATCTTTCCTCCTCCTTTTTTAAGACCAAAATTTATGAGCCCTCGCTACGTTTAGGATGATAGAAGGCAAAACACAAAGTTTAATCCTTTAAATTGCGAGCAAGATAAATTTTACCACCCTTTAAAAAATTTTTTAGTAGGTCATAGGCTTTAGAGGCAGATTCTTCATCCTCAAAGACTGCAAAGAGAGTTGACCCCGTTCCGCTCAAACCTACTCTCCCTTTTAACTCAAACGAAGCAGGGGACCCCTCAGGAAAAGTCTTCGGGGTAAAAGAAGAAGAGGAACCTTCGCGTAAAACCTTCGAGATGACAATTTCAAAACTTTTTTCGATGTCCTGAAATTGAGGATATATAGAATACACTAAATCTTTAAAATCGTTTATTAATCCATTTGAGTCTTTCCAAGGTGGTAGGTTTTCGCTGTAGAGATAAGGCTTTTTCTCACCTTTAAAGTTTAAAGCCTGGTAAGCCCAAGCAGTTTCAATCTTAAAACCTGGATAATAAAGGAGATAGAAGGCTTGAAAATTAGGATAGGGCTTTAAAACCTCTCCTATGCCGAAACCGCAGGCTGAGAAATAATCTTCGATAAAAAAAGGGACATCGGCACCAAGTTTTTTCCCAAGGGAGAGGAGTTCTTCCTTGGGTATACCAAACCTTTTCCCTAAGAACTTAAGAAAGGTTCCAGCGTTACTGCTTCCTCCCCCAAGCCCTGCACCCATAGGAATTCGCTTTATCACCCTCACTTTAAAACCATCCTTTATTCCATAAGCCTCGGAAAAAAGCTTGTAGGCCCGAAAGATCAAGTTCTTTTCTAAAGGGATGTATTCCTCTGCTATAAACTCAAGCTCAAAGCTCGATTGAGGCTTCACCTCAAGCTCATCAAATAGAGTGATCTTTTGGTAGATGGTGTAGATTTCATGATAGCCATCCTCGCGTTTTCTAAGAACTTGAAGGGTGAGGTTGATTTTGGCTGGAGAAAGCAAAATCTCTGAATTCATGAAATGGTTAAAAAAGTTTAAGGACAGAGCTTAACGAAACGAAGCTTTAAATCAAAGAGAATGCTTTTGATCAATTCCTCTTCTTCAGGGGTAAGGTTACCTTTTGTCTTTTCGCGGAGCATCTCCAGCGTGTCTATCACCTGCTTTGCCAAAACAAGGTCAACCTTCTTTTGCTTAGTTAAAGGGTCTGGCAATTCTCCAAGGTGAACAAGGGCTGCGGTGTTTAAGGAAAGGATGAAGGTGCTAAAGGTTATTAAACTTGAAAAGTCGTCCTGCCAGTCCATGCTTAGCTCCCCTTCTTCTTAGTAATTACTAACTCAGGCTTTGAGACAAAGTATCCTGGGGTTGGTTTGCGTTCACTTAGAGCATCGGATAATCTCTTTATCCTATCCGTAGGATAAAATTCTTTAGCCTTCTCTAAGAACCTTTGGGCATCCTTGTACTTTCCGTCGATGAGATAATCCCTTGCCCTCTTAAGGATTGCTTTTTCCCTTGCTGCTCTCGTTGAAGAAGCATCTCTAAAGGAAAAGATTGAAGGCACCTTCAGGACCTGCTTCGAGCCACACTGAGGGCAGGGTGGAAAATCTTCCCCAGCCTTTATAAGGCTTTCAAAGAAATTACCACAAACTTCGCAACTAAACTCGTATATAGGCACATTTCAATTATAAATCCTTCTTCCCCTCTCTTCAAGTTGTTTTATAATAAATACTAAATGCAGAACCTTCGGCCAACAAGCCTTAAGGAGTTTATTGGACAAAAGAGAGTCGTAGAAGAGCTTTCTATCTACATAAAGGCGGCTAAACAGCGGAGGGATGCCTTTCCTCATACCCTATTTATCGGGGCACCAGGGCTTGGAAAAACAACCTTATCTCGAATCATAGCCTTTGAGCTTAGACGGAATATAAAACAAACCTCAGGACCAGTTCTTGACAAGCCGGGCATCATTGCTAGCCTTTTGACAAGCCTTCGCGATGGCGATATTCTCTTCATCGACGAAGTCCACAGAATCCCCAAGGTCTGTCAGGAAATCCTCTACACCGCCATGGAAGATTTTGCCCTTGACATCGTCATCGGCAAGGGCTCTGCCTCAAAAACTATTCGCTTAAAGCTCCCCAAGTTCACCCTCATTGGAGCTACAAACAAGCCTAACCTTTGTCTACCACCTCTGCTTGACCGCTTCCAACTTGTTTTTAAGCTTGATTTCTACGCCGAGGCTGAGCTTGCGGAGATAATCGAACGAGCAGGAAAGGAACTTGGTTTAAACCTTGATCGGGAAGCTTCTCTGCTTTTAGCAAAGGCTGGAAAGGGTATACCAAGACAGGCTCTAAACTTACTCAGAAGGTTGGACAATTACTTAAACGGCACAAATCAGAGCTCAAAAGAGTTGATAACCGCTGACACTGTCCGAGAATTTTTAAGGCTTCTTGACATAGATGAATGGGGGCTATCCGCTGAAGATCGACGTTATCTATTCACCCTCTACCATCACTTTAACGGTGGTCCAGCTGGACTTGAAAGTTTAGCCTTAGCCTCTCAGATCTCTCCTTCGGAGCTTGAGACCATCTTTGAGCCTCCTCTCATCAGACTTGGGCTTGTCTCTCGCACAAGGAGGGGACGAGTGCTTACCGAGCTTGGCAAACGCTACATTTTAGAGAAAGGCTTAGCCCTTCCGAAGAGCCAACCCAATGTCCCTTTTTAAATTAAGTCCCCAAACCTTGAGAGCTAAAAAGGGAAAAGAAGTCATCTGCGGGATTACGGCTTACGATTATGTTTCGGCAAGGCTTGCTGAAAGCGCTGGCGTTGACTTTATCCTCATCGGTGATTCTGCCAACATGGTTATGCTCGGAGAGGAGGACACTTATTCCATCACTATGGAAGAAATGCTCCTTTTTTGCAAAGCAGTAGCTCGAGGCGCACCCAACACTTTAAGAATTGGCGACATGCCCTTTCTTAGCTACCAGACTTCTATCGAGCAGGCTATCGAGAACGCAGGGAGGTTTGTCAAGGAAGGTAAATGCCACGGCGTTAAAATCGAAGGCGGACGTGAAGTCGTCCCGCTTATCAAACGTCTTGTATCTTTTGGGATACCTGTTCTTGGGCATATCGGAGTAACCCCTCAGAGGAGCCTAGAACTTGGGGGGCTTAAGGCTCGAGGGAAAGATTTTAAGACGGCAAGGGAGCTTATTTCTTCGGCAAAGGCTCTCGAGAGGGCTGGTTGCTTTGCCATCGTCCTTGAGTGCGTCCCCTCTGACCTTGCCAAGCTTATCACTGAGAACCTTAGCATTCCTACAATCGGCATAGGAGCTGGTCCTTTCACCGACGGTCAGATCCTTGTCTTCCATGATGTAGTTGGACTCTTGCCAGGTTTTCGCCCAAAGTTTGTAAAATCTTACATCAATGGCTTTGAGCTACTCAAATCAGCCCTTGAAGCCTACAAAAAAGAAGTAAAAGAAAGAGCCTTCCCAACAAAGGAGCATTCCTTCTCCATCAATCCTCGAATCCTTGAAAAACTTAAGAAAAAGAGGAGCTAATCATGAAGCTTGCTGGTCTTTATGCCATAACCGATGAAAGGCTGACCCCTTATAAAGAGGGGAAAATCTTTCAGTTAGTTGAGAAGGTTTTAAAAGGCGGGGCAAGAGTAGTTCAGCTTCGAGATAAGACTAACCCAGATGAAAAGCTCATCCCGATTGCTGAAAAACTAAGAGAACTTTGCCATGCCTATTCAGCCCTTTTTATTGTTAACGATAGGGTGAGGTTGGCTCAGGAGGTTTCTGCAGACGGGGTCCATGTGGGGAAGGACGATGAAGACGTAGCCCTTGTGCGAAAGCTTTTACCAAAGGATGCGGTGGTTGGTGTTTCCTGCTATGCTGACCTTGAGCGTGCAAAGAGGGCTCAAAGCCTTGGGGCAAGCTATGTTGCCTTTGGGAGCTTTTTCCCTTCCCCAACCAAACCAGAATCTTCCTTAGCTCCTTTTGAAATTTTGGAACAAGCTAAGAAAGAGCTAAGCATACCCATCTGTGCAATCGGTGGCATAACCCTCGAAAAAGCAGAAATCCTTTTGAAACATGGCGCAGACCTTATCGCGGTAGTAAGCGACCTTTGGACAAGCGAAGACCCTGAAAAAAGAGCCCGAGGCTATACGGAGTTGTTCAAGAAGTATGGGAAACTGTAAAATTCATGGGCTTGCGCTTCTATCAACTGGCCATTCTTCTTCAGGAAGGGTGGCAACGGCTACTCCAAGCTCTCTCACCTTTTCTAAGTGTTCGGGAAACTTAAGGATGGCTCCTTTATCATCCACCCCACGGAAGAATAAGCCCCCTACATAAACACCCCAGCAAGCATCCATCACATACTTAAAGGACCTGACAAGCCCCTCAAAAAGCTTCTTACCCTTTGTAGCTCCAACACCTAGAAGTAAGCCTTTAGGTGTTTTCCTGAAGGGGTGAGGCTCATTTAAACGGTATTTTCGGCACCAGAGGGCTTGGAAGCGTTCAAAAAAGGCTTGTAGCATCGCCGGATGGGAGTAGAAAAATATGGGGGTTGCACAGACTATCACATCAGAAGAAAGGATCTTTTCATAGATAGGGGTTAGGTCATCGTTTAAGACGCACTCTCCTGTTTCGTCGCAGCCTCCGCACTCAATGCAGGGTGAAAATTTAAGCTGATAGAGGGAGATTTTTTCCACGCTTGCCCCTTTTGATGAGGCACCCTCAATAAAGGCAGAAAGAAGTAGGTCTGAGTTTCCGCCTCTGCGGGGGCTTCCATGAACGGCTAAGACTTTAATCAAATCTTTAGCCTTCCTCTATGGTCTTTTTTTACTACTCGATGGACTCTAGGGTAAAGACTTCTTCGAAGGTTGCAGGGGAACAGCGCCCCATTTCAATAAACTTGATGACGATCTCTTTTGTAGTGCGAAGGATGATTTCTTCCACGGGGTTTAAAGCCTGCTTTTCTCCGAGGTTTTGACGTTTTTCTAAGTTGATTATCTTATCTTGAGGCATAAAGTTTTAGATGGTGGAGCCGGTGGGACTTGAACCCACGACCTCGTGAATGCCATTCACGCGCTCTCCCTCTGAGCTACGGCCCCAGATTCTTATTTAATTTTAAGCTTAAATTCTTCTTTTGTCAAGCAATTATAAGTGAGCTGTTCAAAAAGGCTTTCTACATTGTCCTGCCGAGCAAAAGCCGAGGCATCCCTCACTTCGTTCGGGACGGCGTCCCTTATCACTTCGTTCGGGACGATGCTCCAGGGAGAGTGACCTCCTCGGTTGACGCTTCCCCCTCTCTCCTCCGGTCAGAATGGCAAAAACGGTATGGATAAATGACACTTGGTTGGCTTGCAAATGACATAAGACTTTCTTATTTTTACTTGAATTTTTATTTAGCTAATCTAATATTATACTCAAACTAAAACTAAGGAGGATGCGTAAAAAGATGGCAAGAAGGGCTGTAGAAGAGGTTGAGGTAAGAGAGCTTGTTTTTGAAGATTATCCCCTTCTTAGGAACCTTTATGGGGAGAGGGGGATAAATTTTAAGATTTTAGAAAAGCTCTTTCATGTTGAGCTCACACTTCGAGGAAATCAAGTGATCATGACGGGTGCACCTTACGATGTTGAGCTTGCTGACAAGGCGTTAACCGAACTTTATGGGCTTATCAAGGCTGGTTATAATCTTTATCCTTCGGATGTGGAATATGCAGGAAGAACTCTCCTTGAAAACCCAAATGTTAGCCTAAAGGACATCTTTCTTGATACTATACTTGTCACCCCTGGGAAAAAGATCATTGCTCCCAAAAGCCCCACTCAGAAAAAGTACATCGATGCCATAAGGCAGGCTGACATTGTTTTTGGTATTGGTCCAGCAGGAACCGGTAAGACCTATCTCGCGGTAGCCATGGCTGTATCCTTCCTGCTTAAGGGAGAGGTGAGTAGGATCATTCTTGTGAGACCTGCGGTTGAAGCTGGGGAAAAGCTTGGCTTTTTACCAGGAGACCTTGTTGAAAAGGTAAACCCCTATCTTCGTCCTATTTATGACGCCCTCTACGACATGCTATCCTTTGACCGGGTAACAAAGCTCTTCCAAAAAGGTGTGATTGAGATTGCTCCCCTTGCCTTCATGCGGGGTAGAACCTTGAACGACGCTTTCATAATTTTGGATGAAGCCCAGAACACTACTACTGAACAGATGAAGATGTTCTTAACAAGAATCGGACAAGGCTCAAGAGCGGTGATCACAGGGGATGTGACCCAGATTGACCTTCCCGACCCAAAGAAGTCAGGTTTGCTTGAGGCGATGGAGATACTTGAAGGGATCGAAGGAATAGCTTTTGTCTACTTTACCAAGCAGGATGTGGTTAGGCATCCCATCGTGCAAAGGATAATTGAAGCCTACGAAAGGAAGGAGGCAAGAAAGGGTGAAGGCTAAGCTGATACCTGTTGAGGAGGCTATTGGACATGTTTTACCCCACGATGTAACCATGATCGTCCCCGGGCAGTTTAAGGGGGCTCGCTTTAAGAAAGGGCATATCATCCGAGAAGAGGATATCCCAATCCTTAAAGCCTGCGGGAAGGACCATATCTACATTCTTGAGCTTGAGCCGGATGAGCTTCATGAGGATGAGGTTGCTCTCAGGCTTGCCAAAGCATGCTGTGGAGAGGGGGTAACATTTTCTCCAGAAATTCGCGAGGGAAAGGTAATCTTTAAGGCAGATAGAGATGGACTTTTCAAGGTGGAAACCGAAGCGGTTTTTCGCATAAACATGCTTGGGGAGATAAGCTTATCCACAAAGCACAACAACCTCTGGGTAAAAAAGGGAGATCAGCTTGCAGGGGGAAGAGCAATTCCCCTTGTGGTAAAAGAGTCTCTGGTTAGGGAAGTGGAAAGGATTTGCTCGGAGTATTCACAAGGGGTTTTAAGGGTTCTTCCCAGAAAGGTTAACTCCGCAGGTCTTGTTATCACCGGGAACGAGGTTTTCTACGGCAGAATTGAGGATGCCTTTGCCCCGAGGTTAATACCGAAGCTTCAGAGTTTTGGATTAAACGTTCTTGGACCGCTCTTTGCCCCAGACGATAGAGAATTTATCAGAGCTTCCATTGAGGACCTATTCAAGCGAGGAGCGGAGGTAGTGCTTGTTACTGGTGGAATGTCTGTTGACCCAGACGATGTTACTCGCTTAGCCATTCAGGATTTAAATCCTGACCATTACGTTTACGGAACTCCGGTTCTTCCCGGAAACATGTTCCTTTACGCAAGCCTGGGAGATAGGGTGATCCTTGGTATACCTGCTTGTGCAATGTTTTTCAAAATCACCGTCCTTGACCTTATCCTACCCCGAGTTCTTGTTGGTGAGAAGATTACTCGGGAAGACATTGCAAGGCTTGGTCACGGTGGCTTTTGCTACAACTGTCCAGAGTGTAGATACCCAATCTGCCCCTTTGGAAAGGCATGCTAAACGCCTTCCTTAGAGCTTTGATCAAGACAATAGACCTTTTACTATTCCTTTATGTCTGGCTCATTATCGCTCGAGCTATAATCTCCTGGGTTAACCCTAATCCTTATCATCCTGTAGTTCGGTTTCTTTACCAGACAACCGAGCCTGTGTTAAGTATAGCAAGACGAGTTATTCCACCTATCTACGGGCTTGACCTAAGCCCAGTTGCGGTAATATTTTTAATATATCTTATCCGCGAACTTTTGCATTATATAAGGTTTAATCTGTATTAGCCTAGGCAAATCCCTAAAAGTATGCTTTTTGAGGTAAAGGTAAAATCTTTAGAAGTAGAAATTCGGGCAAAGTTAGACGATAACGAGGCTAACAAGAGGCTTCTTTCTTTTTTAGCAAAAAAGCTAAACCCGCCCAAGGAAAATCTTAAGATTGTGAAAGGAAATAGAGAAAGGAAAAAGCTAATAAAGATAAAGGATATTACTGAAGAAGCATTCTGGGAGAAGATTAGTCCATGAAAAGACACATCTTTTTTGATTTAGACGGAGTTATACTTGACTCGATGAAGTATCATGCTCGGGCTTGGATTGAAGCCTTTTCGCAATTAGGGCTATCCTTTAGCGAAGAAGAAATTTATCTTCATGAAGGGGCGATAGAGCTTGACACTGCAAGAACCCTTTTTACCTCCCGAGGGGTCAATCCGACGAAGGAATTCTTTGAGTCAGCCTTTAGGCTCCAAAAGAGGATCTTTTTAGAAAAATACGCCAAGCTTGTCAAACCTTATCCTCAAGTGCCAGACCTTTTAGAAAACTTGAAGAGGGATGGGAGGAAGCTTGCCTTGGTTACAAGCTCTCACGCCGAGATCTTAGAAAAGGTCTTTCCTAGAAGCTTAGAGAAGTTTTTTGATGTCATCGTGACAGGAGATAAGGTGCCAAGAAGAAAGCCCCATCCTGACCCTTATCTTACAGCTTTATCTACACTTCAAGCTGATAAGAGTGATTCCCTTGTCGTTGAAAATGCGCCAGCTGGTATTAAGTCAGCGAAATCGGCAGGGCTCTTTTGCGTTGCAATCAAAACAACCCTTCCTGAGGAACATCTAAAGCTTGCCGACCTAATCGCCGAGGACCACACCCACTTAAGCGAGCTACTGCTTGACGGAAGCTTAAAAAGGGAGGGTAAAGGCTAGTTGTTCAACTATTTAGAATACTTTTCTCGCTATCAAGAGATTATCCCAGACTTTGACGAGTTTATCGAACATCTTCGAACACCCCATCAACAGTATTTTAGGATAAACAATCTAAAGATAAGTCAAGATGAGGTCCCATTTCTTTTAGAGAAGTTAAGGGAAAAGGGTATTGTGGCTGAGCCAGTATCAGCGGTTCCAGGTTTTTACTACGTTGTGAACAACGAGGAGGTTTCTCTTGGGAATGTTCTTGAGTATAGCCTTGGGTTTATCCATTCTATGACCCTTTCAAGTGCTCTTCCAGTGATCGCCCTTGACCCAAAGCCTGGAGAGTTGATACTTGACCTCTGCGCAGCCCCAGGCGGAAAGACCGCTTTAATGAGCATGCTCACAAACGATAGGGCTTACATCATTGCCAATGATAAAAGGCTAGACAGACTAACCGCTCTTTCAGCAAACTTGAAAAGACTGGGAGTAACTTGTGCTATTTTGACGAGATATCGGGGGGAAGAGTTTCCCTTCGGATTAGAGTTTGATAAGGTTTTGGTCGATGCCCCTTGCTCTGGAGAAGGAAGATATCGCATAGGGCTTGAAGGGGAGTTGCTCTATCAGAAAGGCTCAGGCAGGGCAAACCTTCCCGCAATTCAAAAAGGACTTATCGTTCGGGCATTTGACCTGTTAAAACCAGGTGGTATCTTGGTTTACTCTACTTGCACCATAAACCCTGAGGAGAACGAAGCGGTAGTTGATTATCTTTTGCGAAAAAGACAAGCGAGACTACTTGATTTTGAAGCTCCTCTTCCTTTTGAACCAGGGCTAACCGAATGGCAAGGCAAGCCCTTCCATCCTGACATGGTAAAAACTAAAAGGTTTTATAGCCATAAGACAAGAGCAGTTGGTTTCTTCGTAGCAAAGCTAATCAAAGCTTAATAAACTGAGCTTTTCATAAACCTTAGCTTGCGAGTTTTCGTTTGAGTTTTATAATATGTATAATTGTAAAAAAAATTGATTTTGAGGTGCCCCCATGGAGTTAACCTTCTATGGACATTCCTGTTTTAAAATAGTTTCCCCTCAGGGTAAGAAGATCCTTATAGACCCTTGGGTAAGCAATCCTCAAGCCCCAAAGGACGTTGACCTTGGTCCTTATGATTACATCCTCATAACCCATGCCCATGGGGACCATTTAGGGGATGCGATAAAGCTTGCAAGGACATCCGTAACTCAGGTCATAGCCATCCACGAAATCCAGCAGTATCTTCTAAGTAAGGGCGTTCCTAATGCCATAGGTATGAACATCGGGGGAAGCTACCGTTCAAACGGTCTCACCTTTACGATGGTTATGGCTCTTCATAGCTCCTCTTTGCCCGATGGTTCATACGGTGGTGAGCCCTGCGGCTTTGTCATCACTCTGGAAAATGGACTTAAGGTCTATCATGCTGGGGACACGGGTTTATTCTACGACATGAAGCTGATAGGTGAGCTATACCAGCCTGACGTAGCCCTCATCCCCATCGGAGACCACTATGTGATGGGTCCAAGGGAAGCAGCTAAGGCTTGTCAGCTTATCAAGCCAAAATTCGTGATCCCCATGCATTACCAGACCTTCCCAATTCTTACCGGCACGGTTGAAGAGTTTAAAGCCTTCCTTAGCGAAGAGGATTATCAACCCGAGGTTATAGTCTTAAGACCTGGAGAAAGCTTTATCCTTAAATAGTCTTTGCAAAGGTATGCCCAAATTTCTTGCCCTATCTGGATACCACAATTCTGGGAAAACTACGGTTGGAACCTATATCGTTGCCAAGCTTTCAGAAAGGGGCTATAAGGTTGGAGTCATTAAATCTACAAAAGAAACGACAGAGGAAACTGATAAACCGGGATCTGACACTTTTAAATACAGAAAGGCAGGAGCAAAGTTAGTTGCCCTTTTTCAAAAGGACAGGATGACTCTTTTTATTGAGGATTTGCCAAAGGAAAAAGATAAAGTTTTTACCCTCTTTGAAAGGCTTTTTTTTGATTACGACTTGGTAATCCTTGAAGGATTTAAAGAATGGAGGGATGTCCCTAAGATTTGGCTTAAAAGCAACGATGAAGAGGGGCTCCCTGAAGGAATAGAAAACATCCAGATGATTGCTGAAGCAAAGGATAAAGAAAAGATCCTTAGGTTTGTGGAGGAATATTTAGGAGTCCAAAACAACGGAGATATAAAAATCTTTGTATTTGTAAATGATGAGTATATTCCGTTAAAACCACATTTGAAGCTCCTTTGTCAAAACATCATGCTTGGGATCTTGGCAAGCCTAAAAGGTGTCACCCAAATACAAGAGGTAAAGACCGTCGAAGTTTTGATCAAAAGGTAAAGAGCTAGGTTAAGGAAGAGAAAAGGTCTACCGCATGGAAAGGAGGATACTCTGGGCTCCCTGGAGAGGAGAGTATGTAAGCGGAAAAAGGGAAAATAAATGCATCTTTTGCCCCCCTTACGAAGGAGTAGCCCCGGACGATAGACCTATCCTCTACTTTGATAATTTGGTAGTAGTAATGCTCAACAAGTTTCCTTATAACACAGGGCATCTTCTCATCAGCCCTGTTAGACATGTGGCTGAGCTTGAGGATCTCTCAAGTGAGGAGCTTTTAGCCCTCATGAAGATTACTCAAGAATCCATCAGGATCCTTAAAGGGTGCCTAAAGCCTGATGGATTTAATGTGGGTTTTAACCTTGGTAAGGTTGCTGGAGCTGGCTATCCTGATCATATCCATCTACAGGTTGTTCCTCGTTGGGTCGGTGATGTAAACTTTCTAACCATCCTTGACGATGTCCGTTTAGCTTCCAACCATTACCTACAGGTCCATGAAATGTTAAAATCTTATTTTGATAAACTAAAGGAGAAGAAGTCATGAGGAAGATCCCAAGGGTGATGTCCACTCAACATCCAGACAATGTCTCCCTTCCTTTCTTTGCAGAAACGCAAGACATGTCTGGAGATGACGAGATCCAAGAAGCCTACTACGCCTTTTCTCATCTTGGGTGCGATGAGCAGATGTGGGATAGCGAGGGCAAAGAGGTGGACGACTTCGTAGTAAAAAAGTTACTCACAAAATATCCACATTTCTTCAAAAAACATCCTCTTGGAGTTGAGTATTTTCTCACTTTAAGGGTCCCAAACCCTGCCGTTGAAAAAGAAGAAGCAAAGGTCTTGGTTGAAGCCTTAGAGAGCATCCCAAGAAGTATGGATGTGGCAAGGCTTTTCTACGGTGAGCTATGCCCGCCTCCCATCTTTGAGGTCATTTTACCCATGACAACCTCAGCTGAAGACCTAAATCGGGTCTACTATTTCTACAAAAACTTCATCTCTGGAAAGCAGAATCAACCGATCTACAACGGAAGTATAACCGTTGCCGAGTGGGTGGGAGAGTTTTTGCCAGAAAAGATAAACGTTATTCCCCTCTTTGAAGATATACCCTCAATGCTTGACTGCGAGAATATAGTAAGAAATTTTCTTAAAGATAAGAAAGAAAGCTATCTTCGCGTTTTTCTTGCAAGGTCAGACCCAGCCTTAAACTACGGCATCATCTCCGCAGTCCTTGCCAACAAGATAGCCTTAAAGAGTTTAGAAAGAGTTTCTAAAGAATTAGAAAAAGATATCTACCCTATCCTTGGGGCTGGCTCTCCTCCTTTTAGGGGTAATCTCACTCCTTATACTGTCGACCATGTTTGTTCTGAATACCCCTGCGTTGAGACCTTCACAGTGCAATCAGCCTTCAAGTATGATAATCCTATTGAGGATGTGATAACCGCTATCAGAAAGCTAAAGAGCTTTGTTAGACATCCTTTAGAGGAGTTTGACGAAGGCTTTGCCAGAAGCGTGATAGAAAAGACCTCTAAGGAGTATCAAGAGATAGTGGAGAAAATAGCAGACCTGATCAACCTTGTAGCTAAGTATGTCCCAAGGCGCAGAATGAGAAAGCTTCATGTAGGTCTATTTGGTTATGCGAGGACCCTAGGGAAGGTGAGGCTTCCAAGGGCGATCGGCTTTTGTGCTGCTTGCTACTCTATTGGACTGCCTCCCGAGATATTTGGACTTTCCGCCCTAACCCCAGAGGAAATTCGAGAGCTAAAGGGCATCTATCGGAATCTTGAGATAGATTTTTCTATAGCTTTAAGATACTTAAACACTGGAGCTCTCGAATTCCTCCCTGAGGAGGTTCGGAAAAAAATCCTAGCTTCGTTAAAGCTGGTAAATTCTTTAGATATAAAGACATCCATTGACCTTGACCATAAAGATGTAACCGCGAGGATTTTGAAGGCGATAAAAAACGAGCAATTTTCTTTAATTTCTGACCTTATTGTCGAAGGTGGGCTTTTGCGAAAGTTCTTGGGTTAATCTTTCTTGAAAAAGTCTGGGAAAGGGATACGAGCTCTGAAGGCAAGGTAGGCAAGCTGTCTCAAAAGGTGGTCTGCAAGGACAATTCTGACCATAGCGGTAGCAACGGGCACTATCCTTGGAATAGCTGAGACATCATGCCTTCCACCGACGGTTATTTCAACCTCTTCTCCCTTGGTGTTGACCGTTCTTTGAGGTTTAGCAATGCTTGGAATAGGTTTTACCGCTATCCTTACAACCAAGTCCTGCCCGGTTGATATTCCACCGAGCATTCCGCCAGCATCGTTTTTTAGAAACCCAGAGGAAGCTATAGGGTCGTTGTTCTGAGAGCCTTTAAGCTCTGCAGCTTTAAAGCCAGCTCCAATTTCAAAGCCTTTGACTGCAGGGATACTGCATAAAGCCTTAGCAAGGTCTGCTGAAAGCTTATCGAAGACGGGCTCTCCAAGCCCAGCTGGCACGCCCTTCGCCACAACCTCTACGACCCCACCGATGGAATCCCCCTCCTTCCTTGTCTTCTCAATAAGCTCTATCATCTCGGGAACTACCGATTTATCAGGACAGAAAAGAGGGTTTTTTTCTATCTCTTCAAGGTCAATGTTTTGAGCTTTTATTCCACCAAGGGCGAGGGTGTAGCCAATGACTTGAATTTTATACTCCTCAAGGATCCTTTTAGCGATGGCTCCAGCCGCAACCCTTGCTACCGTCTCCCTTCCGCTTGCCCGCCCACCACCTCTATAGTCCCTTATCCCATACTTCATAAAATAGGTAAAGTCGGCATGCCCGGGACGAAAAACATCCTTCAACGGTTCATAGGCTTTACTTTGCACATCCTCGTTAAAGATGATCAAGGCTATGGGATGACCGGTTGTAAGCCCTTCAAATATACCCGACAAGATCTGGACCCTGTCTTTTTCCTTCCTTTGGGTTTCAAGATGAGATTTTCCTGGTCTTCGTTTATCAAGCTCGGCTTGGATGTATTCTTCGGATAAGGAAAGACCAGGGGGACAGCCGTCAACTACGCAACCAAGAGCCTTACCATGCGACTCTCCAAAGGTTGTTACTCTAAACAGGGTTCCGAATGTATTGCCAGCCATAACAATGGTTGTTCCAGTGTTTAAGCTTCACATTAACTCAAAAACAAACTCGGTCAAGAGCATTCAGGGGCTGTTCTAAAATAAGTGTCTTTAAAGAAGCTTTACTCATTCTCCTTTCAGAGAATTCTTTATACCAACAAAAGATGAAAGCTTTTATATCTTCATTCCTCTGCAACTACCATTACAGAGCCTAAACAGCCCCCTCTTACCTCTGGGGCTGTTCAAAAAATATTATAAGACCTTTTATCCCCTCCTTCTCACTCTCAATACTATCACAAAAAACCAAAGCCTCTGCAGAATAATCATATAGAGATTCCAAAGAATTGCACAGGCAATTGCCATCTTCTTAGCTAAATCCTCTCTTATCAAAGTAAAACTTGAACCTACCTTCAACTTCATCGAACCAAATACCCCTTCTATCCTATATCTCCTCTTCCTATACCTCTCCCAATTCTCAAAACTCATCCTCCTTAACCAATTCCTTATCCTCATCCTCCAACTCTGTTTCATCCCTATCGCCGGTTCACATCCAAACTTCATAACTCTCTCTATTACATCCACCGCATCGTACCCTTTATCAGCTATAAAAGGACCTCTCGGAAGTTCCTCTAACCTATCAAGAATTTCCCTTAACATATTCACTTCTGAAGCGTAAGGTCCCCCTACCTCACATCCAAGAATTATAGCCCTCCCTTTCTCATCCAC
The DNA here is from genome assembly GCA_049414625.1 of Thermodesulfobacteriaceae bacterium. GTDB lineage: Bacteria > Desulfobacterota > Thermodesulfobacteria > Thermodesulfobacteriales > Thermodesulfobacteriaceae > WYEG01. Next base: position 124,969 of record JBMSAU010000122.1, read on the forward strand.
TGCCACTAAACTTACCAATCTCACATGAGAACTAACCTCCCTCACTTGAGTACCTCTCATCCAATTGAGGGTATATTTACTCCCAAAACCAAATCCAGTCCCATCAACTATTAAATACTTAAAATCCCATTTTGCCCGAAAAAAATGTTTGGTACTTTCATCCAAAATTTTCTTTAAAAGCTCTTCATCAAGCTTTTTAACCCTATAATGATAATCACCAAGAACTGGCACATGAAAACCTTCATGTTTAGCAATCTCAAGCACTTCTCTGTAAGAAAGTTTATAAAGTGTTTGATATAACCATAGAGCAACAATAAGAGCGTCCTCAAAAATTTTAGGCCTCCCACGCCTCTTAACAGGTTCTATGTTTTCAATCCTCTGAAAATAGGACTTTACAAAACTATATAAATGCTTCAAAGTCAAAACACTTCTCCTCATAGTTTAATAATTTAATCCTTAATTAAAATTTTTGAACAGCCCCAGAGGGGTAGGGGCTGTGTAATTAAGCCATCTTTAGAGCGCCTTTCCAATGGAAAGCGAGAGACCTTAAGAGTAGACTACCTTTCGATAAGAAAAAAAGAAGTTGCTCGGCTAATGAACAGAACCACAATGAAAAGAAAAATTTTATACAATTACAAAGGGTAGCGGACTCTTATAATGAAAAAGCTATAGAGTATAATAACCAAAAGTCAAAGAAGTAAGATTGATGGCATGAATAAACTTAAGGTTTGCGTCATAGGTGGAGGCTCCTGGGGGACTGCCTTAGGGAAGGTCCTTTCTGAGAAGGGCATTAGAGTCTTTCTTCTTTTGCGTAGGAAGGACCTTGCAGATAATATTAATTTTAGACATGAAAACCCAGACTACTTACCAGGCATAAAGCTACCTCAAGAGATTTCGGCTACCGTCAATGCCTACGAGTGTTTTGAAGGAGCAAACCTTGTCATCTGGGCCATACCCTCTTATGCGTTAAGGAGCTTTTTTGAAAGTTTAAGCAGAGAGGAGTTTGAGCTCTTGAAAAGCATAGAGCATCACCTTCTTGGTATAAAGGGAATAGACCTTGAAACAGGAAAGTTCCCAAGCCAGATACTTCGGGAAAGACTTGGTGAAAAGAGTAATATTTATATACTTGGAGGACCCTCTTTTGCAAAAGAGGTGGCAAGAGGGCTTCCAACGGCGGTAGTTGTTTCTGCCTTTGGTAATTTAAGCACATTAAAATGGATACAGGAAACCCTGGCTCATCGTTATTTTCGTGTCTATCGAAATGATGATCCAGTGGGTGTTGAGTGTGCGGGTGCACTAAAGAATGTGATCGCCATTGCAGGAGGAATATGCGATGGTTTAGAGCTTGGCGCAAACGCTCGCGCAAGCCTCGTAACAAGAGGGCTTCTTGAGCTTATCAGAGTTGGGGAGGTCTTTGGTGCAAAAAGGGAAACCTTTTACGGTCTTGCCGGACTTGGAGACCTCGTTTTGACTTGCACCTCAGCCCTTTCAAGAAACTACCGCCTTGGTTTTTTGCTTGCTAAAGGATATTCTTTGGAGTCGGCTTTAAAGGAAATTAAAGAAGTTGCCGAAGGTTATCGAACCGCAAAAGTAGTAAAAGAGATTAGTGAAAAATTTAACTTAACCCTTCCCATCTGTTCCGAGGTTTATAACATCCTTTATGAAAAAACTTCAGTAATGGAAGCCCTAGAAAGGCTCTTGCGTCGCGAGCTAAAGGAAGAATTTTGGTAGGCAAGATAAAAAAAATAATTGAGAGGAGGGGGGAAGATGTTAAAGTTACTTCTGCATGTTCCGGATTCTTCGAGGTTTGAAGCAGCTTTAAAACAGGCTCGTAATTTTGCCATAGCTATGGGCGATAAACCATATCAAGTGAGAATTTTGGTTAACTTTGAAGGCGTAACAGTTTTAAACGACCTATCTCCGTATGCACCCTTGCTCCAAGAGAATTTTTCCTTAGGGATCGAAGTTTACTTCTGTGAAAATGCTATGAAAACCTTTAACGTAAGTATGGATAAGGTCCCTCAACAAGCAAAAACCGTCCCAGCCGGTATCGTTGCTCTCGTTACTTGGCAGGATGAAGGCTTTAGATATGTAAGAGCTTAATTTCAGGTAATTGCTAATTCGAAATCACGCACAGATTAGTCGCGTAAATAAAATCTAAAGGCGTCCTCCTGGGCGCCCATTGAGAGAAGTAAGAAGAAAAAAAATCAAAAAGAAATGGGCGGAAGAGGATTCGAACCTCTGACCCCCGGCTTGTAAGGCCGATGCTCTCCCCCTGAGCTATCCGCCCAATGTTAAATATTAATTATAACAACTTTCTGCCTGTTGTCAATTCAAAATTCAACCGTTGAACTAAAATATCAAGCTTTTTGGATAGGTTTTCTCTTTTCAAAACAAAGTGGTTATAAGCCATGCTTGCTGGAATAGCAACAAAAAGACCCATAGCAGTGTTGACCAAAGCCTCAGCAATCCCTGGGGCAACGGTAGCTAAGGTTGCGCTTCCTTTTAGACCAATATCATGAAAAGCCTTCATAATGCCCCAAACAGTCCCAAAAAGACCAATGAAGGGGGCTGTGCTTGCGCAGGTGGCAAGGTACCCAAGACCTGAGGCTAACCTTAAGGTAAGGGCTTCCTTTTCGATCTTGGTAAGCTCCTCAAGCTCTCCCATGTTTAAACTTCCACCCTCGGAAGCTCTGAGCATGTATTCGTTTAATTTATTGATAAACCCTGAGAGTTCATCATCCCCTCTAACTAAGGCTTTAAGGTTTGGAGCTTTTAGGTAAGAAAGGCGTTCCACATCTTCAAAACACTGAGCAAGCCTTGCTTCAAAGCTTCTAAGTCGGAACAAATTAAGAAAAATGTAATACCAGCTAATAAGGCTCATCCCGAAAAGAAAGAGCAAAATAAATTTTCCCATGAGACCGATAGATAAGATAAGTTTAAGGACATCCATTGTCCGTCCCCCAAAATAGGTCCTTCAATGAACCATCCTTCAATCCCTGATACTGAGCAAGAGTCTTTATGGCTAAAACACCTTCTTTCCAAAGGCTTTCTGTATAATCGTTAACAAAGGCTTCAACATGCCTTTTTATTGTTTCTTCGTCAAGCTCTTGAGCATGTTTTTTTAGCAAGGGCAAAACTTCAGACCAATTCTCCTTAGCAAACTTAAGTGAAGCCTTGATACTATGCAAAATCTCCTGTTTAAACTTGGAAGGAAGGTCTTTCTTGACAAATATACCACCAAGGGGAAGTGGAAGCTTATGTTTTTTTTCCCAGAAGGATCCTAAGTCGTAGACCAATTTTAGCCCATACCTTTCATACACAAACCGCCCCTCGTGAATCAAAACTCCAAGGTCAATCTTTCCTTCTAAAAGGTTAGGTATAATCTGATAAAAGGGAAGAAAGACCTCCTCGTATTCTTCAGGGAAGAAAACTCTAAAAAGTAAGTTTGCGGTTGTATGCTCCCCCGGTAATCCCACCCTTGGTTTTTGAGGATAGGGGAGGGATTTTGCGACGACGACTGGACCTGTTCCAAAACCTAAGGCTGAGCCCGTATCCAAAACCTGATAAGTTTTAGAAAGTTCGCTTAAGATGGCAAAGGATGCCTTAATGACCGGATAGCTCCCTTTTATGGCAAACCTGTTTAGCTCTTCGATGTCGTAAAAATGGACCTCAAAATCGATAAAGCTTTCAATCTTTTGAAGCAAGATCCCAGAAAAAATGAACACATCGTTTGGGCAGGGGGAGATGGCTACTTCCAGTTTTGAACGATGCACTCCCAGACCTCACGAAGCCTTTTCTTCGCTTTTTCTAAATCCCATGGTTCTTCAGGGTTGGCTAAAAGATTGCTTATTATCCTCACCTCAAGAAGAAACACTTTGGCTTTTCTTGCTGCTCTTGCTACGCCAAAACCTTCCATGTTTTCCGCAAGGACTTGAAACTTCTCTTCTATAGCCTTTGCCCGCCTTACATCGTAGGTTGCTGAGCAAACGGTCGCCAGAGGTCCAGCTTGAGGGTAGAACCCATTTACCTCAAGGAGGTAGATGAGTTTTTCGGTGAAAACATGCGCAAGAGGGCAGTAATCTTCCACTCCCAAGGCTTCTGGCAGAGGCATAAGATGGGTTGGATAGGCTCTACCAAGGTCTGCATGCCTCTCGCAGGTGCCAACGACCACATCGCCCACCCTAAGCTCTGAGTTTGGATAGGCTCCAGCAAACCCTGTTAAAAAGGCAAGCGTAGGCTTTTTGTTTAAGAAGATCTCATAAGCGTTTAGAGCAGAATCAACCGGACCGACTCCAACCACCTCTATTTCTAAAGGTAGACCTTCTAAAGCTTCTTTTTCAAGCTCACTTGACACAAGGACAAGTAAAGCCATTTGTCTCAGCTTCCTCTAAGTCGTCTTCGTAGAAGAGTTTAGCAAAGATTCCTAGGCTGTAAAGCTCAAGTAAGAGTGTATCAACCTCATGGGCTCGCAAGAGGTTCCCTTCAGAGTAGAAAGGGGAAAAAATTCTAACTACAGGCGGGTTTAAAGATTCTACCACAACCTCAAATTTTTTTTCTGAAGGAAGTCCTTTTAACCTTTCTTTTAAGAATTTTTTTACAAAAAGTCGCAAGTCTTTCTCTTTTTTGAATTTCAAATCAGACCTTCAGAAGGAGTTTTAAGCACCCTATCATGTCTTCCTGAGGGTGGCAATGGACAGCCCTCCCTTCGGTCGGAGTAACATGGGGGGGAAAGTTTATTGAAACAGCCTAAAGCAAAAATGCCGAGGGCGGGAGTCGAACCCGCACGGGGCGCAAACCCCAGTGGATTTTGAGTCCACCGCGTCTTCCAGTTCCGCCACCTCGGCGTGCTTATTTTTATTTTAAGATACCTTCAAGTTTCGTCAAGAAGGCATGCGCCACCTTCCCCCCTTTTGCCTTAATTTAGGCTTTGGAGTAAAATAAAAAACATGTTTACTGGCTTGGTAGAGGGAGTAGGGCAAATCACAGAGCTAACTCCGCAAGGAAGCGGATTTCTGATTAGAATAAAAACCTCATTTAATCTTGAAGGGACAAAGGTTGGAGATAGCATCGCTGTTGACGGAGTTTGCTTAACGGTCGTTCAGCTTGACCCCCAAGCCTTCAGAGCTCAGCTTTCTCCAGAAACAATCTCCCGCACAACCTTTAAGCTCAAAAGGGTAGGTGATTTAGTAAACCTTGAGAGAGCCCTAAAGCTTGGAGATCGATTAGGCGGGCATTTGGTCACCGGTCATGTAGACGGGGTTGGAACAATAAAAAGAATAGCCAGAATGGGTGATTATACCTTAATTGAAATATCAATTCCCAAGGATCTTATTCAATACATGGTGCCTAAAGGCTCGATCGCCGTTGACGGAATAAGCCTTACGATAAACGAGGTTTTAGAGGATGCAATTAGGCTGATGATCATCCCGCATACCTTAGCTGTTACCACCCTTGGAGTAAAAAAGGTTGGCGACCTGGTAAATCTTGAGGTTGATGTGATAGCCAAGATGGTCCATCGGTTTCTTAAGCCCTATCTTTCTAAAGCTGAAGAAGAAAAGAAGCTTTTAACCGTTGAATTTTTAAGAGAACATGGATTTGCCTAAAATTAACCCAAGGGGGGAGAAATGAAGCTGAATCCAGAAAAAGAGGTTGTAGAAAAGCTTGCTTTAGAACTACTCGTCTGTGCTCGGACTGCCCCGAAAGCCCGAGGTCAGGATAATCTTGAGCTCGCTATCGTCACCGACAAAGGTGAGCTTGAGATGATCGCTCAAGAGATGGAAAAGGTCGCCGAAAGGGGAGAAGCTTTCAAATTTTTCAAAAGGGATGCAGACAACATTAGAAACTCTGAAGCCTTGGTGCTAATTTCTGTTGATTTTAAAAATCCGGTTGGCGTAAACTGTGGCGCCTGTGGCTACACCTGCGATACCATAACCAAGGTTGAAAGAAAGGTCCTTGATTACGAGGGACCAATCTGCGCGATGAGGCTTATTGACCTTGGCATAGCTATCGGCTCAGCGGTTGCCAAGGCTAAGGACCTCTGTCTTGATAATCGTGTGATGTATACTGTCGGCGTTGCTGTAAAAAGGCTTGGGCTTATGCCTGGACAGGTCATCCTCGGCATTCCCTTAAGCGTGAAAGGGAAAAATATCTACTTTGACAGGAAGTTTTAAAATTTTCGTATGGTTCTTATAAAAATCTGTGGAATTACAAACCTTGACGACCTTTTTTTAGTTGACAAGTTTAGCCCAGATTTCGTTGGTTTTGTAATGTATCCTCCCTCTCCCCGGTATGCAGGGGAAAGACTTTCAGAGCTTCTTTCTACTCCAACTAAGGCTAAAAAGGTTGTAGTTTTTGTCAACCCAACCTACGAGGAGGTAAGAGAAGCCCTTAACCTTGGTGCTGATTTTGTTCAACTTCATGGAAATGAAGACCTAAGCCTTGCAAAAAAGATAGGTATGGAGAGGGTGATTAAAGCTTTTCGTGTGAAAGATGATTTTAGGTTAAAAGAGTTAAAACCCTTTATCCAAGCCTTTGCCCTTCTTCTTGATGCCTACGATGAGAAAGCTTTTGGAGGAACAGGAAAAACCTTTAACTGGGAGATAGCCAAAGAGGCTGTAAAGATGGGATATCGTATTTTCTTAGCTGGGGGTCTTAACCCTGAAAATGTTGCCGTAGCGATAAAAGAGGTCAACCCCTTTGGGGTGGACCTTGCTTCAGGCTTAGAGCTTTATCCTGGGAAAAAGGACCCGCAGAAGGTTGAGAAGCTCTTTGCAGTGGTAAAGGGGATGAACCATCCCTTTAGTCTCTTAAGCTCAGCCTATGCCAAACCTGCTTCCACCACTGCAGGAGCTACCTCCTCCAAAACCAAATCCCGATGATCCAAAGATCCCAGAAAAGGCTGAAATAATCTTCTCTACATCCTTAGACCCGCAATAGGGGCATTTAACCTCCCTTTCATCTTCCTTGGTAAAGCAAAGCTTCTCAAAAACCCTTCCACAATCGTAGCATTTGAATTCATAAATAGGCATAATCAACCCCCCTCCATTGATAAATTTTTTACTAATTTGGTAAAAAATTAAGCCTTTTTTTTTATTTGGTCAAGGGGGTAGATGTAGTTTGTTGAGATTAGCCTCCTATACCGATGCCTTCGCGAGGGCTTTAATTTTCTCTTGACTTTTTTTATTATTAAACCCATAATAAATATAAGATGAGTAAATCTAGGGCTTTTATGGCGACCATAAGGTTATACAAAAAGATAATCCTTTTCCTTGTTTACTTTATCCTTGCCCTAATCTTGCGGGAAAATCCAAGGGAAATCTTGGCAACCTCTGACATGACTGATTATTGTTATAGTCCGCCTACCATCACAACTTCTGTTCCTCCCAATGTAATGATTATGCTTTCCATAGAAACAACTATGCAAGGCACCGCCCACCCTCCTATAACCTGCGATGGCGACCCAAGAACATCTTATAGCTGCACCTTCAGAACAGATTGTTCATACGTTGTTAGTTGGAGAAGAGTAGATAACTGCTACGACAACACTAAAACTTACTATGGATACTTTGACCCTAGTAAATGTTATGCCTATGTAGACAGTGGGACAGATGGACGATTTGAACCAGTAGGACCAGCAACAAACCGTCAATGTTCAGGTAGCTGGAGTGGTAATTTTCTTAACTGGGCAACCACCACGGCAGTTGATGCTGTCAGAAAGGCAATGACAGGCGGGAATAGGATTGTAGATTTACCTGGCAATACCATACTTTTAGGGGCAAGACAAACTCCGTCTGGAAACTGGTGGTTTCCCATAAAGAGGATTGATAACGCCAATCGCTATACACCTTATACTGGAAGGATATATCTTATTAGATACGCTAACGGTTTTGTGGTTTGCAGGGATACAGATAATGATGGTTTGCCAGATTGTGGAGTAGGTGAATCAGGAAGTGGAGAAAATCTCTTTCCCACAGTCTCAAATAAGAGGTGTAGCAACGATATTTTTAAAGCTTGTAATACAGATTCAGATTGTGGAAGCGATGCAACATGCCAAACCGTTGGTGGTGCTCTTGCTTCCTTCAATCTAAAAATTAAAGTATGCGATCCATCCAAAGGTTTAGAACCTAACTGTAATCCTTCTAACAACAAACCAGAGGGAATAATCCAAAAATACGCAGACAAAATGAGATTTGGGCTGATATCTTATGCATTATCTGGAAACCCAGACCCGAGAAGGGATGGTGGAGTAATTAGGGCTAACATGAAGTGGATTTCTCCTAAAATCCCTTACGGGATGAAGTATCACGATGCAAGCGGAAACTTAGTAGTTTGCAATAATGCAGGCGGTTGCCCAAACCCAGAGGCTGAAATCAACCCAGACGGCACCTTTATAACCAATCCTGATAACATACCAGGAGCAAGGTATAGCGGTGTAATTAACTATATAAACAAATTCGGATACTATGATGGATACAAGACCTACGATCCAATAAGTGAAATGTATTATGAAATCATTCGCTATTTTAAAAAGCTGGGACCTTCTACGGACAATTATTGCACTGGACTGCCAACCATAGATGACGGTGCGCCGGTTTATTGTAATTATTCACCGTGGTCTCGCACAAACGGGCTTGGATGGAGAGACCCTTATATATATCCTTGTCAAAAGAGCTTTGTGGTTGCCATAAACGACGCCAACCCTTGGCTTGATAAAAGAATCCCGGGAACCGCTAAAACTTCCGACACTCCATGCATAACATGTGTTGGTGATTTTGGAGTCCCCACAAACGCTGATCCGGACATAGATGTTAGCGGCTGGACAGACCGTGTTGGAAGAGAGGAAGGTTTAACTCCGGGTTTTTTATGTGTAGGCTGTGTGCTTGGTGGAATTTGCGACTGGAACCCTACGCCAAAATATGTTACCCAACTTTCCAGAGCCTTTGGAACCTGTGGATGGACACCTAAGGAAAACTCTTATTACATTGCTGGACTAGCTTATTACGCCCATCAAACTGACCTTAGACGTGATGACTCGCCTAATGGCTTGCCAGGTAAACAAACATTAAAAACATACATGATCGATACCCAAGAGCCAAACCAATACATGCTTGTTGGAAGGGCTAACATGCTTTACCTTGCGGCAAAGTTTGGAAACTTTGACGATGCAAACGGAAACGGA
>JBMSAU010000123.1:0-12512 GCA_049414625.1 Thermodesulfobacteriaceae bacterium
GGAGCCTTTGTAAGCTATGTTATCTACAAGAACCTTAAAAGGTTTAACAAGGCTCAACGAGAGGGTGTGTTTAAAGTTTCTGAACTCTGAACATAAGCCACAAAATAGCTCTTACTTTTTTCCTTTTTGTCGATGAATTCTCTAATCTGGTATCCTAAGCTTTCTAATAATCTTCTTTCGTCAGGCAACAACTCTTTACGAACTATTACTATTCCGCATGCTTTTAAATCCTCTTTAGTTAGCATGACTGACTCAACCTTTTCGGTGATCTTAGCGTAAAAGTAGACATTGGCTACAGGATCGCCCTTATCCTTAAGGTAGCAAACCTTTCTTTCTTTTAGATAAGACAAAGAATCTTTTAGCCCTTTTACAAACTCTCCTGTTAGCTTTTCAGTAGATTCAGAATAAATAGGCTGAATACCAGCATAAAAAAGACAAAGAAGGGATAAGGAGAGTAAGGAAAGGGTATGCCAAAAGGAGAGCCCTTTCCTATTAAAGCTTAATATTATAAACAAAGAAAGGAGTAAAAGAATAAGGTATAAAATCAAAAAAGGAGGTTTTAGTTCATATCTGTATAGTTTTATAAAAAGAGGAGAAATAAAAAAGCGATAAAATAAAAAGATAAGATAAAACCTTGGAAATGTTTTTCAAAAGTTTACCTGTGATTATCCAAGAGTTAGATTGGATATTGCGTAAAAAGGTAACCATCAAAAGGAGAACAAAAGGGAGTATGGGCAAGATTGAAGTAGCCTCTTCTTGCATTAGCAAGGGTAAAGATAAGAAACACTGCTAAATTACTAAGGAGTAGCCATCTTTCATCGCTTGCTAATTTTTTAAATAAACCACCTATACCTTTCCTCAAAGAGCTTTCTCGCTAAGTAGTAAAAAGAAATAACGGTAAGTAAGGCAACGATCGCTGATGGGGGAGCCTTACCGCAAACTCGTTCTCCCCAAAGAGGTCGCAAGGTGCTTTGATAAGAAGAAAAGGGATTAATGGTTTGGTGACATGAGAAGAAAAGTTTATAGGAGGGTTAGGTGAAGAAGAAAGAGGAATAGAAAAGAGATAAAGCCTTTTCTACATTTCCAAAAATCAATTATAATAAATAAGGCTAACCTTCACAACGGAGGAGACCTTCTGTCAAGAAAAAAACTTCTTTTAGGCCTCCTTTTTCTCTTACTCTTTGGACTTTCCCTTTATCTTCCAAACCTTGGGGTTAAAGAGTTTCAAGGCGAAGAAGGAAGAAGGGTTGTTTATGCCCTATCCATGCTTGAGACCAAAAACTTTCTCATTCCCACTCTGTTTGGGGAGCCTTATTTTACAAAGCCCCCAGTTTTTAACTGGGTTTTAGCTGGAGCCTTTGCTATAACTCGCGACTATTCTGAGTGGACGGCAAGAATGGTCTCTTCTTTAAGCGTCATTTTAACCTCTCTTTTTTTACTCTTCCTTTGGAAAGAAGTTGTTAAGACCTCTTCTTTGTTTACGCTTCTTTTACCAAGCCTAATCTATCTAACGACTCCTGAGGTCATAGATAAAGCTTTAAGGGCAGAAATCGATGCCTTCTATAGCCTCTTAGTTGCTCTTTATGTTTACCTTTGGTTTTATCTTTATGAAATAAAACAAAGGAAAAGTTTGTCTTATCTTTTAGCGGGCATCATTGCAGGCTTTGCCGTTCTAACTAAAACTTTTCAGGCTCTTCTCTTCTTCTACCTTGCTTTAGTTCCTTATTTATATACTGAAAGTTCTTTACGCGACCTTTTTAAACTTAATCGTCATTTTCTTTTTCTATTCGGAGTATGCTTAGTCTTCTGTAGCTGGATTTTTTCTTTACATTTGAAAGGAATTGATATAACACAAATTATAGACTCCTGGATTGGAGAGTACAAAAGCGCAGCCTTGGCAAAGGAGATGTCACCATCTCAGCATTTTATCGCTTACACTCTCGGGGCTCTCTTTTCCCTTTCTCCTTGGCTATTCTTTCTCTCCTTCTATCTGAAACATCTTCCTAAAGACAATCCTTTACACTATAAACTTTTCAAATATTCTGCCTTTCTTTTTATTCTTTCCTATTTCTTTCATTTTCTTTTTCCTGGTGCAAGGTTTAGATACATCATGCCTTCTCTTTCTGGTTTTGCTATACTTTGTGCTATTCCAATGCTTTATATGGATAAAGTCTTTTCTTTTTCTCTAAAGAAACTTTTTACAGCCCTTATAGTGCTTGTTTTTATAGGAAAGCAAGCTTATACCTTTTTCTATTATTCCTATCATACTAAAAACTTAAACTACTACCGAAGGGCTGCTTTAGAGGTTGCCGAGCTACTTCAAGGGAAAAGAACCCTCTATCTTTGCAAAGACTTTCCTCCCCATCATTTGGTCTATTATCTTAAATACCGATACCGCGCAGTTGATGATTTTATTTACTTAAGGAAGATCGAAGAGTGTCAATCCATACCAGCAGGGGCTTTTGTATTTATAGAAAGGAGGTCCTTTGAGGGAATAGAAATTCCAAGAAATTGGGTAACAATACCTTTAAAGGTTAGGAAAAAGGATTATTTTCTTATCAAGGTTCAGTGATACCTACGAGGCATCAAAATTTTCCAGAAAGCTCCTTGCTAACTTTTTTTTGATTTTTAAATACTTATCAAAGAGTTTAAATATCATGTAACACTATTTCATTTACCTTAATTTTTAGCTAAATGATTTTCCCTTTTCTTTCTTCGCAAGGTGATAATTTTTTCAAAAAAAATAAAATCTTTTTCGGTAAAGGCTGGATAAAGCTTTGCGTATTCATTCCAGATGAGTTCTCTTGCATGGGTTAAACCTTCCCATTCTAAGGTCATGGCCAGGGTAGCAAGCTCTTTTAGCCTCATCTTTTTGGGTAGAGGATTGCTATAAAGTTTTACACCGTCAAGGTCAAAGACCTTAAAGCCAGTCTTATTTGTATAGTAAAAATTGTAAAACTTTGTGTCACGAAGGTATACTCCCTTTTCGTGAAGGGAAAACAAGAACTTAATAAGGCTTGTAAGGAGCATTTTTGCTGATTCAAAGGTTAAAAAGCCTTCCTTCAGGTAAGGAAAAACTATCCCCCCATAAAAGGGCTCATCCAAAAGTGAGGCAAGCCAAGGATTTTTCCAAAAAAGAAAAAGGGGCTCAAGCAGAGGCACATCGCGTTTTTTTAACTCAAGAAGGTTTTTCAAGTAAGATTTGACCCGATTTCTTTTAAAAGGATAAGGTAGAAAGAGTTTCAAAAAAAGGTCAGGTTCAGTAGATGAGAAAAAGGTTAAAAGGAAGTTTCTATGCTTTTTTGAAATTTTTTCGCATTTTAAGAGAAAAGGTTCATGAAGAAGCCGGTCAAGAGTAGCTTTAGCCTCTTTGCTAAAAAAATAGACTCTAAAGTCTTTCCATTTGGGAAACAAGGCAGTCCACATAGCTATCCCAAGTAAGATGAGAGATGGATTGACTGCAAGCTACTTCTGAGATTTTAGTTTTCATGGCAAGATGTATCTTCTGCAAAAGATCGTCCTTTTCCAGGGTTGTAATCCAGCCGTTTATACCCTCTCTGATGAATTCTTTGGCACCATCAAAAACGGAGGTTATAATCGGAGTTCCGCTTGCTAAGGCTTCTAGGGTAGTCAAAGCTCCAGGGTCGTAAAGGGTTGGTAAAACAACAAGGTCAGAAAGGGCGTAGAACTCCTCAATGTTTTGAACCTTACCAAGATAAACAATCCGTCCTTGGCTTTTCCCTTGAATACCCGCAATAAGAAGTATTACATTTTCGGGAAGCTTAGGGAATACTTCTAAAAGAAGGTTTAAGCCCTTTCTTCTTGGTTCATTTCCTACAAAAAGGATGATAAAATCCTTAGGGTCAAGGCGGTATTTTTCTCGAAGAGCATTTTTTTGCTTCTTTAGCTCAGGGTTAAATCTTTTATGGTCGATACCCCTATGGCATACCGCTACCTTATGAACCACTTCTGGATAAAGGTTTTCTAAAAGCTCAACCGTTGGGGAAAATAGGGCAATGATCCTTTTGGCAGACCTTAGACAAAGCTCTTCATACTTTAAGAAAACCCTTGCTCGGATTCCGAGGTTTGAGATTTCTTTAATTATTTTAGGAAGCGGTCTTTGTTTTAGCCAAAACTTAAAAAGGGGATCGCAGAGGATCAAAAGGTCTGCCTTTGGGAACCGAAAAGGGGAGAGGAGAAGATAATCCTTTTTAATGCTCTCTAAAACCCTGTTTGCTTCTTTAAGAAAAAAAAGATATTTTAGCAGGCTTCCCCTACCTCGTTTCTTCACTTGAAGAAAATTAATTTTCTCTAAGACCTCTTTTGGGAAGCTTATCTCTTGGGCAAGGACAGAGACTTTATAGCCCCTTTCAAGGAGCTTTAGAGCTATCATCCCAGCATGAGTTTCGGCTCCGCCAAGCCCAAAACCTACCTTAGGTCTTACGATGACTACATGCTTCATGAGAGTAGATTTTAGCAGATGTTATTTTGTTTATAATATATAAACTTTAAGACCAAGTTTTCTAAATTCCTCTCTTAAAATTTCCGTTTTCTCTTTAAATACCTCTCTTTCTAAAATGACTATCCTATAGCCTTTTGATTTAATAAAACTAATTATTTCATCTACTGATTTGGTTCCAAGATTGTTATAGAAAAATCTATCTTCAACAGATGGACATAAAGGAACCTTAGTAATGTTTGATAAGTAGAATAAAACTCTTGGGTCAATAGTAAGAACAAGGTCTTTACAGGCTCCATTCGAGCATAACCTTATTTCTTCATACGAAACACTCTTTGCAATTTCATGAGCTACGATTTTTAGTTTTAATTTTTCGATCCTTTCTTTTTGAAAAATTTTTACAGCAGAGGATAAAATGATACAAATTATCAACAAACTAATAACTAATTTAGATGAAAGATTAAATTTTTTTGTTAAAAATTCTTTAATGTTTAACAAGCCAAGCCCTACGATTATACTTACAGAATAAAGCAAGGGCAACATATACCTTTTTTCCATAAACCATTTTGTAAAAGTAAAATACCATAAACAAAATAAGTATCCAATGGAGATGATAACAAAGTATAAAGATAAAGGTTTTTCTTTAATAAAAGATACCACTCTTTTTAATCCAGCTAAGAGAATAAGAAAGTTAGGAAAGTGTAGGGCTGGGATAAACTTGTAGAAGAAGGTTGTGCCAAAAGCGATGAGCCAAAGGTTCTGTTTCACCATATCCCAAAAATAGGGAGATGGACTTGGAATGCTAAGGTATCTAAAATTTTTTAATTCTTTAGCAAAAGGTTGCTCAAAGGGATTTAATAAGGTCAATTTTTCTTTTATTTCTGTAAGAAAAAAGCTTTTGTAAGAAATTAGATAGATAAAACCGATGATTAAAATTATTATTGGAATGGCAGAAAAATATATTGTCATGAATAGCCATTCTTTTTTATCTTTTGAAATTAGAAGTTTGATTATTAAAAAGAACAAAGAAAAAAGGATGAAAAGAAATCCTTCAATTCTTACCCAGGCAGAAAGAAGCCAAAATAGGTTTGCTAAAGAGAAAAACAGACATCTTTTATAAATTTTGCTGCTTTCATATCCTTTTATAAAGCTTAGTATCCCAATTAAAGCTAAAAATGTATAAAAAGATTCTCTCATTATTTCTGCAGATTCTTTTACTAGTGTAGGATTAAAACAGAAAACGAGTAGGGTCATATAAAGAATGGATCCTTGGAAAAATCTTTTGAGAATAAGGTAAAGTAAAATTAAAGACAATGAACTTGAAAAAAAAGAAACAAGCTTACCTGCTATTTCCCAATCTTGACAAAGGTAATAAAAGGGCACAATCACCATAGAGAAAAGATTGATTTCTTTTATTCTTGAGGACAATCCGCATAGGTCTAACAGGTTAAGGTTGCCCGTGGCTAATACCATAGCTTGATATAGATAAATAGGGGAATCCTTTTGGATGATAGGGAGGTTGAAAAACATATAGAGCCTAATCATCACCCCGATTGTTAAAATTAGAACAAGTAAGAATTTATCGTTGATTATCGGGCGCTCATTTGATTCTTTCACAAAATCATCCTCTGATTAGGAGTTTCTATCCTTGTTTTGCCAAATTTTAAACATCTAAGTTCCCAGCCTAAGTTTACCAAATTTTTAAATCCGTGTCTATTTTGATTTTTCCATTTTAACCTGACTCAGATTAAAAATATCAAGTCCTCAGGGTGTCCCAAACTATAAGAATGGATCCTATCACCATCCTCTTATGTGTAGCAATCAAAGATCGAACAAAAGTAATAAGATTTTTCTAAAGTTAACAAACCAAGGGGATACGTAGATGGGAGCGGGGGGGTTCGCCCATTCCAAAATAAAAAACTAAACAACCGGGCGGTCGCCCCAACATTCGTAATTGGCAAACGCTGGTTGTCCCTACAATTTATTTTTTTTGATGGAGGGCTCACTGGTTGATTTTTTTAAATTCTAGCTTAAGATACCTTGTCAGAAGTAGAAGTGGCATAGGTGCTATCAAAACGCCAGATGATGTAAGGTTTAAAACCTCTCTAAGTTTGTAAATGTGAAATGTTAAAGTAGAATTTTGAGAAAGGATAGAAGTCTTTTAACATATAATAAATAGAGTGCAAAATAGTTTAATAGTGATTAAGTTAATTAAAGTTGCTAATTTCGAAGTAGTTGAAAAACATTATGATTTATTTCTACAAGTATTTAAAGAAAGTACGCTGAATTATTCAAGTTTAACTCTCTTCTTTGAACGTGAAAAAAGATATAAAAAAATAATTGGGTTTGAATTTAAAAACCAAAAATTTTTCATAAAAATATATTCAGAATGTTTTGTTGAAGCAGAAGCAGAATGGAAGAACTTATTTAAGCTTAAAAAATTGGGTTTCTCCGTGCCCGAGCCATTTTTTATTAGGCGGAAAGAAGATAAGATTGAAATAGCAACCTTTGCCCTTAAAGGTGAGCCTCTTTTCAGTTTACTTTTAACCAATAAAGAAAAACAAACTTTTTTAGTGGCAAAGCTTGCTGAGCTTATCGCCTCTTTACATGCTAAGAACCTTTATCATCAAGATTGCTATCTTTATCATTTTTTTTGGGATGAAGAGTCAGAAACTATTAGTTTTTTGGATGTTCCAAGAGTTTTACAAAATCCCCCATTTTCCTTAAAATACCAAATTAAAGACCTTGGTCAGCTTGGTTATTCTTTTGAAGAATGCTTCGGTAAAACTGGGAAAGAATTATTTCAGCAATTTTTAAATTATTATTTAAACTTTTCCAAAACCAAACATACTAATTTTTTGATATTTCTGGTAAAATTAAAGATGGCTTTGATTAGATGGAGAACTGAACGAGCAAAATTAAAAGGAAAAAAATTGTAATGAATATAAAAAAGACCATCCTGTTTATAATTCCAAAATTAGGTAGTGGTGGCGCTGAACGAGTAATAGCTAACCTCTGCCAAAGATTAGAAGATTTTGAAAAGTATGTTGTAATTTTTGAAAAAGAAATAAAATATGAAGTAAAAGCAAATATCATCCACATACCTCTACTTCCCTCTAAAAATTTACTTTTTAGAATACTGAATTTTCTGATTATAAAATTAAGACTGAAAAAAATTAAAAAGAAAATAAAAACATCTTTTACTATTAGTATTATGGAACCAGCTAACTATTACAATTTATTTACAAAGCACAACCAAGAAAAAATTATTCTAACATTTCATAATTACTATTCATTAAAATATAACCCTGAAAGAAAATTTAGTGTTAAAAAGAGATTTAGGTTATTATTTTATAAATTCATCATGAAAAGGTTTTATAATAAAGCGGATTTACTTATTGCAGTATCTAAAGGTGTAGAATCTGACTTAGTTAAAAATTTTGGCATCAATTCTGAAAAAATTATAACTATTTACAATCCAGTCTTATTGGAAGAAATAGAAAGGTTTTCAAAAGAAAAATTATTTGAATACGAAGATATTTTTAAACATCAAGTTATAATAACTGCGGGAAGACTAAAAAGACAAAAAGGGCAATGGTATCTTTTAAGGATCTTTAAAAAACTAAAAGAGCAACATAAAGATCTAAAGCTTCTTATCCTTGGTGAAGGAGGATTAAAAGAATATCTAATTAAACTATCAGAAGAATTAGGGCTAAAGACTTATGTTTGGGATAGAGATAAACTTAACCACGATTTTGATGTGTATTTTTTAGGCTTTCAAAAAAACCCTTTTAAATTCATGGCAAGGTCTAAGCTTTTTGTCTTTCCTTCTTTGTGGGAAGGGTTGGGAAATGTCATCATCGAGGCTATGGCTTGCGGAGTTCCTGTAATTTCTGCAGACTGTATGAGTGGTCCAAGAGAAATTTTAGCACCAAACACAGACATCACTCGTCAAACCGACAAACCTGAGTTTGCTGAATATGGAATACTAATGCCACCATTTGAGTATAAATTTAAGTCTGCCGATGAACCATTAGATGAAAAAGAACAGATGTGGGTTGATATAATAGATAAAATGCTAACAGATGATGATCTAAGAAAATATTATGCGGAAAAAGGTAAAGAAAGAGCAAAAGATTTCCAAATTGAAAAGATAATACTCGAGTGGGAAAAGGTCTTAACTTAGGGAACTAAATTTTTAGCATAATAGGAAGCCTATAGTCAACCCCTAAGGCGCTTTTTGTCACCTTTGGTCCAAGGGGAGCTTGGCGTCTTTTGTATTCTGCCCGGGCAAGCATCCTGAAGGTCTTTTTAACATGTTCTTCCGAAAATCCTTTCTGCAATATCTCCTCAGGCATTAATCCCTCCTCTAAATGAGCCCTAAGGATGGCATCAAGGATTGAATAGGGAAGGAGCTCATCCTCATCCCTTTGTCCAGGACGGAGCTCTGCCGAAGGCGCTTTAGTGAATACTCTCTCAGGGATAACTGGACTTAGCAAGTTGCGATATTTTGCAAGCTCATACACCCAGGTCTTGTAGACGTCCACTATGGGTGCATAGCCACCCGCAATGTCCCCATAGATGGTGCCATAGCCCGTTGCGGCTTCGCTTTTGTTCGAGGTGCAAAGCACAAGATGATTTTCCTTGTTCGAAAGATAGAATAAAAGGTTTGCTCTTATCCTCGCTTGTAAGTTTTCATCAGCAGGGGTGATCTCATCCAGAGGAAAAGAGCCGTTAAGAAGGTTTTGTCTATAAACATTAAAAATCTCCTGAATTGGAATTTCTGTCAAGCTTATTCCCAGGTTTTTGGCGAGGGCATAGGCATCCTCTCTTGATTCTTGAGAGGTAAAGGCTGAGGGCATAAAAAGGGCTTTCACTCTTTCTCTTCCAAGAGCGTCTACCGCAAGGGTTGCAACAAGGGAAGAATCAATGCCCCCAGAAAGCCCTAAGATTGCAGAGGAAAATCCTGTTTTTTGGGCATAGTTCTTTAGAGCAAAGACTAAAGCTTGGTAAAGCTCTGAGAAATCTTCTTTTTCTAAAGGTTGCTCTAAGGGAGACCTGCGTTGGGCATTGGATGTCTTGTCTTGCGGCTCAGGATGAGAGTTGGGAGAAACTACCATTAATTCCTCATCAAAGGCTTTAGCCCTATGGATAATCTCACCTTTTGGGCTTAGAACGAGACTTTTCCCAGGAAAGATGTATTCATCCTGAACATAAGCTCCTCTAACATAGAAAACAAAGGCTCTGTGCTTGACGACAAAATCTTTAAGAATGGGCAAAAAATCCCTTTCTTCTTCAAAATAGTATGGTCTTTTGCTTAGGATCAAAAATAGGTCAACCTCATCAGGGGGAAGGTTTAGCTCATTCCCTTCAACAAAGCTTAAAATCCTCACTGAATTGAAGCTAAAGCTTAGGAATAAGCTTTCAGGGTGGTCAAAAGACGAAAAAGCCCTTCTTATTACCTCTCCCCTCTCTATCAAAAACAAACCAAGATTAGGGGCACCCTCTCCCTCAAGATGGGTAATCAAGAAGGGGGCTTTTACATCCTTAGAATATTTAACAAGCTCTTCGAACACAAGCTTACAATCTTTTAAAAAATCCTTTCTATAAGCTAAGCTAAGCAAAGGATAGCCTGTTAGAGGTAAAAGAGAAAAAACTACAAGGTCTGCCGAGGAAGAAAGTTCCTTTAAAGTGGCTTTGACTTTTTTGAGGTTTCCGGATAAGTCTCCGCAGGTTGGGTCAAGTTGGGCAATGCCTATTTTAAGGTCTTTCATTTTTCACCCCCTGCAAAAAATTTGTGATGACATAGCTCCCCTTTTCCTTCACAACTTGTAGCCTCCATCTGAAGGACAACATGAGTTATCCCTTTAGACCTTAGCCGTTCTTCAAGCTCTGCCCTCACTTTGTCGACTAAACTAAGGTGTCTATCAGCAACCTTTACATGGGCTGAAAAAGCATATACTCCATGTCCAATACTCCAAAGATGGACATCGTGCACATTTTCAACCTCTGGATGAGATTTAAGCTCTTTTATAATTTCAGGCAACTGAAACTGGGGTGAAACAAGGTCAAGAAAGACGACCAAAACTGAACGGATAACCCTTATTCCTCCAACGAAGAGAAGGATTACTATTAAAATACTGGCTATTGGGTCAAATAAACTAAATCCGGATAAATAGACAAGAACTCCAGATAGGATTACAAACACCGAAGAAAGGGTGTCTCCCAGAATAAGAAGCCAGGCGCTTTTCCAATGGATGTCTTCGTGATGCCTATGAAGGATAAGAAGCATTAAAACATTACCCAATAGTCCAACGATGGCTACGGGTAGCATTATCTTTAGATTGATTGGGTTTGGCGATTTTAGTCTTTCTATGGCTTCATAAAGGATGTAAAGGGAGCTTAATACTAAAAAAAGACCGTTAAAGAGGGTAAAGAGCAATCCGAGCTTTTGGTAGCCAAAGGTAGCTTTTAGACTGGGCGGTCTTTTTACAAACTTTAAGGCAAAAAAGCTTAGCAACAAAGAGAGGTTATCAGAAAGCAAATGCAAGGAATCGCTAAGAAGGGAAAGGGAGTGGCTCAAGTAGCCGGCTATGGCTTCAAGAAGAAAAAGAAGAAAGGATATTAAAAAAAGAAGTTTAAAGTTTGCACTCCCTTTCATAATCATTTATTATATCATTAAGCCCTGTTTTTTCAAGAAAATTCTTAAGGACGGACAAGGACTTTGCTTCCTTTAAAACTTCGTCGGTTAAACTAAGCAGTTCAGATAGTTTTAAACCTCCAAGGTCCCGTATGGGCAAAACCAATCCTTCCGCAATGAGGATATAGCCCTTTTTTTCAAGCTCGCTCAAAAGCTCGTAAATTCTATCTGGAGCGATGTTAAGCTTATTTTCTAATCTTTCTAAACTTAGAGATTTTCCCTTTAAGAAGTTTTCGTAGATGGTTTTTAGAAGGATGAGCTTATCCCATTCGTAAGGGAGCTTTGGCTTAGACAAATTATGTCTTAAGCTGAGAAAGACCGTAAGCTCGGCTCCAAGAAGAAAGAGTAACCAATTCAGAAAAATCCAAAGAAAGAAAAAGAATATAGTAGAGAGACTACCGTATATTGCTGAATAAGACACAGCATATTTTACATATAGACTAAAACCAAAAGAAAGAATTCCCCATAAAAAAGTAGTAATAAAGGAGCTTATTAGAGCATATTTTCGTGGAACTCTTCTTACAGGAAAATAATAATAAATTAAATAGAAGACAAAAGCTAGAAAAATTAAAAACAGGTAGGTGGCATATTTGAACCTTGATTCTAAATAACCATGAGTAGCGATTGGTATTAAAAGTAGGAAGGGAGATATGGTTAAAATAAGCCAAAAGAGGATTATCCTCTCTCGAATGGTTCTTTTTTCGGTAGACAAATAGATTCGATTAAGACAGCCTTCTAAGAAGAAAAGTAGACCTATGCTCATCATGAAATAGGTAAGAAGACTAAACTTACCTAAAGGGAAGTGCTTAATTCTATCAAGAAAGTAGATAAGTTTTTCTAAGACAAAGCCTGCAACCTCTTCTGGTAAAAGCTTAACCAAAAGTTCAAAGCTTTTTATGACCAAAGTGTCCTCGGGTATAATAGCCCTTGCAAAGCTAAAGACCAATCCTAAGAGGGGAATTACAGCTAATAAAGTCTTGAAAGTTAAGGCTTCAGCATAGATTAAGACTTCATCCTTAGCTACCTTTTTGAAAAAGTAGCTTAAATAAAGTCTTAGCGAAATAATGGAGTTTTTGAAGTATTTATTCATGAGCACTTAATTATTAGATTTTAAAATTTACCATAATTTTACTTTGTTGAGAGACTGAGATAAGGGGTAATGGAGAAATTTTTTTAATTTGAGCTGGAGACAATCTTGCCTGTGGGAGGTGCCTATTTTTTAAATAAAATGTAGGGGCAAAGGGTGTTTGCTTGGTTTATGGGAGGGCGAGCATCCGCTAGGCATTTTATTGAAAAGCCTTTTCTAATAAAATATGGGGCTGTTCAAAAATTTTAATAAGACCTTTTATCCCC
>JBMSAU010000124.1:0-10484 GCA_049414625.1 Thermodesulfobacteriaceae bacterium
CTTTTTGTGGTCTACAACCTTGTGAAGAACGCTCAAGGTAGGATTGAAGTTGAGAGCGAGCCAATGCAAGGCACAACCTTTAAAATCTATCTACCCATAGTTAGCGAAGAAAGGATAGACGAGAAGACAGAAAAACAAGAAATAGACTTAGCAGAAGCTAAACCAAAACCCGTACGGAAGATCCTTGTTGTTGACGATGAAGAGGACATAAGGGAGGCTTTAAAGGAGTATTTAGCGGAGCTTGGGTATGAGGTTTCTGTTGCCGAAAACGGAAAAACTGCCTATGAAGCCCTTTTAGCAAAGGATTATGACCTTGTCCTTCTGGACATGTTTATGCCTGAGATGAACGGGGCTGAGGTTTTATTAAGACTAAAGGAGGCTGGAAAGAGTCCATCCTATGTTGTTCTTATGACAGGCTATGCTGGCGAGGATACCGCAACCATCGAAGCACTAAAACAAGAAGGGATAATAAAGAAAGTCCTGCGAAAGCCTTTTAGCTTCAAAGACCTTGAGGATGTGATAAAGGGGTAAACGATGTATGACACAGAAACTGAAAAAGTAGCACGGAGGGGGGAGATAAAATTATTATTTTTTGCATTTGGCTATTAATTGCAATTTTTTATACTTTTTTAAGCGCCAACTCCTTTCAAATCCCTGTCTTTACTTTTGATGTTATCCCCTTTGAGGGTTATCGGGAGGTATCTAAAGAAAAGCTTTGCGAGGAAAAGAGGGTTCTCATCTACGGGATAAGGGCTTATCGGGAGGCAAAGAGGATAAACTGCCCAACCCAGCTTAGGGTCGTGGGAGGAATTCTATACATCTCAGAGGTATACACTCCTCAGGATATCTATGTTTCTCCTCTCCCCCATCCTGAAAGCCTAAAAAGGTATGGTGAGAGCTTTGTCATCTTTCATTCAAGCTATACCTCCTTTTATGTTAGAGACCTAAGCAGGTATTTGAGGATAAAAGCGGTCTTTCTTACTAATGTTTACGACCTTGAGAGGGAGCTACCCAGGGCTTTAAGCCTGGGTTATCCACTTTTGCTCCTTCCAGACCCTATTCTTTATGATGAACGAGCTAAATACATCCTAAGACACTGGCTAAGACAAAACCCTGAGGTTAAGCTTGTAGATTTAGCAAACCTTGGGCTAAAACATCCAAACAGAATTGTCCATCGGGTCCCAAAGCATAAATACTTAAAGACTTTAAAAGAGGTGTTTGCTCAACCCGAGCTTGAGAGGGGGAGGATTTACTATGTGGAAAAGTAGTGGGTGCAGATTTTTTACACTTTTCCTGGTTGTCCTTTTCTGTCTAATTATGTCAGAGCCTTGCTCTTCCCAAGATAAACCCGAAGAGTTTATAGAGCCCTATGAGTTAGCAAAAGAAGAGACCTTTTATATCAAGGGTCTATTCCTTAAAGAGGTGCCCCTTGAAGAAAGCCCAGTTCCTGCCTCAGTGTATGAGAGGGATTTCTTAGAGCGCTTTGGGTTCAAAAACTTAAGACACTTCTTAGATTATCTTCCCTCCTTCTATCTAACTTCTGGATACGGAGAAAGGTCTATAACCTTCCGCGGTTTTAGAGGCTTTGCCTCGGCAAGCGTCCTTTTCCTTGAGGATGGGTTTAGAATAACGAGCCCAGACTATGAAAGCCTCCCCTTAGATTGGGCTTACCCATTTCTTGATGTTGAGAGAGTAGAGCTCATGTATGGGGCAGGGGGAAGTATTTACGGTGCAGGCTCCTTTAGCGGGGTGGTAAACCTTGAAAGGAGATACCATCCTAAGGAGAAAGAGGCATCTCTTACCCTTGGCGAGATTGGGGAAACGAGAGCCTTCTTTAAGCTGTCACAGCCTCCGATTAGTTTGTCTGGCTATCTTGTGGAAAGGGGAGCCGAGCGTATTGACGGAGCAAAAAGCTATGAGGTTGATACCGCAAGGTCCTTATCCGGAAAGGTCTTCTTAGGAAACACTGAAGTTTCTTTTCTTTTAGCGGAAGAAGAAACCCTGATAGAAAGGAGGATGGACGGGTCTCCTAATATCTCTCCTGATCTCAAGGGTCTCCTTGGTAATAAGCTTAAGGTAAGGTTTTATTCCCTTGGCTTAAAGCGGAAGGGGTTCCTTGGGGAATGGAAGTGGACGATTAAACCTTCGGTTTCTGTGCTTGAAGCTGAAATCCCCTCTTACACAACTATTCATTATTTACCAGCCTTCAAGAACTATCTTAAGCCTCAAAGATGGGATTTTACCGCCTGTGCTTCAAAGAATTTTAAAGGCTGGGATTTGACCTTGGGCACGCAATGGCAGTTGAGAAGGCTTAAATCCTATCACATCGATTTTTACTATGGATTATCTGCTTGTCCTTGTCCTTTCCCCGATGATGACGACCTGCTTTATGCCTTCTTTTTCTCTACCGCAAAGACCTTTGGAAAAGCAAGCCTTCACTTTGGCGGAAGGTATGAGCGTTATGAAGATTATCCCGGAAGGTTTATCCCAAGGCTTGGCTTTTCCTACAAGCTAAGTCCCAATCTTTCCTTTCTTCTTAGCTACACCGAGGGCGTAAACATCCCTTCCTTCTACCATCAAAAGGACCGAACAATCATCTTCCCTGGAGGGCGTTCCTATTCCTTTAGGAAGCTATCTTTAGAAGAAGAAAAGACCCTTCAAGCATCCCTTGTCTATGCTGTAGGAAGAAGCATCTTTCTGAGAAATACCTTATTCTATCAGGTGCAGAAGGATAGGATTTGGCATGATCCTCAGGTTCTAACCGCGATAAATCTTCCCAAGTTTAGCGTTAGCGGTTTTGAGTCTGAGCTAAAGCTAAGGCTAAGAGAGCATCTTGCTTTTTTAAACCTTACCCTTTTTAAGGTTGAAGAGGATAAACCTATACCTTTTATCTACGACGGAAAATATATCGCAGGTATCCCGCGCCTTATGCTTAAGGGTGGTTTTAGCTTTAGGCTTCCTCTTCCCTATGAAGCTTATCTCTCGCCAAGCTTTAAGGTGATAGGGAATACCAAAACAAAAGATGGTGAAGGAGTTTCTCCCTACAGCGTAGTTGACCTCTATCTACTCTTTAAGCCGAAGCCCTACTTTGACCTTGGCTTTCGAGTAGAGAACCTCTTTGACAAGCACTACAAGAGGGCAGGTGGCGGGTCGAAAGGAGTTCCCTGGGAAGGAAGAAGGGCAAGCTTTGACCTAAATTTTAGGTTTTAGCCTTGAAATTTAAGGTATGAATGTTTAACTAAAAAACATGCTGGTAAAATTTGGAAGGTTTCAGAAAGAGGGCTCTATATTCTATGGAATCGTGGAGGGGGATGAGGTGTATGAAATCGGAACCCCTGATAAGGTGCATAAACTTTCTGAGGTTCGTCCCCTTTGTCCCATCATTCCCACAAAGATCGTTGCAGTAGGATTAAACTACAAAGACCATGCCGAGGAGCTCGGCTTAAGCATTCCTGATGAGCCCCTTATCTTCCTTAAGCCAACCTCAGCCCTTGTTGGTCCTGAGGATGCTATAATCCTTCCTCCCGAGTCGAGGGAAGTCCATTACGAAGGAGAGCTTGCGGTCATAATCGGAAAGGAGCTCTACCGTCCAAGAACTTATAAACAGATCGAAAAGGCAATCCTTGGCTACACCTGCTTTAACGATGTCACCGCAAGGGACCTTCAAAGAAAAGACGGGCAATGGACGAGGGCAAAATCCTTTAACACCTTTGCCCCCTGCGGACCTTACATTGTAAAAGGTCTTGACCCAGGTTCTCAGCGCATCATAACCAGGGTAAACGGAGAGGTAAAGCAAAGCTCAACAACCGAAAACTTGATCTTCAATGTCTTTGAGCTTGTAAAGTTTATCGCTAACATCATGACCCTCTATCCAGGAGACATCATCGCAACTGGAACCCCGCCAGGGGTTGGACCGCTAAAGGCTGGGGATGTGGTTGAGGTTGAAATCCAAGACATAGGCGTTCTAAGAAACTATGTAGTTGACTATAAGAGGAAAGCCTCATGATATCTGGGAAAGTGGTCGCTATTTCCATAAGCAAAGAAAAGGGTGTCCCCAAGGAAAATGTGGAGGAGGTAAAGGTTATAGAAAATTATGGAATTGAAGCGGATGCCCATGCTGGACCTTGGCATAGGCAGGTAAGCTTCCTTGATTTAAAAACCATCCACAGGATGAAAGAAATAATCGGTAGGGAGATAGCCTTTGGGGAGCTTGCAGAAAATATCACCACCGATGTTGACCTAAGCATAGTTGATGTTGGTGACCTTATTGAGGCTGGGGAATGTTTGTTTGAGGTTACGCAGATCGGGAAAAAATGTCATCACGGCTGTGCCATCTTTCAAAGGGTAGGAAAATGTGAGATGAGAACCCACGGAGTCTTTACCAGGGTCTTAAGAGGGGGAAAGCTAAGGGTAGGCGACCCTTTAAGAATAATAAAGAAAAACAGGGTGGAAGATGGAGCATCCTAAGGAAGGTGAAAAAAGCTTTGTTCCAAGGCTTATAGCTTGGGAGCTTACAAGGTCTTGCAACCTTGATTGCGTGCATTGCCGTGCCGCTGCCTCTCGTGGTCCTTATGAAGGCGAGCTAACAAGGGAAGAAATTTTTCGCATCCTTGAAGAGATAACCGAGGTAGGGCATCCTGTGATCATTCTCACAGGAGGGGAGCCTCTTCTACGAGAAGACCTGATTGACATCGCAAAAAGGGCAAACGAGCTTGGGCTAAAGCCAGTCCTGGCTACAAATGGAACGCTTCTAACCGAAGAGCTTGCCCTGGAGTTAAAGAATGCAGGCATAGCAAGGGTTAGCATAAGCCTTGATGGAGCCGATGCCAAAGCCCATGACAGCTTTCGTAAGATGCCGGGTGCCTTTGAGGGCGCTCTACGGGGTATAGAGGTTTTAAAAAAGGTAGGGCTACCTTTTCAGATAAACACCACGATAACCGCGGTGAATGCCGAGGAGCTACCCAAGGTTCATGAGCTGGCAAAGAGGCTTGGAGCGGTTGCCCATCATATCTTTCTTCTTGTGCCTGTCGGACGGGGAAAAGAGTTATCGGAAGAGTCCCTTTCTCCTGAAAAGTATGAGGAGCTACTTCATTGGTTCTACGAGCAGAGGGAAAAATCCCACCTTCAGCTTAAGGCAACCTGTGCCCCTCATTACTATCGCATCTTAAGGGAGAGGGCAAGGGCTGAAGGTAAAAAGGTTACCTTTGAGACCTTTGGTCTTGATGCGGTGACAAGAGGCTGTTTAGCTGGAGTTGGCTTTTGTTTTATTTCCCATACAGGCATAGTGCAGACCTGTGGCTACTTAGAAATCCCCTGCGGCGACCTAAGGAGGAATACCTTTAAAGAGGTCTGGGAGGGCTCTGAAGTCTTCAACAAGCTAAGGGATTTTAGAAACTACAAGGGTAAATGCGGAAGATGCGAATACATTAGGGTTTGCGGTGGCTGCCGGGCAAGGGCTTACGAGGCAACAGGCGACTATCTTGAAGAGGAGCCCCTCTGCACCTATCAACCTCAGAAGCCTGAAGTTTTAGGCTCTGAGAAATAAGGTCAACAAGCTCCTTAGCCAGGTCTTCCTTAGATAGATTTTCAAAGGCTTTATGTCCGGTTTCTCCAAGAATAAGAAACTTCGAGGTTTTGTTTCCCATAGCGGAGATGGGATTGGCAACTATCAGGTCAAAGCCTTTATCAAGAAGCTTCTTCTTTGCGTAAACTTCAAGCTTTGCCTCCTCTTCTAATGCAAAGCCAACCATAAGCTGTTTTTTTCTTTTCTTCTGCAGGGTTTTTGCGATGTCTACCGTTTGAACAAGCTCAATCACTAAGGATTCTTTCGCCTCTTTCTTTATCTTCCCCGGGAAGGTTTGTTTAGGCTTGAAATCTGTTGGTGCACCGGCAAAGATGCAGACATCAACCTCATCGAAGAGATTTTCGCAGGCTAAGAACATCTCCTCTGTAGTTCTTACCCTATAGACCCTTGGTTTGGGGATGCCATGCAAGGGCTCAAGGGTTGGGAATTCTGGCTCATCCTCTTTCCCCCAGACAAGGTAAACCTCACCACCCCTTGCGTAGACCTCTTTGGCAATAAGATAACCCATTCTTCCCGTGGAAGCGTTGGTAATAAATCGGACCTCGTCAAGGTATTCCCTTGTTGGTCCAGCGGTGATGAGAAATTTTCTCCCAACTAAATCCTTGGGTTTAAAAAAGGCTTTAACAACCTCGTGAATTTCGTCAGGCTCTGGAAGTCTTCCTTCTCCAACCTCCCCGCAGGCAAGCTCCCCTGCATAAGGAGGAAAAACCTTGTAACCGAAGGTTTTAAGCGTAGATAAGTTTTCCTGCACGGCAGGATGGTTATACATGGTAGCGTTCATAGAAGGAAAGATGAAGACTTGAGCCTTAGTTGCAAGAAGGATGGCTAAGAGGAGCTCGCTACTTTGTCCGCATCTTAGCTTTGAGATAAGGCTTGCGGTAGCTGGGACTAAGAGTATAAGGTCGGGAAAGCGGGCAAGTTCAACATGGGGGATGCGACCGTCAGCGGTAAAGAAGTCCTTGTTCGTATAGCAAGGAGCGCCGGATAAAGCTGAAAAAAGGGCAGGCTTAACAAACTCCTCCGCTCCGGTTGTTAAAACAACCCTTAAGTCTGCCCCTTCTTTCTTCAGCTTACGAACAAGGTCGCATACTTTGTATACGGCGATTCCGCCTGAGACGCCAAGGAGGATCCTTTTTCCTAAGAGCTCACCTTTCATAAACCTTTAGCTTACACCCTGAAGCATAACGACGATCCTTAGTTCTGTTGAGATCATCCCTTCGCTTATGATCACAAAGGCTGTCCCCTCAGGGCGCCTAAAGGAGAGAAAGTTTATCTTAGATGAGAAGGCTCCCACCTCTTCCCAGCCCTGAAGGCGCATCTGGGTCCGGTAGAATTCTACCAAAGCTGAAGATTTGATGTTTCCGGAAAAAACAAGCATCCCTGTTAAGACCTTCCCAGATTTAAAGATAGCGCTTTTATCTGGTTTGTAACCAAGCTCGGTCAGGACTGGAACATAAGGAATAGGATAGTAGACGGGAGAGGTCTTCTCTTTTGGTTGAACAACCTCAATCCTTTCTGGTGCAGAGACCTCTACCTTAGGTTCTTGGGCATAAAGATTTGTGAAGCTAAGGGCAAAAAGAAAGGATGCTGAAAACAAGGCTATGACCTTTTTCATCTTACCACCTCCTTAAAAGAGCTTTATTTGAATTTAACACAAACTTTTGATAATCTAAAGGCATGAAATACTACATTGGGACCTCGGGCTGGAGCTATCCTTCCTTTAGAGGTGTCCTTTATCCTGAAGGGCTAAAATCTAAAGATTGGCTAAGGTTTTATGCCGAGCGCTTTAACACCGTTGAGATAAACGCAACCTTCTACCGCACTCCTCGAAAATCAACCTTTGAAAAATGGTATGCCGAAACACCTCAAGATTTCGTCTTTTCCGTGAAAGCCCACAAAAGCATAACCCATGTAAAGAGGCTAAAGGATGTAGAAGAAGAGCTTAAGACCTTTTTTAAATCCATAGAACCTCTAAAAGAAAAGGCTAAGATCATTCTTTTTCAGCTTCCCCCCTCTTTAACCTTTAGCAAAGAGCTGTTTGAAGATTTTTTAGCAAAGCTACCCTCAGGTTATAAGCATGTGATTGAAATGAGGAACAAAAGCTTCCACAATGAAGAATTTTTTAAGCTTTTGCGGAAAAGAGGGGTTTGTCTTTGCTTTTCCGACTTTGGGGAAAGATACCCTTCCTGGGTTGAGGTTATGACGGCAAACTTTCTCTACATCAGGATGCACGGGCGAGAAAGGATATACTTTTCAAACTATACTGAAGAGGAGCTAAAAGAGCTTTCTCAAACAATAAAAAGGTTTAACGCTGAGGAAATCTATGTTTATTTTGACAACACGGGTTTAGGTTATGCCGTGCCAAACGCTCTAAGGCTTAGAGAGATTCTTACGATGAATTCTTAGAAATTTTTTGCTCACGCAGAGACCTAATCAGGCTAAAGAGATGGCTTTCTCCTTCATCTTTATAGAGCTCTTTAATTTCAAGGATTTGGTTTTTAATGCCTAAAAAGGCATCAACAACCAAGGGGTCAAATTGTGTGCCTTTACCGCTTGCTATGAACTCAAAGGCTGTCTCGGTATCCATGGCATCCCTGTAAGGACGCTTTGAAGTAAGAGCATCAAACACATCAGCAACGGATACGATTCGAGCAATTAAGGGTATGTTTTCACCCTTTAATCCAAAGGGATAGCCCTTCCCATCCCATCTCTCATGATGATAAAGGGCGATCTTTTCCCCAGCTTTAAGATAGGCAATTCGCGTTCCCTTAAGGATCTCTGCCCCGATGATGGTGTGCTTTTTCATGATTTCCCATTCTTCAGGGGTTAAGCTTCCTGGTTTAAGTAAAACCTCATCCGGTATGCCAAGCTTTCCGATGTCGTGAAGAATAGAACCATACCTTAAAAGGTCTAACTGTCTCTTAGTAAGACCAAGCCTTTCCCCGATAGCCACGCAGTAGAGGCTTATCCTCTGGATGTGGTTTCCTGTATGTTCATCCCGGTATTCGGCAGCCCTTGCTAAACGGTAGACAATCTCAAGGGAAAGGTCTTCAAGCTCCTTATAGGCAAGCTGGAGGGCTAAATTAGCTTTGATTAATTCAGCCGTCTTTTCCTCAACCTCTTTTTCGAGCCTTTTTTGATAATCCTTGAGGAAATCGTGATAAAGCTTAGCTTTAGCCAGGGACTTTATACGGGCTTTGAGCTCAGGGAGCATGACAGGCTTTGACAGAAAATCATCTGCTCCAGCAGACAAACCCTGCACTCGGACCTCAAAATCGTTAAAACCTGTTATTAAAATTACTCCTAAATCTATGGTTTCTGGATTATTCTTAACGATCTTGCAAAGGGTAATTCCGTCCATGCGAGGCATTTGATAGTCAGTCAAAATAAGGTCAGGCTTAAAGCTTTCGAGCTTATCCAGAGCTTCCATCCCGTCAACAGCGGTCTCCACAAGATAACCCTCTTCCGCAAGGATTTCGCTAAAAAGTTCCCTTGCGTCTGGGTCGTCATCCACGATGAGGACCTTAATTTGCCTAATCAAATCGGACTCAAAGTTAAACATTGCTTAACTCTTCAAGTTCCTGAGGAGTGTTAATGTTTTTAAGAAAAATTGCCCCCTCTCCTTTTAAGCAAAGTTTAGTTAACTTGTTATATTTTTCAAGTAAATTTAGGAATTCTTTTATGGATTTTTTCTTTGAAATTTTTATAAAATTCTCAAGATAAGGGAAAACAGACTTTGTTAGCTTTAAGGGAAAGGGCTCTACCTTTCCTTCTATTTCAAAGAGGCAAGCTTCTGCCCTTTGACTAAGAAGCCTCTGCAAAAGTTCAGTCTTAATCAAAGGTTGGTCGCAGGTTAAGATAAGAATTTCCTCTTCTTTCATAGTAGAAAGCAAACTGTATACTCCGGCTAGCGGTCCCTCAAAGGGAGTAACATCTTGAACGATAGAAACATTTAGAGGTTGACTGTTTTTAGGAAATGCAGATTGAATTAAACCAAAAAGCCTTTCTCCTTGGTCAGGGCTTCTCACCGAAAGATAGACCTTTAGATTAAGAGGAAGGACGGCTTCATACACCCAGAGGATTAAAGGTTTATCTTTAAACAGCTTGAAAGGCTTATCCCCTCCTATCCTTATTCCCTTCCCACCGGCTAAGATGCCAAGGCACTTACTAATTTCCATTCAAAAAACCTTTTCGACCTTGATCCTACTTCCTCCTTCCCTTTCCTTTATCACCTCAATCCTTGCTGGGAACCTATCCCTAAGCTCCGAAAGATGAGATATCACTCCTATAACCCGGTCTGCCCTTTGAGAGACCTCAACGAGGGTTTGAACTACCCGGTCTAAGGTTTGGCTGTCAAGGTTACCAAACCCTTCGTCTATGAAGAAGGATTGGAAGGGCTTGGCTCCGGAAAGTGCTTGCAAAAGGTCGCTCACCCCTAAGGCAAAGGCTAAAACAGCGATGAAGGACTCTCCACCAGAAAGAGTCCTAACCTCTCTTGCCCTACCAGTATAGGCATCAAAGATGTAAAGCTCAAAGTCTTTCCGCAAAGCTTCCTCTATCACAAAGCTATACCTATGGAAGGAAAACTCCTTTAGATAATGATTTGCCCTCCTTAGCAACCTATCAAGAAAGATTGAGGTAGCGTAGGATGAGAGAGATACCGCTTTCGGGTTTTTCCCCGAGATAAGGTTGATGATATGTTCAAGCATCCCCTGTTCTTTTCGCAAAAGGGAAACCCTTTGGGAAAGGTATGGCGGTCTTTCCAAGAGCTCTACTTTGTAGCCTTTGCTTTTGTAATCCTCTGCTTTTTTTAAAAGCTCCTCCTCTCCCTCAAGGACTACCCTGTATATGCCACTCATCCAAAAGTCAACCTTAAGCTTGGAAACATCCTCCACAAGCT
>JBMSAU010000125.1:0-29819 GCA_049414625.1 Thermodesulfobacteriaceae bacterium
GAAAAGGAAGATAAGCTTGGGGGGATAGCAAGGAGGCTAAAGAGGACTATCACTGGGGAAGACCCGCAAGCTTTTCTTGAAGAGCTGATTAAAAAGGTTTCGACCCATCCGAAGATAAAGGTTCATCTTTCAACGAAGGTTGACAACATCTCTGGCTACATTGGGAACTATACTACTACCTTAAGGAAGGCTGATTCTTCGGAGATAGTCAATCATGGCGTGATTGTTGTGGCAACGGGTGGGGGAGAGTATAGACCAGAGCATTATCCTTTAAATGGGGAGAATGTCCTCACACAGCTTGAGCTTGAGGAAAGGTTGGGGAGCGGCAATTTTAAGAATATAAAGTCTGTGGTTATGGTGCAGTGTGCTGGGGCAAGGGGGGACGGAGTTGACTACTGCGGGAAGGTTTGCTGTCAGCAGGCTTTAAAGAACGCAATCTGGATCAAGGAGGTCTCACCTGAGACGGATGTCTACATCCTTTATCAAGACATGAGAAGCTATGGTTTCTATGAGAAATACTATCTTCAGGCAAGGAAGCTTGGGGTAAGGTTTATAAGGTATCCTGGGAGCGAAAGACCCAAGGTTAGCGTTGAGAAAGGAAAACCTGTTGTGAGGGTGAAGGATGCATTGCTTTCCGAGGAGCTTGAGCTTAAACCGAGCCTTGTAGTTCTGTCTGTCCCACCTAAGGCAAGCGAGGATAGAACTATAGCTAAGATTCTTAAGCTTCCTACAACGGAATCTGGCTTTTTCCTTGAGGCTCATGTTAAGTTAAAACCTGTTGAGACGGCAACGGATGGTGTGTATTTGGCTGGGCTTGCCCATAGCCCTCAGCCTTTGTCTGAAGTCATTGCTCAGGCAAAAGCAGCTTCTGCCAAGGCTTGCATGCCCTTGGCTAAAGGGTTTGTCGAGGTCTCACCCATCACCGCTGAGGTTGAAGTTAAAAAGTGCATCGGTTGTGCCATCTGTGCTGAGGTATGCCCGTTCAAAGCTATTGAGATGGTAAAGGAGGACAAAAGAAGGAAGGCTCGGGTCATCAAAGCATCCTGTAAAGGTTGTGGTGTCTGTGCAAGCTACTGTCCAGTTTTTGCCATAGATGTGGGAGGCTTTACTTTTGAGGCCATCCTTGAGCAGCTTCGTGGCTTCAAAGGAGAGGAGAGAATAGAGGCTGAAGAAAAAATGGTATCTGTTGGGGGTGCATAGCTATGAGTTATGAGCCAAGGGTATTGAGCTTCATGTGTCATTGGTGATGCTACGCCGCAGCTGACGCGGCCGGTGTGGCTCGCCAGAACTATCCACCCTTCCACCGGGTGATAAGGGTTATGTGTAGTGGAAGGGTAGATCCCTTGTTTGTAATTTCGGCCTTTAGGGCAGGGGCAGATGGAGTGATGGTTGGTGGCTGTAAGCTTGGCGAGTGTAAGTATATGGAGGGTAACTTCCTAGCTCTTGTTATGGCTGAGCTTGTGAAGATTCTTCTTACGCTTATTGGGATAGATGTTCGGAGGTTTAAGCTTGAATGGGTGTCTTCTGCTGAGCCAGCAAAGCTTGTTGAGGACCTAAAGGAGTTCTACAAAGAGCTTAAGGCTTTGGGTCCGCTTGGTAGCTCAGAGGGGATAAGCAGAGAGGACCTTGATTTTAGGCTTTATTGCGCTGAAGAAACCTTAAAGAACATGCAGGTTAGGACGGCTTTTGGGAACGTAGCTAAGGAGTTAAAGAAGCTTTCTGATTTTTCAGTTGAGACGATAAACCAAAAGGTTAGCGAAAAGCTTGAGAACTTGGTGAAGAGTAAATTCTATGAGCTTGAGGTCAAGGAGCTTTTAAAGGATGGACCAAAGAGTGTTGATTATTTGGTCGAGAAGACGGGGGCTGAAAGGAGCCTGCTTGAAAGCATACTTGCAAAGGTGGTGAAGGCTTAGAAGGTGGAGGGATGGAGATAAGGGAGTTTGTTGGGAGCCTAAACGAGGGGTTTGATCGTTGTTTTAGGTGTGGTGCCTGCTCTGGGGTTTGTCCGGTAAAGAAGGTTGAGGTTAAGTTTGACCCAAGGCTTATTGTTCATCTTTTGCTTAACGGCTTTTACGAGAGGGTTTTAACGGAGAGGCTTTGGTCTTGTTCTCAGTGTGGCAGCTGTGTTCCGGTATGCCCGATGGATGTAAAGCCGAGGGATGTGATCTTTGGTTTAAGAAAATACATGCTTGAGCGGGGTCTTATTTCTGAAGAGAGGCTCTTTGAGATAGGCGCCTTTGTCAGGGTCAATCCAGAAAAATGCATCGTTTGCCTAACCTGCGTTAGGGTTTGCCCTTTTTCAGCTCCTGTCATCGCAGACAGAGGATATGCGTTCATACAAATTGATAAATGCAGAGCCTGTGGTATATGTGTTAAGGAATGTCCGGCTCAAGCAATTGAATTAAAAGGTCAAGCAATTGAATTAAGAGAAAAACCCTCTACTGAGCTTGGTCTGACCTAAGAGTAGCATAGCCTTTTGGGGGATGCGCATAATGGGCGAGGGTATAAAGTTAGCCATTCTTTGTTGTAACTATACCAATTTGGCGGAGCGGGAGGATTTATATGAAGTTCCGGCAAGGTTAGAGATAAAGAGGTTCCCTTGCGGTGGGCACATCGAGATTACAGATATCCTTAGAGCCTTTAGGGAGGGGGCAGAGGGGGTTTGCGTCTGCGCCTGCGAGCAAGGAACCTGTCACAACGGAAAGGGGAACGAGAGGGCCGAGAAGAAGGTGGTTGGAGCAAGGGCTATTCTTCAGGAGATAGGGATATCACCTGAGAGGCTAAACTTTTATTATGTGCCGAGGCTTGATGCCGAGGCTTTTGTGGAAAATGTAAAAGGATTTTTTAGCAAGATTCTAAGGCAAAAAGTAGAGGAGAGAAGGAAATGATCATAGCGGAGAGGAGACCGATTCCTGAGATACTTGAAAACATTGCTCCCTACAGCAGGGTTCTTGTTCTTGGATGTAGGGGATGCGTTGCTGTTTGTTCTGCAGGTGGGGATAGAGAGGTTGCCATATTGGCTGAGGCGATAAGGCTCGCAAGGGAGAGAGAGGGAAAACCTATTGAGGTTATCGAGAGAACTTTTATCAGGCAGTGCGACCCCGAGTATTTAGAGCCGTTGAGGGAGCTTTTACCCCAAGTTGAGGCGGTTGTTAGTCTTGCCTGTGGGGTTGGGGTAAATCTAATTGCTGACCTTTATCCTTCGGCGAGGGTCTATCCGGGGGTTGACACGAGCTTTTACGGGGCAAATGTGGCGCTTGGTGAATGGGTTGAGAAGTGTCGAGGCTGTGGGGATTGCATCATTGATAAGACGGCTGGGCTTTGCCCGATAGCAAGGTGTGCAAAGAACCTTCTTAATGGTCCTTGCGGGGGTTCTCAAGGTGGGAGGTGCGAGGTAAGGAAGGACATGCCCTGTGTATGGCATATGATCATTGAGAGGCTAAAGGAGAGGGGAGAGCTTGATAGGCTCCTTGAGATAACACCCCCAAAGGATTGGCGTCCGGCTGGTGGAGATGGGCTTAGGGTAAGGGTAAGACTGGACCTTGCCTGATAAAATTTTAGTAGAGGAGGCGGGCTTTGGAGCCAAAGAGCCATTTGCATAGGGTTTTGAGCTCTGGGCAGTTTGCGGTAACTGCTGAGATTGGACCGCCGAGGAACGCTGACCCTGAGGTCATTCGGAAAAAGGCAAGGATGCTTAAAGGCTATGTTGATGCGGTAAACATTACCGATTGTCAGACGGCAATTGTAAGGCTTTCAAGCATAGCTTCGGCGGTTTTGGTAATGTCTGAAGGTCTTGAGCCTGTTGCTCAGATGACCTGTAGGGACAGAAACCGAATAGCCATTCAGGCAGACCTACTTGGGGCAAGCGCCCTTGGCATACGGAACCTTCTTTGTTTGACAGGGGACCATCCAAAGTTTGGAAATCACCCTATGGCAAAGCCGGTATTTGACCTCGATTCTATCCAGCTTTTGAAGCTTGTTTCAGACCTTGAAGAAGGAAGGTTTGCAAACGGAGAAGAACTGAAGGGGAAAAAGCCAGTGTTCTTTAGAGGAGCGGCAGAAAATCCTTTTGCTGAGCCTTACGATTTTAGGGCTTATAGGTTGGCCAAAAAGATCAAGGCTGGAGCCCAGTTTATCCAGACGCAGATAATCTACAATGTGGAGCGTTTTCGCAAGTTTATGGAGGAGTGCGAAAGGCTTGGTCTATTGGATAAGGTTTATATTCTTGCAGGGATTACACCGCCAAAGTCCCTTGGGATGGCAAAGTACATGAAGCACCATGTCCCAGGGCTTGACGTTCCTGATGAGATAATAAAGAGGCTTGAGTCTGCAAAGGATGTTCGGGAAGAGGGCATAAACATTGCGGTTGAGATTATAGAGAGGGTAAGGGAGATCCCTGGGGTTCGGGGAGTTCATATCATGGCTATCGAGTGGGAAGAGGCGGTGCCGGAGATCGTAAAGCGGGCAGGTCTTTATCCAAGACCAGCCTATGAAGACATTAGCTATCCTTTCGTGGTGGAGAAGGTGGTTGAGAAGGTGGTGGAGAAGGTTGTAGAGAAGCCTGTTGAGGTTGTCGTTGAGAAGGTGGTTGAAAAGCCTGTAGAGGTAATAGTTGAGAAGGTGATAGAGAAGCCTGTTTACATGTCTATCGATGAGGCAATGTCTGAGTTGGAGAAAGGTATGGCAAGGGGTGAGATACCTTTTGAGACCTTGGTTGAGATCTTGGCAAGCCTTAAGGCTGGGCTAAAGCAGATAAGGTCCGGCATGGAGTCTTTGGAAGAGACGATGAGACTCCTCGAGGAGGAGTTTATCAAGAAACCTAAGGGACTCCCGAAAACTCTAATAACAAAGAAGGAAGAAATAAAGAAGGAAGAGCCAAAGCCTGCAAAAGTCCCTGAAGAAAAAGTAATAGAAGTTTCCGCACCCACCGTTGAGGTTAAAGAGGAAAAGCTTGAAGAAGAGCCTAAGATTGAGGTAAAACCAGAGGTCCTACCGGAGGTAAAACCGGAAGAAAAGGTTGAAGTAAAGGCTGAAGAAAAACCTGAAGAAAAACCTGAGGTAAAGCCTGAAGTAAAAGTTGAAGAGGAAAAGCCTGTACCTAAGGTTGAGGCTAAAGCAGAGGAAAGAGTTGAGTTAAAGGTTGGTGGTTTTAAGGGGGTTTATCGTCCGATTTCTGAGAGGGCAAAGCTTGTTCCGCCTGATTCTTATCTTGAGAAGGCAACGGGTGAGATAAAGGAGGTTGTGATTGGGAGGAATGGAAAATCCATCAAGGTTGGCGGGGCAAGTGGTCTAAACTTTCACTACTTTGAAGGTGAATTTAAAAATCCGGTGCGGATTGCCTTTGAGATCCTTGATGTAAAGCCAGAGGACTGGCCGGAGAGTTTAGCCAAATACTACAGTGATGTCTGGCATGATCCAGCCCTTTGGGCAAGGAAGTGCGTTGAAGAGTATTCTGCTGAAGCGATCTGTATATACCTTCAGGGAACGGATCCAAACGGTTTGAACTTGCCTGCAAGTCATGCGGTAGAGGTGGTGAAGAAGGTAAAGGAAGCAATTGATGTGCCGTTAATAGTTTGGGGTTCTGGCAATGTGGAGAAGGATGTTGAGGTCCTGCGGGAGGTGGCAGAGGTTGTAGGCGATAGAGGGGCGGTAATTGGTCCGGTTGTTGAAGCGAATTATAGGACGCTTGGGGCAACGGCAATGGGTTATGGGGTTCCTGTTATTGCTTCAACCCCGATAGATGTAAACCTTGCCAAACAGCTTAATATTCTTCTTGAAAACATTGGGGTTAGCCTTGATAAGATCCTTATGGACCCGTCGATCGGTGCCTTGGGATATGGTATTGAGTATACCTATTCGGTGATGGAAAGGATTAGGCTTGCTGCTCTTTTTGGGCAGGATACAAAGCTTGCCTGTCCTTTTATCTGTAACATCGGCAAGGAGGTTTGGAAGACAAAGGAAGCTTCTATGCCAACGGATGAGGTGTTTGGTGAGCAGGAAGAAAGAGGAGTGTTGATGGAGGCTATAACCGGGGTTGCTTTAGCTATTGCTGGGGGGGACCTCTTGATCATGAGGCATCCTCTGGCTGTTAAACTATGCTATACCTTGTTTAACGCTTTGAGCGGAGACTTACAAAGCTCAGCATGACACTAATAGGAGGAAGGGGGATAGAAGATGTCGAAGATAATTGCAACCGCTGCCATAAGAGGTGCCCATAAGATCGTTGAGAGAGCTTTTGAAAAGTATGAAGAGGCGGTAAAGAAGTTTGGGAAGGAGGCGGAGATAGGCTTTCCAAACACCGCTTACTATCTTCCTATAATTTATGCCATACTTGGCTATCCAGTGAAAAGGCTTGGAGATTGTGAAGAAGTGCTTCAGGAGGCAAAGAGGCTTCTTCCTGAAATTCCAAGCGAAAAGACTTGGGTCCCATATCTTGGTCCAGCTCTTGATGCTGGAATGGCAACCTTCTTTGCGGAGGAAATCATCGAGGCTATTCGCTATTTAGAAAATCCAAACTTTTATGTCAAAGGTGAGGAGGTAACGGAGAATAACATTTGGCTTGGTGCGGCAGATGATATCATCTTCCGTAAGAGGGGCGTGGAGTTTGTTGACGGGACAGCTCCTGGCTTTGCTGCTATTCTTGGGGCTCCTCCTGATAAGGAGACAGCGGTTCGCATTGTTCAGGAGCTCTTAGAGAAGAATCTATATGTGTTCATGCATGACCAGACAAACGGCATATACATGCCCTATCTGCTTAAGGAGGCAGGGGTTCAGCTTGGCTGGCCAACAAGGCTTATTCCTTTTGGACCAGACTACACCTCGGTTGTCTTTTCCATTGGGTTTGCCTGCAGGGTTGCCATGTCCTTTGGTGGAATAAAGCCTGGTGATTACTTAGGGAACCTTCTTTACAACAAGGATAGAACCTTTGCCTTTGTTATCACTTTTGGTCCGGTGTCTGATGAGTGGTATGCTAATGGAGCTGGTGCAATAAACTGGGGCTTTCCGGTTATTTCCGACTGGGATATTCCTGAGATCAAACCCTACGGAGTCTGCACTTATGAGCATGTGGTATCAAGGGTTCCTCATGAGGAAATCGTTGATAGGGCCGTTGAGGTTCGCGGTCTAAAGGTTACGACCATTAAGCTTGACATACCAGTTGCTTATGCTCCAGCCTTTGAAGGAGAGAGGGTAAGGAAAGAAGACCTCTATCTTGAGTGTGGCGGTGGAAGGTCTCCTGCGGTAGAGCTTCTCATTTCTGCTCCTCTTGAGGAGGTTGAAGACGGCAAGATTGAAGTTATTGGACCGGAGATAAGCGATGTGGAAAAGCTTGGCATCAAAGGACCGCCTTATGTTCTTCCCTTTGCGGTTGTGGTGAAGGTAGCAGGGGTGAACATGCAACCAGACTTTGAAGGCATTCTTGAGAGGCAGTTTCACCATCTTATAAACTATGCTCAGGGTATCATGCATGTTGGGCAAAGAAACATAATGTGGCTTAGGATCAGTAAACAGGCTGTAGAGAAGGGCTTTCAGTTTAAGCATATCGGGAAGATCCTTTATGCTAAGCTCAGGCAGGAGTACTCAGCCATTGTTGATAAGTGCGAGGTAACTATTTATACGGTTGAGGACAAGGTTAAGGAAGTTATTGAAATGGCAAAGAAGATTTATGCTGAGCGTGACGCAAGGCTTGCTGGATTAACGGATGAATCTGTTGATGTTTTCTACTCCTGCACCCTTTGTCAGAGCTTTGCCCCAAACCATGTTTGCGTGATAACTCCCGAGAGGGTTGGAGCCTGCGGAGCCTACAACTGGCTTGATGGGAAAGCTTGCTACTCTATAAATCCTGCTGGTCCAAATCAGCCAATTCCCAAGGGTGAGCTAATTGACCCGGTCTTAGGGCAATACACTGGAGTAAACGAGTTTGTGAAGCAAGCATCTCGCGGGAAGGTTGAGCGGGTAAGCCTCTACAGCATTTTGACTGACCCGATGACTGTTTGCGGTTGCATGGAATGCATTGCTGCCTTTTTACCCTCTATAAACGGCATCATGATAGTGAATAGAGACTATCTTGGGATGACCCCGACGGGGATGAAGTTTTCCACCCTTGCGGGTATGGTTGGTGGTGGGCAGGTTACACCGGGCTTTATGGGTGTTTCTAAGCATTACATCACCTCGAAAAAGTTTCTTTCGGCAGAGGGTGGATTGTTAAGGGTGGTATGGATGCCAAAGATGTTAAAAGAGGAGCTAAAGGATAAGCTGATGGAGAGGGCGAAGGAGCTTGGTGTCCCGGACCTAATCGACAAGATTGCCGATGAGACAGTGGCTACAACCGAGGAAGAGGTTGCGGAATACATAAAGAAGGTTGGACATCCTGTGCTCAATTTACCGCCACTTATGTAAGGGTGAGAACTTAAGCTTAGGGGGCGAGGATGGGACTTACGGGAATTCAAATACTGGGGAAGCTACCGAAGAAAAACTGTAAGGAGTGTGGATTTCCTACCTGTATGGCCTTTGCCATGAAGGTTGCTGCTGGGCAAGCTGAGATCACTGCTTGTCCCTATGTTGACCCAAAGGTGGTTGAGGAGATCGCTGAGGCTACAGCTCCACCCATTAGGACGGTAAAGCTCGGGGGTGGGGATGTTATCTATTCCCTTGGTGGAGAGACTGTCCTTTTTAGGCATGAAAGGAGGTTTGAGAACCCTCCTCTTATTGGAACGATAATATCGTCATCCATGAACGGAGATGAAGTTGATAGAAGGATAAACCTTTATAAAAAGCTTAGCTGGGAAAGGGTTGGTATAGTTTTAAGACCGGATGTGGTGTATGTAGAGGGGGCAAACGCCCCGCTTGTCAAGCGGATAAGGGAGGAGCTTCCCTGGTGTGCTTTGGTGTTGGCTGGAGATAAACGGAACCTTGAGGAATGTCTAAAGGTCTGCGGTGATTTCAAACCGCTTCTTTATCCGGCAAAGGGGGAGGCTGAGGATTTCTTTGAGTTGGCAAAGGAAAAGAGTGTTCCGATTGTCATATCTGGGGATAGCCTTGATGAGGTTGTAAGCCTTTCTCAGAAGGCTTTAGATGCTGGACTAAAAGACCTTGTTCTTGACCCAGGTTCAAAGAGCGTTCGTGAGCTTTTTGAAGACCTAATGATTATTAGGCGGTCAGCTATTAAGACCAAGTTTAAGCCCCTTGGATTTCCTGTTATTACTTTTCCTTATCGGTATACCGATGACTTTATGCTGGAGGTAAGTTTGGCAAGTCTACTTATTCCAAGGTATGCGAGCATTATTATTCTATCACAGCTTTCTGCGGGAGCTGTCTTTAACCTTCTTGTTGAGAGGATGAACATCTACACCGACCCCCAGAAACCTCTTGTTGTGGAAGAGGGGATCTATCCGGTCAACGGACCAAACGAGCTTTCTCCTGTAGTTATTACCTGCAACTTTGCTTTAACCTATTTTTTGGTGAACGGTGAGATAGAGGGGAGTAGGGTTCCGACTTGGCTTTTGATCAAGGATACGGATGGGCTTTCTGTTCTTACCGCTTGGGCAGCTGGTAAGTTTGGGGCAGACACTATCGCTGAGTTTGTGAAAAAATGCGGAATTGCTGAGAAGGTAAAGCATAGAAAGCTTGTGATACCTGGGCTTTTGGCAGGCATTAAAGGCGAGCTTGAGGAAGAGCTTCCTGGCTGGGAGATCATTGTCGGACCGAGGGAGGCAAGCGGGCTACCAGCCTTTTTGAGACAGCTTCAAGAGGAGATAAAAGCTAAGGCAGCTTAAAAGATTTTTGAGGAGGTTTGAAGGATGGGTAAGACTGTGGTTTGCATAGCAGAAAGCATAAACATCATGTCAAAGCGGATTGGTGCGGCAATAAAAGAGAGGAACCCTGAGCCTATTCAGAAGATGGCGAAGGAAGAAACTGAGCTTGGGGCAGATTATCTTGATTTGAACATCGGTCCGGCAAAAAAGGACGGACCAGAGCTTGCGAGCTGGATTGTAAAGGTGGTTGAGGAGGTAGTAGACACTCCTATTTCTCTTGATACCACAAACCCGGATGCAATGATCGCTGGGCTTAAGGCTTCAAAGAATCCACAGAAGGCGTTGATGAACTCTATAACCATCCAGCCTGAAAGGTTGGAGAAGCTTGGTCCTTTTGCGGCTGAGGTTGGTTGCGAGGTTGTGGCACTTCTTTGGGGTCCTGATGGTTTGCCGAGGGATGCAAACGAGAGGGCATCCATAGCGGTTGACTTAGTGATGAAGCTAAACGAGTTCGGGATCCCAAACGAGAAGATTTGGATTGACCCTATCATTACCCCTATCACCCTTGGTGCAGAACAGTTAAACGAAGCCTTGATGTTTCTATCTATGCTTCAAGATATAGCTCCTGGAGCAAAAAGCATCGTCGGATTGTCAAACGTCTCAAACGGTGTAGCCACCCATCTTAGACCGTACCTAAACCGGGCACTTCTCATGATGCTTATGAAGTATGATATCTATTCTGCCATCCTTGATGTTTACGATAAGGAGCTTGTGGAGATAGCTAAGGGGCAACATCCTGATTGGGTAGCCTTAGTTCATCGTATCATGGATGGAGATGAGCCTGACCCAAAGAGCCTTTCCCCAAAGGAGCTTGAGATCTATAAAACCGTTCGGGTTTTGATGG
This sequence comes from Thermodesulfobacteriaceae bacterium, assembly GCA_049414625.1. Classification (GTDB taxonomy): domain Bacteria; phylum Desulfobacterota; class Thermodesulfobacteria; order Thermodesulfobacteriales; family Thermodesulfobacteriaceae; genus WYEG01. Next base: position 10,657 of record JBMSAU010000125.1, read on the forward strand.
GTAAGACTATATTCTCTGAATCCTGGCTACAGATTTAAAAAAGAAAAAAGTTGGTTTTAGAAGGAAGGCAGAATGGTTAGGTTTTTTGTAAACGAAAGAGAGGTCCTTGCCAACCCTTCAGAGACAATCCTTTCAGCCTGCAGGAGAGCAGGGATTGAGATACCCTCCCTTTGTTATCTTCCGGGGCATCCTTATCCTACGAACCCTTGCGGTCTTTGTGTAGTAGAGGTTGAAGATTTAGGTATTGTTAGAGCATGTGAGACGGAGGCTAAGGAGGGGTTTAAGGTCTACACTGACACCCCAAAGGTAAAGGAGATACGTAAACACATCTTAAGGGGGCTTGTAAGCAACCATTACGGTGATTGCAAGGCACCATGTCATACTCCCTGCCCTGGTGGATTAAACATTCAAGGTTATGTAGGGCTGATCGCTAAGGGAGATTTTAAGGCAGCTCTTGCTCTGATAAAGGAGAAGCTACCTCTTCCAGCAACGGTGGGGAGGGTTTGTCCAAGGTTTTGCGAGCCTGTATGTAGAAGGGCTCTTGTTGACAGCCCTGTAGACATAAACAACCTAAAGAGGTTTGTAGCAGACTATTGCTATGAACACGGTGAGATACCTCCTGAGTTGAAACCACCAAAGGGGAAAAGGGTAGCTATAATTGGGGCAGGGCCAGCGGGTTTAAGCTGTGCCTATTTTTTAAAGCTTGAAGGCTATGATGTTACCATCTTTGACCGGGAAGAAAAACCGGGCGGTATGCTCCGTTATGGCATACCCTCTTTTAAGCTTCCTAAGGAGGTCCTTGATAAAGAGATTGCAAACCTTTTAAATCTTGGCATAGAGTTCCGTGGTGGTCAAGCTTGGGGTAGGGACTTTACCCTGTCAGACCTTTTTGCTCAGGGATTTCAAGCAGTTTTCATAGCCATAGGAGCAAGGAAGGAACGCTTCTATGGATTTCCTGGAGAAGAGCTGTGTGAGAGCGGGTTGAATTTTCTTTTTCGTTTTAACAAAGGGGATGAAGTAGCGAAAGCCTCATTCGAAGGGAAGAGAGTTGCCATCTTAGGCTGTGGCTACACTGCAGTTGAGTTAGCAAGGGTATTGGTTAGGTTTTCAGCCAAGGTTGATGTTTATTATCATCGGGCAAGGACTGAGGCTCCTATACCTCAGCGAGAAATCTCTTACGCCGAAACAGAGGGCGTTCGTTTTGTTTTTGCAACAGCTCCCCTTGAACTGAGAAAAGGTTTAAATTCTTATGAGCTTAGACTTGCAAGGACGATAAAGACAGAAACGAAAGAGGTGAAGGTCCTTGAAGAGACTGCATTTAGTGAAGCTTATGATTTTGTTTTTAGGGCATGGGGTGAGGAGCCAGGGGTTGACTTTTTAAACTATGGGGAGCTTGAAGCCAAGCTTGAGGTTAATCCCGATGGAACGCTAAAGGTTGACCCATCTACACTTGCAACTTCAGTGCCTGGGGTGTTTGTGGGTGGGGATGTGCTTTCTGGCACAAGAACGGTGATCCAAGCTGTGGCCAGTGGAAGAAGGGCAGCTCAAGCTATTTCTTCTTTTCTTGAGGGCAGACCTAAGGAGCGCTCAATCATCACCGTGAAGTTTGATTTTACCCGCGGAAAAAGGGCTGAGGATATAGACTCTCACTTTCTTGCCCAGTTTACTCCCCAAAATGGAGCCCAGCTAAAAGAGAGACCTCCTGAGGAAAGGGTAAAGGACTTTGACGAATTTCTAATTGGATTGACACCGGAAGAGGCGGTCAAGGAGGCTCAGCGCTGTCTTAAATGCGGTTGCGTTGGTTTGTCAAAATGTGAGCTAAGAAGATACATGATCAAGGAAGATGTCCCAGCTGCAACTTCTCGAAAGAGGATGAAGTATCCTATTATAAGGACACATCCTTTAATCGAAGTTGATTCTAATAAATGCATTGCCTGCGAGCGTTGCGTTCGTATTTGCCCTTATTCAGCCATCTTCCTACGGGTAGTGGATAAAGGTAAACCTACTGAATACATTACTTTTGGGTTTACTGAGGCTTGCGTCAGCTGCGGGATGTGTGTTGATACCTGCCCAACGGGGGCTCTAACTAAGAAAAATCAGCCTGTCCCTTATGAGAGAAGCACAGCCAAGGAGGTTAAGAGCGTCTGCGGTTACTGTGGAGTGGGCTGTAATCTCACCCTAATCGTAAAAAATGGAACAATCCTTGAGGTGAAGGGCAGGGATTTACCACCAAACTACGGGTTTACCTGTGTAAAGGGAAGGTTTGGTTTTGAGTATTATAGGAGTCCTGAAAGGTTGACTAAACCTTTGATCCGAGAGTCTCTTAAGGATGATTTCAAGGAAGTAGATTGGGATACTGCTTTAGAGTTTGTGGCGGAAAATCTTAAGCGTTTGAAAGAGAAGTATGGACCTCAGGCTCTTGGTTTTCTCTGCTCAGCAAGGGTAAGCAACGAAGAGAACTACCTTCTTCAAAAGATGGCCCGAGGTATTTTTAAGACGAACAATGTTGATTGTCCAGCGCGGGTCTGACATGCACCATCGGTCGCAGGTCTTGCGGCCACGGTAGGAACTGGAGCAGCCTGCGTAAACTTCGACGAGATATACAACGCTGAGCTTATCTTTATTCTTGGCAGCAACTCTTCAGAGGCACATCCTATCGTTGCTCAGAAGGTCGATAGGGCTTTGAAAAAGGGAGCAAAGCTCATCGTTGCCGACCCGCGGAGGATCGCATTTGCCGATAGAGCAAACATCTTCCTTCAACTGAGACCTGGAAGTAATGTGCCCCTTTTAAACGGCATGGCTTATGTTATCCTTCGGGACGAATTATACAACAAGGAATTTGTAGAAAAGTATGTAGAGAATTTTGAGGGCTTTCGTCATTATATTTTTAGCGAATGGGACCTTGGGAGGGTGCAGAGGTATACTGGGATCCCTGGTTTTATGATCGAGCAAGCTGCCTACATGTATGCCAAGGCCAAGTCAGCCTTAATCCTTTGGGGGCTTGGGGTTTCTGAACATCGTTCCGGGTCATATGCTGCGATGGCAGCGGCGAACCTTGCTACCCTTTGCGGTTTTTGGGGAAGACCGGGTTGCGGAGCTATGCCCTTGCGAGGTCAGAATAATGTGCAGGGTGCTTGCGACATGGGGGGTCTTCCCTATGTATTGACTGGCTACCAAAGCTATCTTTCACCTGAGGTGAAAGAGAAGTTTGAGAAGGTTTGGGGCTTAGAGCTTCCTAAGGCTGAGGGGTTAACTCTTCCAAAGATGATTGAGTCAGCCCTCAAGGGGAATCTCAAGGGTATGTATCTCATGGGGTATGATGTGGCTATAAGCCATGGAGATATAGGGACGGTATTTAAAGCCTTAGAAAGATTAGAGTTTTTAGTCTGCCAGGATATATTTATGCCTCTATCCGCAAAATGGGCTCATGCGGTTTTACCAGCAGCATGCGTGTTTGAAAAGTGCGGAACCTTTACGAACGGAGAAAGGAGGGTTCAGCTTTTTGAAAAGGCAGTTGAACCTCCGGGCTTGGCTTTACCTGATTGGCAAATTCTCACAAGGCTTGCGAAAAAGCTTGGCTACGATTGGGGCTATACCTCACCTGAAGACATTGCTAAAGAAATCGGCGAAGTTTGGTCAGCCTGGAAGGGAATTACCTATAAGCGTTTAAGGCTGGTTGGTTTGCAGTGGCCCTGCCCGGATGAAGAGCATCAAGGAACAGCTATCCTTTTCACAAGCGGGTTCCCCAAAGGAAAAGTTCATCTTGCCATCGCAAGGCACATCGAGCCATTAGAATCCCCAACACCAGATAAGCCCTTCATTCTGGTTACAGTTCGAAGGCTCGAACATTATAATATCGGTAGTATGACAAGAAGAGCTCCCTCTTTGATGAAGCTCTATTCTCAGCCTATCGTTGACATCAATCCTCAAGATGCTAATGAGTACGGAATCCTTGATGGTTCAAAGGTTAAGCTTAAAAACGACCGTGGAGAAGTTGTGTTTACAGCAAGGATTAATCCACGGGTTCCGAAAGGCTACTTGTATACAGATTTTCATTTCGACTCCGCTTTAACAAACATCCTTGTTAGTCCAGGGCTTGATGAACTCATGGATACACCGGAGTACAAAGTCTCCGCTGTTTCTATAGAAGTGTTAAAATAAAAGCATGCCAATTCTTTTTGGTCCGGTTCTCTCCCGCAGGCTTGGTAGGTCCCTTGGGATTGACCTTGTTTTTCGAAAGGTTTGTAACATGGATTGCCTTTATTGTGAAGTTGGACGGACAACTCACCACACCTCAGAAAGAAAGCCCTACATTCCTTTAGAAGAGATAAGAGAAGCTTTTGAACAGGCAAAAGAAATTGCCGATACTTATGATGTCTTAACCATCACCGGCTCTGGCGAACCAACTCTTAACATCCACTTTGAGGAGGTAGTTCATCTAGCAAAAAAACTGATAGATAAGCCTATAGCTGTGCTCACCAACTCTACTTTTGTTCATGAAAGGTCAGTGAGAGAAGCTTTAGCTCAGGTGGATTTTGTGCTTGCTTCTTTAGATTCCGCAAGGGAAAAAAGTTTTCGTTTAGTGAACCGTCCGGTTGCAGATGTGAAGCTTGATTTGATCATCGAGGGGCTTTCCGCTTTGCGGCAAGAGATGAAAGGAGAGCTATGGCTTGAGATTCTATTTGTCAAGGGACTAAATGATACGCCTGAGGACATCTCTGCCCTGAAATCAGCTATAGACTATATTAAGCCCCACCGAGTTCAGCTAAACACGGTGGTTCGTCCTCCTGCCTATCCTATGGCAAGACCTTTAAGCCTTGAAGAATTGGAAGCCATCAAACAAAGGCTTTCAGGTAAAGCTGAGATAATTTCACTTGAAAAAAGGGGTACCATACTCGAAAAACCGCTAACCATTGCTGAGCTCTCTGAGTGTTTGATCAACTATCTTTCGAGGAGACCTGCTGACCTTGAAGAGCTGGCTTTTGTTTTTGGGGAAGCAAAAGACAACCTTCTTTCTGTGCTGAATAAACTCCAAGATGAAGGGAAGGTCACGAAGGTTCATCATGAAGGAAAGGTCTACTTCAAAGCTTAGTTTTTACAAGAAGGTTATAGAGGCTCTTCTTTTTGTATCCGAGCAGGTATTAACCCTAAGTGAGTTAGCTAACGTTTGCGATGGCTTATCGTTGGACGAAGTTGACACCATTATTAAAAAGCATTATTAAAAAGCTAAGGAAAGATTATGAAGGAAGAGGTGTGATTATCAGGGAGGTTGCTCATGGTTATCGCGTTGAGACCATCCCAGAGGTTTCAGAATCCATCAAAAGGGTCGTAAAGCCTAAAAAAACCAGCGATTAACCCAATCTCAACTTGAGACCTTAGCCATCGTGGCTTACTTTCAACCCATCACCCGGGCAGAGGTTTACGCTAAATGGGGTGGAGTTGATGCTGGTCCTGCCTTAAAGCATCTTCTTGAAAGAGGTCTCATTAAAGTAATTGGAAGAAAACAGGTTCCGGGGAGACCTCCTCTTTACGGCACTACCCCTTTTTTTCTTGAATACTTTGGATTAAAATCCCTGGATGAGCTTCCACCGCTTGAAGAGCTCAAGAAGATGGCAAGAATTTAGGACAACCCATGATCGGGATCGTTGATTACAAAGCAGGTAATTTGACAAGCGTTGGGCGAGCCTTAGCTTACCTAGAAATACCTTATGTTATTTCCGGAGACCCAGAAGTATTAAAAAAATGTGAGCGGATCATCTTCCCGGGAGTGGGGGCGGCAAAGTCTGCTATGGAAAATCTTAAAGCTCAGGGTCTTGATGAATTTTTGAAGCAGGCCTTTGCTGATGGCATACCCATCTTTGGTATTTGCCTTGGTATGCAGATTATCATGGAGTATAGCGAGGAGGATGGCGGCACAGAAACCCTCGGTCTAATACCGGGTTTTGTTAAACGTTTCCCTACTCCTTTGGTCTATGGGGACGAGGTATTGAAGGTTCCCCATATGGGTTGGAACTCTGTTGAGTGGTTAAGAGAACATCCTGTTTTCTCAGGGCTTGACCCAGACTATGAATACTACTTTGTTCACAGCTACTTTGTCCAGCCAAAGGACGAAGGAATAATCTGTGGAGTCACCTTTCACGGAATAAACTTCCCCTCTGCCATAGCTTACAAAAACCTTGTGGCGGTGCAATTTCACCCAGAGAAAAGCGGAAACCCTGGGCTAAGGATTTTACAGAACTTTTCTCGCTGGGTTCCTCAATAAACCAACCCTTCTCTCTGGTTTTAGCCCAAAACGAAGTGAAGGAGTCTCTTTCCTACTTTGCAGGAGCAATCAAGGCGGTCATCATCTTTCCTTCAAGCTTTGGTGGTGCCTCAACCACTCCCTTACCTTCAATGGCCTGGAAGATGGTTGAAAATACCCTATCCGCAAGCTCAGGATAGATGATTTCTCTTCCTTTAAAGACTACACAAACCCTTACCTTGTTCTTTTCCTCAAGAAATCTCAGAATATGCTTGATCTTTACCTCAAGGTCATGCTTATCTGTTTTTGGACTAAGCTTTATAGTCTTTACCTCGACAACCGCTTGTTTTTTCTTTGCTTCCTTGGCTTTTTTAGCTTGTTGGTATAGGAATTCTCCAAAATCCATGATCTTACAGACTGGCGGGTTTGCTGTAGGTGCAACTTCAACCAGGTCGAGCCCGTAGCTTTCAGCAATACGTAAAGCTTCTTGAATGGGCACAATCCCTATCTGCTTTCCATCAGGTCCAATAAGCCTTACCTCTTTTGCTTTAATACGCTCGTTCACACGGTATTTTTGCTTCAGGTCCTGCTGCATACCCTTATGCTTCCTCCTTTTTTGATTTTATTATTTAAACTTTTCCTTCTCTCTCCCTCTCACTTCGAGTCTTTCTTTTTTGTCACCACAAGCCTCTTTTTTGTCACCCCGAGCTTAAGCGAGGGGTCTCATACATTCTTGAATAATTATAAAGAATTATAAAGGAGAGATCTTTGCTCAAGGGATTTAAAGGAGAGTCTAATCTTGGCAAAGTTTCTTTATAGGGAACGAAATCGAGATGGGTCATGAAGCACCTAAGAGGGGTTGAGCTTCAGATTTAAACCGCTCGATCGCTTCATCCAAGGTGATGTTGTTTAAGTGTTCACCTTTGCGGGAACGGAGGCTAACGGTTCCTGTTTCCATTTCCTTCTCGCCAAGGATGATCATGTATGGAACCTTCTCAAGTTGAGCTTGTCTAATCTTATAGTTTAGCTTTTCGGGACGAAAGTCATCCTCAACCCTAAAACCAAGGCTTTTAAGCCTCGAAGATACGGTCTCAGCATAGGGAATTACGCTGTCTTTAATGGTTAGAACCTTTATCTGGACGGGAGCTAACCAGAAAGGAAAGGCTCCGGCATAATGTTCGATGAGAATCCCAAGAAACCTCTCTAACGAACCAAGCAGAGCTCGATGGATCATGATAGGACGATGAAATTTATTGTCCTCTCCAACATAGACAAGGTCAAACCTCTCAGGTAGGTTGAAATCAACCTGCACAGTAGAACACTGCCATTCTCTACCGAGCACATCCCTAATCTTAAGGTCGATCTTCGGACCATAAAAAACGCCCTCTCCAGGGTCAATCTCGTAAGGTAAACCAAGGGCTTGCAGGGCAGACTGCAAGGAGCTCTCAGCAAGCTCCCAACGCCTCTCATCCCCTACATACTTCTCTGGTCTTGTGGAAAGATAAACCTTATACTCTTCAAACCCAAAAAGCTTAAGGAAATAGATTACCAACTCAAGAACCTTGATCAGCTCTTCTTGGAGCTGGTCCTCCCGACAAAAGATATGAGCATCATCCTGAGTAAAGCCTCGAACCCGCAGAAGACCATGCAAGACTCCGCTCCTTTCAAAACGATATACCGTCCCAAGCTCACAGAACCTGAGGGGGAGCTCCCTATAGCTTCTCCTTTTCTGATTGTAAACATAGATATGAAATGGACAGTTCATCGGCTTTAGCTGATAGGCTCGATTTTCAAGCTCCATCTGGGGGAACATGTTTTCACGATAGAAATCAAGATGTCCTGATGTCTTCCAAAGGTCAAGAAGGGCAACATGAGGGGTATAGAGGAGCTGATACCCTCGCTTTAAGTGCTCATCCTTCCAAAAGTCCTCAATAATCCTCCGAACTATAGCTCCTTTTGGAAGCCAGATGACTAAACCCGGACCTATGTCTTCCTCTATGGTAAACAGCTCGAGCTCTTTACCAAGCCTTCTATGGTCCCTCCTCTTAACTTCTTCTAAAAAGTTAAGATAGGCTGAAAGGTCTTCTTCCTTAAAGAAGGCTGTGCCATAGATGCGCCATAGCATCGGATTTTTTTCGTCACCCTTCCAGTAAGCACCAGACACAGAAAGAAGTTTTATGGCCTTAATTTCTCCAGTTGAAAGGACATGCGGCCCACGGCAAAGGTCAACAAAATCTCCCTGCCTGTAAACCGAAACCTTATCTTCGGGTATCTCCTCTATGAGCTCAAGTTTGAAATCTTCATTAAGGCTCCGAAAGAGGGCCTTCGCCTCTTCCTTTGAGAGCTCTTCCCGTTTTAGGGTTAAGTTCTTATTTATGATTTCTTTTGCTTTTTCTTCGATCTTAGCTAAGTCTTCTTCGGTAAAAGGTCTATCGTAAGCGATGTCATAATAGAAGCCCTCATCGATGGCCGGTCCAATGCCGAGCTTTGCCTTAGGGAAAAGTTCTTTTACCGCTTGAGCAAGAACATGAGAAGCGGTATGTCTTAAAACCAAAAGGGCTTCTTTATCCTCAGGATAAAGAGGTTTAAGAAAAAGGGAAGGTGCGCTGGAGTTAATAGGCGTGTGCCAATCTATTATCTCCCCCGATGGAGTTAGAAAGGCTACAGGTAAGCTCTTTTTTGGATTTAACTCTTTGATTTTATCAAGGAGAAGAATAAGAGGAGAGTTATCTGAAAGCTCAAACTCACCTATTCCTTCTACGGATATTTTCAAAGGGGTTATGTTTCTCCTATCCTTTTAAGGTTTTTTAATTTGATGGTAGGCGCGGGCGGGATCGAACCGCCGACCTCTTGCGCGTCAAGCAAGCGCTCTCCCACTGAGCTACGCGCCTATGTTTAACTATAAACATAACCAAAAATTAAAACCTGTCAAGATTTTTGAAGCCTCCTTCTTTATTATCTTGACCTCCTTTTATACCCTGCCGAAGGTCCCCTTGATTGTCAGCCCAAAGGCTCTTTATATTTCCTCATCACACATAGTTGATGAACACACATAGTTGATGAAAATAAAAAAGGTTAGTACAATACTTAAAATTCAAACCACTTTAGGAGGGGGGAATATGGCTTGCAAGGTTACTGACCAAGACTTTGAAAAGGAGGTGCTTCAATCACCCATACCGGTGCTCGTTGATTTCTGGGCAGCTTGGTGCGGCCCCTGCAGGGCAATTGCCCCTATCATCGATGAGCTTGCGGAGGAACTTTCTGGAAAAGTAAAGGTCTGCAAGATGAACGTTGACGAAAACCCCATCACACCAGCAAAATATGGAATTAGAGCCATTCCTACCTTAATCATCTTTAAAGATGGACAACCCGTTGAGACGATAGTGGGGGCCGTCTCTAAAGCAACCATTTTGAACGCCTTAAACAAGGTTATGTAGAATCATTACATATGACAGAAAAGGTCTATGACCTCTTAGTGATAGGCGGTGGTCCTGCTGGGCTTACCGCCTATCTTTATGCCAAGCGAGCCCTTCTTGATGTTTGCTTAGTTGAAAAGGGACCTATAGGTGGTCAGGTCCTTCTTACCGATTGGATTGAGAACTATCCAGGCTTTCCTGAGGGTGTATCTGGGTTTGACCTGATTGAGCTTTTTAAAAAACAGGTGGAAAAGCTTGGTCTTGAGGTCAAGTATGACGAGGCTATCGACCTAACCGTTGATGGAAACCTTAAGATTGTTCATTTAGCAACCGGGGAAAAACTAAAAGCTTATTCTGTAATTCTTGCTCTTGGAGCAGCGCCAAAAAAGCTTGGAATCCCGGGTGAGGATGCTCTTACTGGGAAAGGTGTTTCCTACTGTGCGGTGTGTGATGGTCCCTTCTTTAGGAATGAAATTGTAGCTGTGGTAGGTGGTGGTGATACCGCCCTTCAAGAATCCCTCTATTTAACCAGGTTTGTGAAAAAGGTTTATCTTATCCATCGGCGGGACGCCTTTAGAGCCATTCCCATTTTGCAGAAGAGGGTTAGGGAAAACCCTAAGATTGAGCTGATTCTTAACTCTGTAGTGAGGGAAATCCATGGAAAAGAGAAGGTTGAAGAGATTTTAGTTGAGAACCTGCAAACTGGAGAAAGTTTTAAACTTAAGGTGGCTGGGGTGTTTATCTTCATCGGTCTTAGACCTCAGACGGAATGGCTTAAAGGAAAGCTTGACCTTGATGAAAATGGCTTTATCCTTACAGATAAAAACATGGAAACGAGCCTGCCCGGGGTTTTTGCCTGCGGAGATTGCGTATCTAAAAAGTTTCGCCAAATCGTCATAGCCTGTGGTGAAGGAGCGGTGGCCAGCCTTTCAGCTGAAGATTACATTCAAAGGCTTAAAAATGCTTAAAGTCCTTTCCGTATTTTTACTTTCTATGCTTCTTTTCAGCTGTGCTAAAGTCTCTGAACCCTTTAAGTTCTTGAAGAGGGAGATTACTCCAGCTGAAAAGGAGAAGCCTTTGCCTGAGCTTTTTGCTAAGGCTGAGAGAAACTTTCAAAAGGGCTATTACGACCTTGCCTACCAAGCTTACGAGGAGATTAAGAACAGGTACCCTGGGACCCCTGAAGCAGTCCTTGCTGAGCTCAGGCTTGCAGACATCAAGTTTTGGTCTGGCGAATACCTTGAAGCTATATCCCTGTATGAAGAGTTTGAAAAGTTTTATCCCACAAACGAGGCTATTCCCTATGTCATCTTTCAGATAGGAACCTGTTATTATAAACTCAGACAAAGCGTCGACAGAGACCCTACCTTTGCCAAAAAGGCGATAAGCCACTATGAGAGGCTCTTGCAAAACTATCCCAACAGTCCCTATACCTTAGAAGCAAAAAAGCGTATCCATGAATTAAGGGAGCTCCTTGCTCAGCACGAGCTCTACGTGGCTAAATTTTACTACAAGATAAAATATTACCGCGGAGCTTACAATCGCCTTCTCTACCTGATAGAAAATTATCCTGACACTCAGGCAGGCTCCGTGGCTAAGTCTTTAGTAGAACACTACTACCGTTTGGCTCTAAAGGAAACAGAAGAACTAAGAGAGGGAAAGAAAAGAGACTTCTTTGGCTCACCTGTGCCGTAATAGCCTAAGTTATATCCTTCATCTCATTACTTAACTCTTGAAAATTAATTTCGACCTCTCTTTTTTGAGGTTTTTCTACCTCAGTTTGTCCTTTTGCTGATTCTTCATAGATAGGAGTTTTTTGAAAATCTTCGACGAAGAGGAAAGGTTCCTTGGCAGGTTGAGGAAAGTAGCCGAGCTTTTCAAGCTCTGCCCTAACATCCGCTCCGCATCTTGGGCAATTTCTTAGCTCCTCCGAAAAGATGTAGCTACAACTGGGACACCTCAAGTCTTTCCTCCTTGCTGGTTTCAAATGCTTCTCTACCACAACATTTCTTATACTTCTTTCCGCTTCCGCAGGGACAGGGCTCGTTCCTTCCTATCTTTTCCGTCTTGATGGGTTGATTCTTCCTTTTTTCCTCGGCGAACACATCCTTTTTGGCAAACTCAAGCCTACTTTCATCTATCTCGCCTTCCTCTAGGACCATCTCTTGAACCTTTTCAGCCTCTTCTTTAAGCTCAATCCTGAATAAATAAGAGAGTGTGGTTTCTCTGATCCTTTTCATAAGAGAGACGAAGAGATGATAGGCTTCTTTTTTGTACTCTTGAAGGGGGTTCTTCTGTCCGTAGCCTCTGAGACCGACACTTTCCTTTAAATAGTCAAGCATGAGAAGATGTTCTTTCCAAAGGTTGTCGATGGTAGTAAGAAGGAAGTATTTTTCCAAATTCCTCATTAGGTCAGAGCCAATGTTTCTTTCCTTTTCTTCGTACTTCTGTTTAGTAAAGTCTTTAAGGTAAGTAAGGATCTCGGACTTTGTGGTTAAATTTTCAGGAAGTTTCAAGGGAATAGCAAAGACCTCTTGATACCTCTTTACCAGGGCTTCAATCTCCTCTGGCTGTAGGTTCCTCTCGCTTAAGGTCGTTTCCTCGACAAGCTCTTCACAAGTCTCGTCAATCAGAGAAATTATCCAATCTTTTATAGATTCGCTCTTTAGGATTTCCTTTCTTTGAGAATAAATAACTTCTCTTTGCATGTTCATCACATCATCATACTCAAGGAGGTGCTTTCTAATATCAAAGTGGTAGGCTTCAACCTTCTTTTGAGCTTGCTCTATAGCCTTAGAAAGCCAAGGATGTTCCAGGGGTTCGCCCTCGGGAAGACCAAGCTTATCGATGAAAGCTTTTATCTTCTCCGACCCAAACAGACGAAGTAGGTCATCTTCAAGGGAGAGGAAAAACCTTGAGGCTCCTGGGTCACCTTGCCTTCCTGCCCTACCTCTGAGCTGATTATCAATCCTTCTTGATTCGTGTCTCTCTGTGCCGATGATGTAAAGCCCACCAAGAGCCCGCACCTTCTCGGCATCCTTTTGACACTCAAGAACCTTCTCATAGAGGACTTGAGCCCATCGTTCTGGGTACTTCGGAGTTGGGTCCTTGCCTTCTTTGGCCATGTTTAGGGCATCATACCAATCCCTCTCAGGGATTTGGCTCACATCATAGCCCTCGTTTTCAAGCTGAATCTTCGCTAAGCCCTCTGGGTTTCCACCAAGGAGGATATCTACGCCCCTTCCAGCCATGTTTGTGGCAATGGTTACCGCATGGGAACGCCCAGCTTGAGCGATTATCTGAGCTTCCTTCTCATGATGCTTAGCGTTCAGCACCTGATGAGGTATCTTCTTCTTTTTGAGCATCCTTGAGAGGATCTCACTTTTCTCAATCGAGGTTGTCCCAACAAGAACTGGTCTTCCCTTACGATAATTTTCTTCTATCTCTTGAACAACCCTTTCAAACTTCTCCTTCATCGTGCGGAAGACAAGGTCGGGTAAGTCCTCCCTTATCATGGGTTTATGTGTAGGGATTACCACGACATCAAGGTTATAGATCTCCTTAAATTCAGCCGCTTCAGTCTCTGCGGTTCCCGTCATCCCAGCAAGCTTTTCATACATTCGGAAGTAGTTTTGAATGGTGATCATAGCCAAAGTCTGATTTTCAGCTTCAATGCGAAGACGCTCCTTTGCTTCAATGGCCTGATGAAGACCATCGCTCCAACGCCTTCCAGGCATAAGCCTTCCTGTAAACTCATCAACGATGATCACCTTCCCATCCTTCACCACATAGTCGACATCTCGCTTGAAAAGATGATGAGCCCTCAGGGCTTGATGAATATGATGAACAAGCCTCACATACCGAGGATGATAAAGGTTCTTTATCCCAAGAAGCCGCTCACATTCCGTAATGCCCTCCTCGGTTAGATGAGCAGATTTAGACTTCTCATCCACCGTAAAATGGACGTCCCTCTTTAGTTTCCTGACAATTTCATCTATGTAGTAGTAGAGGTCTGTGCTTTCTTCAGAAGGTCCTGAAATGATAAGCGGTGTCCTTGCCTCATCGATAAGGATGGAGTCTACCTCGTCGATGATGGCATAGTAATGTCCACGCTGAACCATGTCCTCAAGAGAATACTTCATGTTGTCCCGAAGATAGTCAAACCCAAACTCTGAGCTTGTGCCGTAGGTAATATCGCAAAGATAAGCCTTCTTCCTCTCCTGATTGTCCATGCCAGTGGTGATGTAACCTACAGTCAAGCCTAAGAATCGATAGATAGGTCCCATCCACTCGGCGTCCCTCTTAGCAAGGTAGTCGTTAACGGTCACAATGTGGACGCCCTTTCCAGTTAAGGCGTTGAGATAAGCTGGGAGAGTAGCAACTAAGGTTTTCCCTTCACCTGTTTTCATCTCGGCGATCTTTCCTTGATGAAGGACAATCCCGCCCATTAGCTGAACATCAAAGTGGCGCATCCCAAGAACTCGCCTTGCGGTTTCCCTAACAACGGCAAAGGCTTCAGGCAAAAGAGAATCTAAGCTCTCCCCTTTTTCTAACCTCTCCTTAAATTCTACCGTCTTTCTCTGAAGCTCAGCATCGCTAAGCTTTTGCATATAAGGCTCTAAAGCGTTTATCCTTTCCACGATAGGTTTTAACCTCTTTAGCTCCCTTTCGTTCTTTGTCCCGACTATTTTCTGTAAAATTTTGGTTAACATTTCGCTTTAATCCCCCCTCTTTCTTAAATAAAAAACCCCATAAAATTTTAATTCCTTTTTTAGCTTTTTTGAAGTCTTCTAATAAACCGTTCCTTTTCGCTAAAGATGCACCCGCAGTATTTTTGTCGATAGATGCCAGCCTCAACGGCTAACTTTTTCCCTTCATAGTAATAGGGACGAAAATCTTGATAATAAAAAGAGAGCCCTTCCTTTTTAGCCACCTCCTCCCCGATATCTCTAATCAGCTCATGTAACTGAAAGGGGCTGAAAAGAAGGGTGGTAGAAAGCGCAGAAAATCCAAGCTCCCTTGCTTTTTTTGCTGTTTTCGAAAGTCTAAGGTAATAGCAAACTTCGCATCTTTTTGGACGGTTAGGTTCAAAAATTACTTTAGTAAGAAATTCTTCAAGGTCATAGGCATCGTCAAATATGACCTCGAAATCTAAAAGACTTGCTACTTGGGTTAAAGCTTCCCGTCTTGCAAGATACTCCTGAAGGGGATGTATGTTTGGATTGTAAAAGTAGCCTTTAAATTCTACGCCACAAGCTTTAAGGTGTTTGACTGGGATAAAGCTACAGGGACCACAGCAGATGTGAAGAAGAAGCATGATGTTAAGCCGAAAGCTTTAGCCCTATCTCAGCAAGCCTTTTACCAAAGGCTCGTAGGATTGCCCTTTCTTCTGGGTCAATTTCTCGCTGGTTATCAGGACCGGCCACATGAGAGGGACCGTATGGACTTCCGCCACCTTTGGTAAAAAGGAGTTCCTTTACCGAGTAAGGGACGCCAACAAAGACCATTCCTAAATGCAGAATGGCCGGCAAAAGGGAAAATATGGTCATTTCTTGCCCGCCATGAAGGGAGGAGGTAGAAACAAAGATACCAGCAGGCTTTCCTTCTAGCGCTCCTTCTTGCCATAGCGGGCTTAGCCTATCGATTTGGTTCTTTAGCTGGGCTGAGACTACACCAAACCTTGTCGGCGTACCAAAGGCTATGGCTATAGCTTCGCGGAAATCATCAAGCGTAACCAACGGGACATCCTTCTGGAGCTCTTTACCTCTTTTCATGTCCTCTCGAGAATCGATTATTTCCTGAGGGATAAGCTCAGGGACAGTTCGAACAACGGGCTCACAACCTGCTTCCTTTACCCCTTCCGCCACTTCAAGAGCCATTTTGTAAGTGTTTCCATAGAGGCTATAATAGACTATTAGAACCTTCCTCACATTTTTCTCCTTCTGTAATAAGTTAATTTTAATTTTAAATTTAAACTCATTTATTTTCAAGCTAAAAATTCTCTTTCAACGGACTCCTCCTATCCAGACCTTTTGGAATCATAATTCAAGGATTAAAAATACCCTCTTGACTTTTTATAACCCCTTTTTATGCTTAGTGGAATAAAGTGGAAAAAAGTGGAAGATAATGTTTAGAGGAAAGTTCATTCATAGCGTGGACGATAAGGGAAGGATAAGTTTACCCGCCCGATTCCGCGAGGTGTTAAGAATGAGGTATGGCTCGGAAACCCTTATCATCACAAACTTACCTGAGTGTTTAGTAGCCTATCCTTTTGAAGAGTGGAAAAAGCTTGAAGAGAGGCTGTTAAGCATTCCCTGGAGCATTAAGGAAGGACGGGAGTTTATACGCTACTTTTTGGGCTCGGCTGAGGAGTGCCAACCTGATAAGCAGGGAAGACTACTCTTACCTCAGGCTCTCCGGGAGGAATACAACCTGCACCGTGAAGTTTGCCTGCTTGGGATGCTAACCTACTTTGAGATTTGGCATCCAGAAAGGCTAAAAGAAAGGTTTAAGGATGTTAAGGAAAACTTTAATCAAATCCTCGAGACGGTAAACTCCTACTTTGCAGACGGAAAAGCAGGCTCATCATGAGCCAGTTTTACTTAAAGAGGTTTTGGAAGGGCTTGATGTGAAAGAGGGTGGGCTCTATGTTGACGGGACGGTTGGCCTTGCAGGGCATAGCCTTGCCATTCTCGAGAGATCTTCTCCTACCGGGTTTCTTTACGGTTTTGAATGGAACGAAGAAAGTTATGAGGTTGCCCTTGAGAGGCTAAAACCCTATGAAGGTAGGTTTAAACTTTATAAAGAGAATTTTGCCAAGATCCCTGAAATTTTAACCCAAGAGGGTGTTTTAGCTGATGGTGTGCTTCTTGACCTTGGTGTTTCCTCCTTTTTGCTTGAGGGCGTGGGACGAGGCTTTAGCTTCAAAAGAGATGAGCCCCTTGATATGAGGATGAGCCAAACCTTGGAGATAACCGCCTCAGAGGTATTGAATAAGCTTAGTTTGCCTGAGTTAGCAAGGGTTTTTGAAGAGGGAGAGGTGCCAAAGTCTTTTTCCTTGGCCAAGTTTATCTGCGAACAAAGGAAGCGTGCCCCCTTCACGAGGACTGTAGATTTAGTCCAAGCGGTCAAAGCCTTCTACAAGGGGAGGCGTGATTTAAACGACCTTCTAGCCGTCGTTTTTCAAAGCCTTAGAATAAGAGTTAATAAGGAGCTTGAAAACTTAAATATAGCTTTGAAGGGAATCCCATCTATCTTGAAGAAAGGGGGGAGGTTTGCGGTTATCTCTTTTCATTCTCTTGAAGACCGGCTGGTTAAACTTTCCTTCAGGAATGACCCAAGGCTTAAGGTTTTGACAAAGAAGCCCATTACTCCAAGCCCCGAGGAGGTAAGGCGCAACCCTCGGGCTCGGAGCGCAAAACTCCGTATAGCTGAGAGGGTATAGCCATGGCCGGAAAGGTATACACAGTAAAACCCGGTGGCTCCTTTATGAAAGAAACTTTGCACCCCTCTCGAGAAAGTAGAGAGATGCTTAACCCAACCGTCTTAAAACCGAAAGTACGAACAGAAGAAAGGAGGAAAGAAAGCTTACGAGAGGTTCTGATCGATTATATAGAAAAGGGGGCACTCCTTCTTTTAACCGTTCTTTTTCTGGTTGTATCCGTCTTTTTTGCTCACAAACTTTATCAATACTTCATGGTAAGGGTAGAAAAGAATAAGCTTTCTCAAGAGAACGTTTATCTAAATTCAGAACTAACAAGGTTAACTTCAAAGGAGATGCTTGAAGAAAAGGCTAAAAAGCTTGGGCTTAGACCACCAACAGAAAAGGATATCATAAGGGTGCCCTGATGAAAAAGGAAAGAAGACTATTCCCTTGGGTGTGCATTTTTTGTTGTTTTATTTTTATAGTTTTATACATAACAACAGTAAAGAGTAGTCCCATTGAAAAGGGACTACCTAAAAGAGGTTATATTCTTGACCGCGAAGGGAACCCCTTGGTTATCTCCCGAGACCATTACCGAGCCTATCTTCTTATTAAAGGAAAAGCGATGATAGGGGATGACCTTTCTCCCGTGGTGCGAAAGTATCTTGCCCAAGGGGTAAACCTACCTAAAAAGGGAGTTTTCCTTCTTTCCGATTCCTTAACCCAAGAGGAAGCAGAACTTTTAAAACGAGAAAATAATGTCTTCGTAGAATGGAGCCTTGAAAGAAAGGTTATCTATCCAGGTTTAGAAGCTTTGGTTGGGAAAGTTAGGAATCAAGAGGGGGTAGCTGGCTTGGAAAAGGTTTTTGATGATAGTCTTAAGCAAGGAAAAAGCATTCAGGTCTCCCTTTCGCTTGACACAATAAAAAGAATATCAAACTTAGGGAAAAAAGCAAAAGATTTAGAAGAAATCCTTGTTGTTAAGAGAAACGGAGAGTTGCTCGGTTTTTATTCCCTCTTTACTACCCCCTTTTTTGAGAAACCTTTCCTTCTCCCACCCTCCCTTCTACCTTCTTATGAATTTTCAACCTTTGAATGGGAATTGGGAAAGCAAGAAGTTGAAAGGGATGGAGAGTATCTGAGAATAACACCTCTGCATTTGTTGCAGGCTGAGCTAAGAAGGATAAACGGAGAGAAGACAAGGTTGACGGTTTTGCCAAGGTTTGGGGCTGAAGAGGCATCCATGAAATCTTCAGATTTTTCCTCTCAAGAAGAAAAGGAGGAAATCTTAGTTCTTCCATCGCAAGAAAAATCTATTCATCTCATAACTGGAAAGGAGCGGGTTATCTTGGTTGTAAGAAACGGGGTCGAACCCCGTAACCTTTTACCCCTTTTTAAGGACAGCGGGCTCTTGAAATGAAACGGCTAAAGGACCTTTTGTCGAGAGATGAGGTTTCGGAAGAGTATATGGTAAACTGGGATGAGGAGATAAAAGGAATTTCTGACCATTCGCAAAGCGTTAAAGAGGGATATATCTTTGTTGCAAGGCGGGGGACAAAGCTAAATGGGAAAGAATTCATACCTGAAGCCCTCAAAAGAGGGGCAAAACTTATCATTCAGGAAGATAGTATTGACTTAGACCTTTATGCCCCTCAGCTTAAGCTTAAGGATTTTAAGGAAACCTTAGGAAAGCTCCTTTCCCGTTTTTATGACCATCCTCAAAACTCGCTCACTCTGGTTGGGATCACGGGCACAAATGGAAAGACTTCATCTACCTTTTTTATCAGAGCCTTAAGCTCTGCCCTTGGAGTAAAAAGCGGCTACATTGGGAGCATCTATTACGATGTTGGGGAGGTTTTGCCCTCACGAGAGACAACGCCTTCAAGCTTTGTGCTTTTTCCTTTCTTAAAAAAAGCAAGAGACTTGGGAATAAAGCTTCTTGCCCTTGAGGTTTCTTCCCATGCTTTGGACCAAGATAGGATCTTTGGGCTAAACTTCTCAGCCTGCGGGTGGACCAACCTTTCAAGGGACCACCTTGACTACCACGGTGATATGGAATCCTATTTTCAAGCAAAGAAAAAGC
>JBMSAU010000126.1:0-3019 GCA_049414625.1 Thermodesulfobacteriaceae bacterium
AGCTCCCTATGCTGAGCGGTTGAGATAATCTTTAGGTCAGCCCAGGGTTCTTTTTTAAGGGCAAGAATTACTGGTGCCATCTTTATCACTTCAGGTCGGGTGCCAAGAAGGATATAGATTTTAAGCTTTGAACTGTCCTTCAAGGCTTTCCCCCAAGAGCCTTTACAAAATTTTCCCAGTCTTGCAAGAACCTTTCGGGGCCTAAATTAGCTTTTAAGGATAAAATTTCATCAGCAAATACATCGTAGTTTTCTAAAATATTTGAAAGCTTATTTATGAAATCTTCCACATCCTCAGACTTAAACAAAAAATTTTCATTATTCTGCACTAAATCCCTATGCGCTGGGATATCGCTTATCAGCACAGGCAGTCCAAAATAAATTGCTTCAGCAACTGCCATCCCAAAGGATTCTCCTTTTGATGCCGATACAAAAACACCTCTTCTCTCTCTTATCTGCCTCAATAAAGGTCCAATTTTTTCAAATTTTATGTTTGGATAGAAAACAACCCGGTCAACCTGTTTTTCTTTTTTTATACATTTTAAAAAATCCTCTTCATCAACTGAAGAACCTACAACACAAAAAAATATTTTATCTCCGTAAATATTTCTAAATTTTTTTAAAGCTTTTACTATAAAATGAGGATGTTTCCATTGATCAGTTCTTCCAACCGTGACAATTGGCTTAAGACTCCACTGAGGCAAATGATAATTTAAAGGATCAAAGGCTTCTTCTATAACAAAATTCCTTAATATCAATGATTTATCCACTAAATCTGGTCTTCTTTTCCTAAGACGCTCTAAATAATAGGCAGATGGAACTAACACTAATCTGATTTGCTCTTGAGGAACTGAATCTAAATAACTACCATGGTCTTCGTAATGTGTATGATACTCAAGGATGACCTTATCTAAGTCTTTTTCTTCAAAAGCCTCCGGTGTATCTATGGAAACAACATAATCATAATTTTTTAAATTAAGACTATCTTCAACCTTAATAAAATCATTAAGCTCAAATCTTGATATATATTCCTTCAGTTCTTTGATAACGCCACCGTAGTAAAAATAGATACCAATTTTTACCGGAATGTTATATTTCTTGAAAGCAAAAGCCCTGTTTAGAAGAACCCTCTCAACACCTCCAAAAGTGCACCATTTATAAAGATACAGAATTCTCATGACCATAGGGTTGATTTATTAATGATATTTATTAACTCTTCAGTTCGAGCCTTCCAATTGTTTCTTATTAGAAAATTCTCAACTAAGTCCTTGTTAGCTTGTTGAAATTCTTTTATTTTTTCTTTACTATCAAATTTTTCCAACATACTTCCAAATTGTTCAACAGTATCCACATAAAATACTAATGGTCTATTAGCCAATTCTCTGTCTACACCTTTTATGAAAGTAGGTAAACCAAAGTAAATATACTCATAAAGCTTTAGCGGATCTGCACCTTTAGCAATTTCTGCTTCTTTAAATGGAATAATTCCTATATGCCAGCAAGAAACATATCGTTTAAGCTCATTTGGACTAACTTTTCCTATGTATTCTATATTCTTAAACTCCTTTAATTTATTTCTGATTTCATCCGATAAAGCATATCCTATAAGTTGTATCTTTATCTTTCCTTCATATGCCTTAGCCACATTAAAAACAAAATCCCAATCAAAACATCCCTCGTTCAACCATCCATAGTAGCCAATCGTTACTAATTCATCATTTACATTAGTCCCAGCTATAAACTTAGCATCTACTCCTAAAACCTCTTCATCGTAAGCGTTTGGTAAAATAAAGATATCTTTTCTTAAGTAGGCAAACTTTTCGGCTAAACCCCTTAATATAGCTATAACGAAATCGGCCTCTAATATTATCCTTTCTTCAGCTTCTTTTTTATACCAAGGAGCTTGCCCAACCTCTGCAAAACCATCCCAATCGTCCATTATATCATAAACTATCTTAAATCCCTTTTTTCTCATCTCTCTCATAGCAGGTATAAAACTTTCCACTGGAAATGATACATAGAATACCTTTTCCTTTGAATTAAAATAAAGCTCCTTATAAAAGCTAAAAAAGTCATACATGGGAATTTGTAAAATGTTAGGATAAACCTCTTCATAGCTTGCGGGTATATTCTCATCAGGCGACCATTGCCAAACGACAAATAAAACCTTAAACCCAAACTTTGAAAATTGCTTTGAAAGGTTTAAAGGTCTTTGATTGTATGTTATATCAAAGGGCAATGATGAAAGCATCACTAAAGACTTCTCCGAAGTCTCAAAGAAATTGAGGACCCTTTCAATTTTAAAATTTTCTTTTTTAAAATTTTCTTTAGCTTCTTCTGTGCTTGCCGAACCTAAACTATATGGCTTTCTAAAAATTTTATCTAATACAGGCTTATAAATTCTATGAAGATATCTAAAAGGAGTATTTTCCACAAGTCTATAGTATGCTCTAACAACCTTCCAGGCGTTTGAGTTGTAAATTTCGTTTAATTTATTAACATAAAAATCCCTCTGAGCCCTCAGCTCCTCATTCTCCCCCCTCAGCGCTTCATTCTCTCTTCTCAGCTCCTCACTCCGAGCCCTCAGCTCCTCATTCTGAGCTCTCAGCTCCTCGCTTAATCTCTGAAGGTCTGAAATCTTACTCTGTAGCACCTCTCTCTGTTGAAGCAGGGTCTCTACGAAATCCTGGATATGGCTTGGAATAAGAGATGGTGCCCCCTGGAGCCAAGGCGAGAAGTCTTCCCCTTTCTCCTCTAAAAAAGTCCTAAAAATCTCAGGCGTCTTGTAAGAAAATTCTTTCTCCTCAAGAGGCTTAGCATCTAATAGCACCTTTAGTTTTAAAAACAGCTCTTCCTCGGTTAACTCGGTTGCCTTGACTGACTGAGCTCCGACTGACTTCACAAACTCCTCAGTTTTTCCATCATAAGAGAGGGCTAAAAATGGAACCCCAAGCCTGTAGGCACAGATAAGCGAATGAAGCCTCATCCCTACAAACCATTGGCAAAGAGATATGGCTCTA
>JBMSAU010000127.1:0-2242 GCA_049414625.1 Thermodesulfobacteriaceae bacterium
TTCTTTAGCTATGGCTTCAAGGAATTTAGCAATATAGTCTGCCTTTATTCCGTATATGTTTAAGGTTTCAAGAGGTTTTACTTCCGGATTACCAGACCTTTTAAGAGACATGTTTTCGCCTTTTAGTCTTACACCCCTTCCGAAAAGTTGTATTATCTGCGGACCTTCTCCTCTGCCAATATGTAAAAGCCCCATCGAAGAGACCCGCCAAGTATCCCATCCTTCTATAAACTTTTTGGCTCCAATTAAAATATTGATAGGTGAGTTTTCTTTTTTAATATTTTCGAAAAGAGAAGTTGAAATAACATCCTGCTCCACAGTGAAATTTTCTTGATTAAGTAGTTTTTTAAAATCAGATACATTGCCTACATTTATTACACCAAAATAAGGATTTTCTCCTACTTTTAGTCCAAATTCTCCATCGGCATTTTTGATTTCATATATTTTAAATGCACCTTTTCCATGAAAAACAGTTTTATAAAGATTATCTAAATCTAAACCTTTTCTAAGCAAAGGAAATTTATTTTCAAATAGGTCTTCTCCCTTTTCGTTTTTATATTCTTTATTTAGAATTTTTCTTATTTTGTCTTCCAACCAATCTGTATCTAATGTATTCTTTAAAAATTTAACGATTTGTAAAATATCAGATTCAACATTTTTTCCAGTTACTGTTGTTCCAACAAATATCCATAAAGGCTTTTCTATGTTATATTTTTTACATAATTCAGGCTTAGATTGATATAATAGCAATTGTTCATAAAAATCAAGAAGGTTAGCAACAAATATGGTTTCTTGAAATTCTTGATCTGGTATTTTCTTTTCTTTGACATTAAAGACCCAAAAATCTTTTCCGTAACCGTCTAAATAGAAGTATTTGTATGAATAGTCAAAAATTATAGCTTTAGCGTATTCTTTTAATGTTTCTTTGTTATTTCTATCCAATATTTGCCCAAAAGTTGCACTGTATTCAAAAGCAAACCCATTTTCAAGGAGTTTGTTTCTTCTTTGAGCCCACTTTTGGTCTTCAGACCTTTGACCTTTGTGTCCTTCATCTACAAATATTAAATTCTTTCCTTCAAAGGTTTCTACTGGTAAGCTAAGCCCACCTCCCTTTTTCTCTTCTACAAGCTTTGTTATTTCAATGATAAGGATTTCATAATCCCGTTTGAACTCAGTCCTTGCACCTTCGCTGTAAAGTCTTGCTGGTATTCCACTTTTTTGAAGCTCTTCGAAATGTTGCTTAGATAAGCTTAGGTTAGGAGTAATAAAAAGGATATTGTCTGGTTCAAATAGTTTATAGTTTAAGAATTGATAATAGTTGATATGGGCAATCAAGGTTTTTCCAGACCCTGTTGCCATCCAGTAGGCAAGCTTCTTAAAGTCCTCGTCAGTAAATTCTCCTATAAGTTCTTTTACATTTCTATCTTCATAATTATACAAAAATTCATTCAAGTTGTATAAAAATTCAGCTTTTCTATTTTTGATATTGTCTAAAAATATTTCAGTAAATAGAAGAGCAAGATATTGAAAATATTTAAGACTAAAAGTTTCTCTTTTTTCGCTTATTCTTTTTACATAACTTTGAATATTTTGATCATACCGAATAAGGTCGTTATCTGGGATTTTTAAATCTTTTAAACCAAGTAGTGCATTGAGAAAATAAGACCTTCCATCGCTATCAATATCTTCCCTCACATCACGAAGTTTTTCTTGCAAGACTTTAAAATCTTTTACACCAAAAAGAGAAAGAAGGTATTTATTTAGAACTAAGTATCTTTCAATTTGCATGTTTATCCTTCCATTAATCGTTTAAACCTTGGTTCAATATAATTTAGTTCTACTTGAAAGTCACCAAAATTAGGTGTTAAAATACTTTGTCCATTTACATAGACTACTTGAGGCTTCCACTCCTGCAACTCTTGCTTTATAAATTCTTTATCCTTTTTGAAGTCTTCCTCTTTCCACTGGTCTGAGTATTCTCTCCAAACAATCGCATAGTCTCTTCCTTCTTTTTCTCCAAGAACAAAAAGATAGGTTTTTCCGTTATCTCTTCTCCTTTTGATTTTCTTTACTTTTAATCCAAGAAGGTAGTTAAATGTTTCTGGGATATCTACAATCATTTCTTTGGGTTCGCCAACTTCAGAAAGGTTTACTTTTAGTTTATAAGCAAAAGGATTTTTTAGCTTTTCGATGTTTAGTAGGTATGGGCTATCTCTTGTTTCAAATTCTAAGAAGTATTTTA
>JBMSAU010000128.1:0-11493 GCA_049414625.1 Thermodesulfobacteriaceae bacterium
TCAGCCAAGTCTTTGATCCGTTCTTTTCTGAGCCTCAGCAAGCTCAGCCAGTCTTTGATCCGTTCTTTTCTGAGCCTCAGCAAGCTCAGCCAGTCTTTGATCCGTTCTTTTCTGAGCCTCAGCAAGCTCAGCCAGTCTTTGATCCGTTCTTTTCTGAGCCTCAGCAAGCTCGGCTACAGTTTTAGATAAGGCTTTTAATTCTTCTTCGGTTTTTTTCTGAGCTTCGGTAAGCTCGGCTACTTTTTGTTCAGTCCTCTTTTGTGCTTCAGCAAGCTCGGCTACGATCTCAGCTAATTTTTCTACCTTTTCGGTCAGTTTCTGAAAGTCGTCTTTAGTCACCCTTTCCTTCATCAAATAATCAAAAAGCTTGAGAAATACAGATTTGATCTTTGGGTCTAAAGCTTCAAGCTCCTCGTATAGGTCAAGAGGGATAGCTTGCATATAACCTCCAAAGGGGAGAATTATACAATAATAATAAACAAAAATTAAGTTTAGGCAAGCACAAAGAGGGTTGTTCAAAAAAGTTCCCTAATCTGTCCTACCGAGCTATAGTGAGGCATCTCTCTTCGTTCGAGAGGGTGTCCCTAGGGGGAGACCCCTCGCTTCGCTCGGGGAGGCATAAAAAAGGAGCTCGGGATGAGGACAAAGAGAGGGAGAAGTAAGTAAAGGGGTGCCTTGCTATGCTTGACAGGACGGGGGTCGCTCGGCAGGACAGATGCGGTCGAAAGGGATTGTCACCCCGAACATAGTAAGGGGTCTCGCTTGGTGCTTCTTCGCTTCGCTAAAATGACAAAAAGGGAGGCAGAATGACAAAAAAGTAGTAAAATGGTTAAAGGAAGGAAGATGACAAGGAAGCAGGGTGACAAAAGGGAAACAGAATAAGGCACAATTCGAGGTGCCTCAGTTTCCCTAAAAATACTCCTCAGAAGCTCTTCAGGACTTAGGGCATGGTTCAAAATCTCAACCTTATGAACTCATCTTGCGGAATCCTCTCAAGAAGCGTAGGAGAGCTTGCGTCTTACCAATCCCAGGGGGTCCCCCAGGCACTCCACAGGATAACCGAAATTAGGCTTTCCTAAAGAATTGAAAACTTAAAGATCTCAAAGATCTGCACATGTCTCCTTGATGAAAAAGATGGGGCAGGGGCATAAAGCAAAAAGAGGCTCTTTTAGGTGAAAAAAAAAGAGAAGTAGAGAAACTAATGATAAATAATTAAAGCAGAGGGGGAATAACCCCCTCTGCTAAGTTTTGATTTTATATTAAATTATGGTATTGCATCAAAGAAATATATTAAACTTACAACTTGATCATTCTGGTTGTCACCTGGCCAAGCCGGAAAACCGCCCTGATCGTATCTTCTAACTCTTCCAGCAGTTCCATCAGCTATACCATCAATGGATACATCTATCATTTTTGCTGCCCAAGCAGGGATGCCATAAATCACAATAGCGTTGAAATTCCTTGTTCCGTTATAGTAACTTCCTATTGCAAAGTAATCATTAAAGGCATGTCTAGCTAAATTTGCATTGGGCTGGGAGTATGGTAATATCCTTTGCACTCTAAGGTCTGAGAAAGCTCTATTAACATTTGCTTCATCGGTACCATTAGTAGCACAATAATCTGCTGTGGGGTCAGGGTTTGAGGAAAATCCTAACCCTGCTCCAGTTACATCATTTCCAAGCCCACTTCCTATTATACCATTACCATTGCAATCCCCAGGCATTCTTCCTGTCCTATCATAAAAGGTCCAGATTGCTGCTTCAAGCCCCCTTAAGTCATTTTGCAAACGCTTGACCTTGGCGTTGTTGATGAGTTCAGTCCCTTTAAGAATAGCACCCAAGATGATACCGATGATCACAAGGACAATAGCAAGCTCAACCAAAGTGAAACCTCTTGTTTTACCCATAGCCCACCTCCTTTGGTTTTTTTAGTTTTTGTTTTTGTAAAACTTCTTACTTTTAAAAATAATGACTTTTTTTTAAAAGTAAAGTACGAAGCTCTTTCAGGTTTTTAGGTCTCTTGTTTTACCCATAGCTCACCTCCTTAGGTTTTTGGTTATTAAAATTTTTTATCGGTCTGAGCCGATTTCGTTTCCAGTCATATTGACCCATCCGTCTCCATTATCATCTATGCAAACTGCCGTGTTGTAGCTAAAGGTTGCTACAATAGCTCCAGTACATCTGCCGGAGGCAGAAGAATAGGCTTCTATCCGAGTACCTGGTCTTAAAGGTGATGTTATAGTGGTAATTTCCCAACTGAAACGAATCCGTCTACAGGTTCCATCCGGTAGTCTAAAATCTCTTTGGCGACCTGGTAAAAAATTCACCACTCTGTATGCTCGAGCGCTATTTTCTACACAGATTTTATTTATATTAGTTGTGCAACTTCCTGAACCATAACTATTAGCTACAAACAAAGTAAAATTACGAGGTGGACTTGAGGCAGGGGGGACGTTCCTTGTGTATGGGGCTGTTAGGCAGATGCCCCCGTTTGAGTTTGAGCCAAAGGTGCAACCTCCGCTTTGAGGAGAAAAGTTATAATTTGCGGGACCGTTTGATATGCTCCAAATAAGCACTAACGGAGAATTGTATGAAAGTATAACTCTCCCCAAACTATCTGGGGGTGGGCTAACGCTTAGAGTGCATGTGGGAGGTCCGGTAGGTCCACCTCCACCTCCACCTCCACCTCCATCACCTCCGCCTCCTCCGCCGCCTCCTCCTCCGCTATAGGTTGGGTTGATGACAACATAATAAGTTCCGCTTACGGTTTGTCGAGATGAGCCCGGACAATTATCGGAGGCGCTGATAGTAAAAGAACAGGTTTCTGAGGAGCTGCCTGAGATATTGGCGGTTCCGCTTATGGTGCATTCAGTCGAAGAGCATGTGCAGGTTAAACCAGAACAAGTAGAAGGACTGCATGTAAAAGTATAAGTTGGATAACCCCCTGCAGCGTTAATAGTAGCGGTGAAACTTGAGCCGTTGAAGGCATACCAGGTTGTGCCAGGAACTGGGGTCAACCTTAACTGGTCAGGTTGAACATTTATAGTATATGAACGAGTGGCGGTGCTATCTGCTGGATTATCTACCACAGAAACTGTTAAGGTATAAGAGCCTGGGCAGGAAGGGGTCCCGCTACAGTAATAAGCGGTAGTATCGCTAGAAGGATTGCAACTAAGCCAGGGAGGAATAGTGGGAGAACTCCAATTCAGAGGTTTTACCCCACCTTCGGCGTAGATGGTGGCGCTGTATGGTCGGTTTTGATAAGCAAGAGGAAGCTCTGTGGTGATTATTCTAAGTTGAGCCCCTGGGCAAGCCATCTTTACCCTTAGCTCATCAAGGGTCACCCATTTGACGATGTCGTCAAATTCTTCCACTCGATCTGGGTCTGGGACACCATCGTAATCCTCAGAATAAAAGTCAACCTGCAACCCGGGGGTATAGACCAAAATTTCATTTGTCTCGTTCATGATTTGAAGATTATAATTCGGTCCTTTGCTTGCTACCACAAAAGCTACATTCCTTACCGGTTGGTATGAGGTGCAGGTGGGATCGCTACATATTTTTACGGTTAAGCTGGTTGATTTTCTATCGCAAATCGTTCCGGTGGATATAGAGCATTGCTCTGGCAACAACTCATCCGCTACTCTGATAAATAAGGGCTGGTTCCAGGCATCCGTGGTCTTACGAACATTAGCTTGGGTTTTATCTTCAGTCAAACACTTGCTGCCAGCAGCATAGCTTATCAGGGCTTCAACCGCGGAATCAACCGTCTCCCTGCTTTCTATGATCTTTGCCCTTTTAGTGAGCATGCTAATCAATCCAGCACCAAACCCAATAAGAAGTCCAATTATAACAAGGACGATGGCAACCTCTATTAAGGTTAGCCCTTCACTTCCCTTAGGCTTTGATCGCCTTTCCAAGATGCATCACCTAAAATTAGGATTTTCTGAAATTTATTATAAGGATATAATTTATAAATGTCAAGAGGGGAAAGGGGCTGTTCAAAAAAGTCCCCCTACTTTGTGCCTCCGAGCGCAAGCCGTGCATCCCTCGCTTCGCTCGGGACGGCGTTCCCCCTCACTTCGTTCGGGACGGCGTCCCCAAGGGGAGACCCCTCGGCTGACGCCTCAGGGCGACAGCAGGAGGGCTTGCACAAAAACATTTTTTAGTACAGCCTCAGGGGTAAAATGAGGATTTCCGAAAAATATTATCATCTTATATCCAAGAATTATTTATATCCAAGAATTATAGCCAGCTTTTTTATCCACTCCCACTAAACTTACCGATCTCACCTCGAGAAGTAAAGACTAAGGTCAGTCTAATCAACCATTAAATCCAAAATTCCTGATTGAGGATCACCGAGAGCTCGTTCGTTGAAAACCTCAATGTTTAGCACTCTCAAACACTTCTTTGGAGGAAAGTTGATAAAGTGTTTGATATAACCATAGGGTACGGATGAGCGCTCCTCAAAAGTTTTGGGTTCCAACGCCTTTTCACAGGTTTTATATGGTCATATTTTTAAACAGTCACTAATCTCACTTGATTTTTCATAAATTAGGACTAAAAATGTTTTTATGTTTTCGGCACTACTCTTTGAAAAGCTCGATGATAACAAGGTAAAGTGTAATCTCTGCAATCATCATTGCGTTATTCCTCCGGGTAAAAGGGGTATCTGCGGGGTTAGAGAAAATCAAGGAGGGCACCTTTTTAGCTTGGTCTATGGAAAAATCATAGCGGAAAACGTAGACCCAATAGAGAAAAAACCCCTCTATCATTTTTTGCCTGGGAGCCTTTCTTACTCCATTGCCACTGTAGGATGTAATTTTCAGTGTAGCTTTTGCCAAAATTATGAAATCTCTCAGTATCCTCGGCTTTTTGAGGGAGAGATTCTGGGAAAAAGGAGGAGCCCTGAGGATATTGTTCAGGGAGCAAAAATAACAGGATGTAAAAGCATCTCCTACACCTATACTGAACCAACCATATTCTTCGAGTTTGCCCTTGATACTGCAAGGCTTGCTGCTTCACTGGGATTAAAGAATGTGTTCGTTTCAAACGGTTATATGACTAAGGAAGCGGTTGACCTAATCAAGCCCTATCTTCATGGAATAAACGTAGACTTAAAATCCTTTAGAGAAAGCTTCTACCAAAAAATATGCAAGGCGAAGCTTTTACCAGTTTTAGAAACTTTAAAATATCTGAAGCATAGCGGAATTTGGGTCGAGATTACAACTTTGATCATTCCTGGAGAAAACGATGACCCATCTGAGCTTCGAGAAATGGCAAGGTTTATTAAGAATGAGCTTGGGGCTGAGACTCCTTGGCATATATCTCGCTTTTTCCCTCGCTTTCGCATGCTTGATAAACCGGTAACCCCGCTTGAAACTTTACAAAAAGCCTACTACATAGGGAAAGAAGAAGGTTTGTATTACATCTACATTGGAAATGTTCCAGGCAACGAGACCGAACATACTTACTGTCCAAAGTGCCAAGGCTTGGTTATCAAAAGAGAAGGATTCTTTGTCGTTGAAAACAAGTTAGAAGCAGATGGAGCTTGCCCCTTCTGTGGATACCGCTTGGAAGGAGTTTGGAGATAATACTCTTCGTCTTAGCTGGCCGCAGGCGGCAGATATTTCGAGACCTTTGCTTTTCCTAACGGTAGTGAGTATACCCCTATTCAACAGATACCGTTGAAAGGCTTCAACCCTTTCTGGCTCTGGTCGTTTAAAAGGTAACTCAGGATGAGGATTAAAGGGGATAAGGTTTACCTTTACTTTTAAGCCCTTTAGGAAGCGATAAAGCTTTTCAGCATGTTCTTCTCCGTCGTTTATGTCTTTAAGTAAGACATATTCAATAGTTGTCCTTCCGTTTTTTATACGGGGAAAGGCTTTTATGGACTCCCATAAATCGGAAAGGGGGTATTTCTTAACACCGGGCATAAGATAATCCCTCAAAGATTGGTCTGCTGAGTGAAGAGAAACTGCTAAAGCGGTGGGAAAATCCTTGGACAGAGCCCAGATCTTAGGGACTATACCTGCTGTTGACACGGTAAGCCTTTTTCTGCTGAAATTAAAACCTTCTTGATCGGCGAGAATTTTTAAGCTTTGGACAAGGTTTGTGTAGTTTGCTAAGGGCTCACCCATTCCCATGAAAACAATGTTTCGCAAGGGCAAACTTTCTCCCTTCTCCTTCAACCATCTTTTAGCAAGCACCACTTGAGAAATGATCTCCCAAGTTTCTAAATTCCTTTTAAAGCCAGAACGAGCGGTTAAGCAAAATTTGCATCCCATAGCACATCCAACCTGAGAGGAAACACAAAGGGTAAAGTGGTCCCTCTCTGGTATCAGAACCATTTCTATGACTTCTCCGTCTTTTAACAACAGAGCAAACTTCGTAGTCCCATCTTGCGCGGTTTGTATTTCTATTACTTCTGGGAGTTCAAGGCTAAACACCTCCGATAGTTTAGCACGAAGTGCTTTAGGTAGGTCTGTCATCTCGTAAAATGATAGGGCAGCCTTTGCTGTTAGCCAATGATAAACTTGCCTTGCGCGATAGGGTTTCTCTCCAAGGGCTATAATGTAATTAGTTAGCTCATCAAGGGTGAGACCGCGGGCGTTGACCTTCATAGGTTTTTTATAGCTCTAAGGCTTTTACTAAATAAACAGTAGGTTCCTTTTGTAATTCTTCAAGGGCTTCTTGGGTTGGAGGCTGGTCTAAGGAAAGAAGGATTATGTTTCTTTTTTTCATGGGGTCTTGTCCAACATACATTCTTGCAATGTTAAGGTTGTGCTTGCCAAGGATGGTTCCGATCTTTCCAATGACTCCAGGTCGGTCTTCGTTAAAGATGAAGAGCATATGACCTTCCGGTAGTGCGTCAAGGCGAAAGTCGTTGATCTTCACGATCCTTGGTTCATTTTTTCCAAAGATTGTCCCTTCAACCAAAATAGAATCTTTGGAGGATAGGACTTTTACTCTAACAAGGGAAGTGAAATCCTCCGCTGATTCTGTTTTAATCTCCGAAACCTTGATATTTCTTTCCTTTGCCCGAATTAGGGCGTTTACATAGTTTACATCTTCTTTAAGGTAGGGGCTGAGGAGCCCTTTGACCAGGGCAACAGTTGCTGGCTTTACATCAAGCTTTGCTACCTCACCAAGATAGGTTATCTCAACCTCAGTGATTGCTCCTTCTATCAATTGAACGGCAAAACTTCCGAGCCTTTCTGCAAGGTTAAGAACAGGCTTTAACACTGCTAAAGCTTCCCCAGTGATGGCTGGAACATTTACCGCATTTCTAATAATGCCGTGCAAGAGATAATCAACCACCTGTTTTGCAATTTCAACCGCAACCACCTTTTGAGCTTCAACCGTTGAAGCACCCAAGTGAGGAGTAACTACCACATTGTCAAGCTTTAAGAGAGGATGATCTGGGGGAACTGGTTCTTTTTCAAAGACATCAAGGGCTGCTCCGGCAAGATGTCCTGAGACCAGGGCTTCATACAGGGCATTTTCATCGACGATACCTCCTCTTGCGCAGTTGATAAGATACGCCCCCTTTTTCATTTTACTAATTGTTTCTTTGTTTAATAGATGATAAGTTTCTTTTGTTAAGGGGGTATGAATGGTTACAAAGTCTGATCGGGAAAGAAGCTCATCAAGGCTTACAAGCTCGATCCCTTTCTCCTTAGCAACCTCCGGTGATACGTAGGGGTCGTATGCAAGGACTTTCATCTTAAAGCAAAGAGCTCTTTCCGCGACAATGCTACCAATCCTCCCAAGACCGATGATCCCTAAAACTTTACCGTTTAGTTCAACTCCCATAAACTTTTTTCTATCCCAGACCCCAGATTTAACTGCAACGTTTGCCTGGGGAATGCGTCTTGCTAAAGAGAGGAGAAGGGCAAAGGTATGCTCAGCAGCAGAGAGGGTATTACCCCCTGGGACATTCATTACTACGATACCTTTTTCAGTTGCTTTTGCGACATCAACGTTATCAAGCCCGGTTCCTGCTCTACCAATGACCTTAAGTCTTTTGGCATGCTCGATTATCTCTTTCGTTACCTTTGTTCCGCTGCGGATAATCAAAGCATCCGCATCCTCGATTTCTTTCTTTAGTTCTTCTGGGAGTAAGCCTGGTTTATAAATAACATTAAGCCCTGCTGAACGAAGTATCTCTAAACCTTCTTCTGAAAGAGTATCCGAAACAAGGACCTTCATACCTGCCTCCTATTTAGTAAGAAAAAAAAATAAAAAAAAGAGTGGTCGATGAAAATTTTACTCCAATTTATGCTCTATGCCAAGAAAATTTTAACCTTTAACTAAAACCATTGCCAAGGTGAGTTGGATGGTGGAGGGGTAGGCGAGGGAAGCGGAGACGAGGGAATAATGTAAGGCTGGTGAGTTGGTGATGGAAAGTTTGGTTGAATTTGTAGGTAAGGCTGAGATTGGGATAAAGGGAATAACGGAGTTGGTGGTGGAGGTGGGGATGGGATGTCTATCTTAACAAACAGTCTATCTTTGTCTTTAAAAAATAGGTCTGCAATGTAGGGGACAGGATTAAGCTTGCTAAGTCCTGAGGTTATTTTATTTTTTAAACCCCTTTTCTCTATCTCTTTAATCTCTTGGGTTTTAGGAGTTGTCTGCCCTAACATCGGTATTTTTTGGCTTTCTTCAATTAAAGCGTTTCTTGCTCTATTAAGGTCTGAGCTGAATTTTGAGATAAATTCTTGAGGTGAGGGGGCTTCTGATGCTGAAAAAATCAGTTTATTCTCTTTATATACTTCTATCTCGTAGCTTGCCTTTTCAGGGTATAGGGCAATGTTTATCTTTGCTTTCATCTGGGCATTAGGGATGCTTTCTCCAACCCTTGGGACTATGATGTTTTGGACTGCAAGCCTGCTTTCGATCATGTTGATAAGTCCACCAGTCAAGTATTTATACTCTTCAGCAGAAGAATAGGTTAGCTCTACGGGTAGTATCATAGGTTTTGCTTGGGTTATAGGGACAAATAGAAAGTTTAAGATGAGGAAGATGAAGATAAGAAGGAGGGCTTTAGGGGAAAGCCCTCCGCCCTTTGAATTACTTTTCCTCAGACCTTTGTTTTTCAAGCTCCTTTTCCTTTTCGGCTACGATTAACCTTGTTTTTACAACAGTATCGGGTGTTAAGCTTATAGAGTCGATGCCACATTCTACCAAGAATTCGGCAAAGTCTGGGAAGTCGCTTGGTGCCTGACCGCAGATACCGATCTTTCTATTCATTCTTTTAGCCGTCTGGATTACTTCTTTGATGAGCTTCTTTACCGCTGGATTTCTTTCATCATAAAGATGAGAAACAAGCTCTGAGTCTCTATCCAAACCAAGGGTGAGCTGAGTTAGGTCGTTTGAGCCAATGGAGAATCCATCAAAGACCTTGGCAAATTCTTCAGCTAAGACCACGTTGCTTGGGATTTCACACATAACATAGACTTCAAGCCCGTTTTCACCCTGCTTAAGCCCATATTTTTCCATGATGCTTATAACTTTTTTCCCTTCCTCAGGTGTTCGGCAGAAGGGAATCATTACTTTGATGTTGGTTAGCCCCATCTCATCCCTTGCCTTTTTTAAGGCTTTACACTCTAAGGCAAAGGCTGGCTCAAACTTTGGGTCATAGTAACGGGAAGCTCCACGCCATCCGATCATTGGATTGTGTTCAACAGGCTCAAAGAGAAAACCACCTATCAGATTGGCATATTCGTTACTCTTAAAATCTGAGAGCCTTACTATGACATCTTTAGGATAGAAGGCGCAAGCAATAGTTGCTATTCCTTGAGCAAGCTTGTCCACGAAAAACTCAGCCTTATTCTCATAGCCATAGGTCCTATCCTCAATTATCTTTACCACTTTTGCAATCCTTTTATCGGTCTTAGCCTTTTCTTTGAGCTCATCAAAATAGACCAAAGCAAGAGGATGTATTCCAATGTGTGAGCCGATGATAAATTCTAAACGGGCAAGACCTACTCCGTCATTTGGAATCTGAGCCTGAGCAAAGGCTTGCTCAGGAATTCCTACGTTCATCATGATCTGGGTCTTCGTTTTGGGTAGATGCTCAAGGTCAATCCTTTCTACTTCAAAGGGGACAATCCCTTCAAGGACCCTACCTTCCTCACCCTGAGAACAATCAACGGTGATTTCTTGCCCTGTGGTTATCTTTTTGGTTGCTACTTCTGTGCCTACAATGCAGGGTATACCGAGTTCTCTTGAGACGATTGCTGCATGACATGTGCGACCGCCTTTATCAGTGACGATTGCTGAAGCTTTCTTCATGATGGGTTCCCAGTCTGGGTCAGTCATCGTGGTAACCAAAACTTCGCCCTCTTGAAACTCCGCGATTCTGCTGACATCAAGTATAACTCTGGCCTTACCTTGCCCGATCTTACTTCCTACTGCCTTCCCAGTGCAGATGACCTTCCCTTCGCCTTTTAGTTTGTATATTTCATAAAATTTTTGTTCTTTAATAGCATGGACTGTTTCTGGACGAGCTTGAACGATGTAGAGCTTACCTGTGCCAACAGTTTTACCGTCCCCATCTTTTGCCCATTCGATATCCATAGGACGTCCATAATGTTCCTCAATGATCAACGCCCAGCGAGCAAGGGTTAAAATTTCTTCATCGTCAAGCACAAAACGCTTTCTTTCATCGTAAGTGGTTTTAACCTCTTTTAAAGGTTTCCTTGGGTTTGAACCATAAACAAGCTTTACATCCTTTGAACCAAGCCTTTTTGAAACGATTGGTTTATAACCAAGCTTAAGGGTAGGCTTAAATACATAGAACTCATCCGGGTTAACTTTTCCTTGAACAACATACTCTCCAAGCCCCCAAGAACCAGTGATGTAGACAACATCCCTAAAACCGCTCTCGGTATCAAGGGTAAACATAACGCCAGAACAAGCAGAATCAGAACGAACCATCTTCTGGACAGCTACCGATAGATAAACATTGAAATGATCAAATCCTTTGTCTTCCCTGTAAGAGATTGCTCTATCTGTAAACAGAGAAGCAAAGCACTTTTTAACATGCTCAACTACCGCATCTTCTCCTCTTACATTAAGATAGGTCTCCTGTTGACCAGCAAAGGAGGCATCAGGAAGGTCTTCAGCGGTGGCTGAGGACCTTACCGCAACATCTAAATTTTTACCATACTCATCTTCAAGGATACGGTAGGCTTTTCTTATCTCCTCTTCAAGCTCCTTTGGCATTTGAGCGTTGAGAATGAGGTTTCTCACGATCCTTCCTCTACGTTGTAAATCAAGGACATCGTGGGTGTCAAGCCCTTTTAAGGCTTCCCTAATCTTGTCATCAAGATGGTTTTTTTGAATAAAGTATTTATAAGCCTCAGCGGTGACCGCAAACCCATCCGGAACGTTTATCCCCTTTGGTGTAAGTTTAGAATACATTTCCCCTAAAGAAGCATTTTTACCTCCGACCAAAGGGACATCTTTGTAAGAGATATCCTTGAAGAAA
>JBMSAU010000129.1:0-2526 GCA_049414625.1 Thermodesulfobacteriaceae bacterium
CCCGCATACTCGGTCAGGTTCTTAGCAAAGTAAAGGGGCGTAGGTCTGCCTGCAAACTCTCTGAGGTAATACTCAAACTCCTGCCAAAAGCTTGGGTCTTCTTTAACCTTTTGGTATTCTTCCTCAAGTTCTTCCAGAGCATACATCAAAGTCTCCGGCACAAATCTTCCACCAAAGCTTCCAAAGTATCCTCTCTCGTTTGGCACCTTCATAGCAAGGTTAATTATAAGCTTTAGTTTTCCGTGAGTAAAATTTTGAGTTGAGTTATATTATACCTTCTGGCTTAGGCTTATTTTTTAATCCAAGCACGGAGTTTTTTGATGGGTAGTGTAAAGGTTGATATAATAAACCCAGATATAATCAGGGAATTAGCAACTAAATTCCCCGATAATGCAGAAAAGGCAAGAAAAAAGTATAAGAGTTTTGACAAATGGTTAAGAGGTGAGGACTTTCCTACCTACAATCAACTTGTGGAACTTTCCAAAATATTCAATGTTCCTTTTGGAGACTTCTTCCTGGAAAAACTCCCAGAAATAGAATTTCCAATACCTCATTATAGAACATTTAAGAGAGGCAGTTTTCAACCATCAAAGAATTTGAAAGATGCAGTTTTGCATGCACAGAAAGTAAAAAATTGGGCAAGGGAAATACTTATTGAGCTTGGGCATGAACAATTACCTTTTGCAGGCAAATATAAAGATAACTTTGATGTAGAAGCAGTGGTCAATGAGCTTAAAAACTTATTTAATGTTAAAGAAGGATTAAGTGCAATGAGTAGATGGGTAGACGCTTTCAATTATCTGGTTGATAGAGTAGAAGAGAAAGGAATAATAGTAATAAAAAGTAGCTATATTGAGAATACCCACAGGGTTTTGGATGTTAAAGAATTTAGAGGGTTTGTTTTATATGATGATATTGCTCCTGTGGTTTTTATAAATAACAAGGATTCCATATCCGCAAAAATATTTACCCTTATTCATGAAGTTGTGCATGTATTGATAGGACAGAGCGCATCTTTTGATTTGGAAGAGCTTAGACCCGCAGAAGTTGAGGTAGAAAGGTTCTGTGATAAATGCACTGCTGAATTTTTAGTTCCTGAAATGGAATTAAGAAAGATATACAATCCAAATACTGAATTAGAGGAATTGGCTAAACACTTTAAAGTTAGCAGGGTAGTAATCCTTAGAAGATTGTTAGATCTGGGCTTTATTGATGAAGAAAGTTATTCTCAAAGACTGAGAGACTTATATATGTATTATATGTATGATGAAAATAAATATGAAGAAGAAGAAACAAAGAAGAAAGGCGGAGATTATTATACAAATTTAGTCAATTATTGGGGTAGAAGATTTTTAAAACTAATGATTGAAGCAGTAAATAGCGGGATTATTCTGCATACAGATTTACTGGATATTACCAAACTGAGTTTTAAAAAGATAGAAAAACTCATCAATGAGGGATATTTATGAAGGATAAGGTTTACTTACTGGATACAAATATATTCATAGAACCTTACAGAACCTTTTACTCCTTTGATTATGGAATGGCATTCTGGGATTTTTTAAAATACCAAGCTAAAAATGGTCAAATATTCAGTATTGATAAAGTCTATGCCGAGCTAAGTCGTAATAAAGATCAGTTATTTGATTGGGTTGAGAGGAATTTAAAACCATCAGGATTTTTTCGTAGTACAAAAGATATAAATGTTTTGAAAAATTATAAAGAGATTATCCAATGGGCGGAAGGTAAACGAGGAACATTTAAAGATGAAGCTATTGAAGAATTTAAAGAAGAAGACAATGCAGATCCTTGGCTTGTGGCTTATGCAATGCATTATAAGGATGTGAAAAGCGTTTTTAAAAAAGAGATTGTTATAGTAACGCAGGAAAAGTTAAACCGTAATAGAAAGAACAAGATATCTATTCCTATTGTCTGTGAAGAGTTTTCAGTTGAGTGTTGTGATCTTTACACTATGCTAAGAGAACTTGGATTTAAGATCAGGTTCGATGGTGGTATCTAAAAACCATACATATCAGCCTATTGGGTAGTTATGTTAGCATACTGCCTAAGTGTAAAAGGGCTAATGCAGTCAAACCCTACAGAGGTTATCTCAGACATAAGCGGGAAGCACCGTCTTCTATAAGGTGGAGCACTCTACAAGGTTATAACATAGCCCATGAATGCCCTAAAAAAATTCCAAGACCTATTGAGGGATATATTCCAGTTTGAAAGTTCAGACCTTGATTTTGGTATATACAGAATTCTGGAAAGCTTTCCTATGCTTGGATGATTAAAACAGGGGCAAAATGTCCCTGCCGAGGGTCTGAGGGGCGGGGGCGAGAAACTGACAGTGCCCTACTTCAAAAACTTCTCCCAGTATTTGTCTATCTCCTCGTCCGTCCAGCCTGTAGTCTCCTTCAGCCCCTCTTTGAGAACATCCAGATAGAGTTTAGAGGGTGGGTTGTAGCTAAACTTCTCCTTTGATGTAAAGGTTAGAATATCAAGCCCATCAAAAGTGCCTAAATT
>JBMSAU010000130.1:0-14845 GCA_049414625.1 Thermodesulfobacteriaceae bacterium
CCAAGATAATCTCTTAATGATGGCTCCAAGCCTTTCTCCCCTTTGGTTGTGTTTTTTGTAGAGGTAAAGGACTTTCCTCAAAAGCTCGGGTATGCCTTCCGCTTTATAATAATCAAGGAAGGTTGCCAAACGAGGATGACGCCCAAGTTTTCCCCCTAAGTATACCTTATAACCACGAACCTCCTCGAATAAGGCAGATTCTGGACATACCTTTAGGCAATGACCACAGCCAACGCAAAGCTCTTCCCTTGTTGTGGGTCCAAACCCGGTAAGCTCAATAGCGCTCTCTTCGCAAACTTCAACGCAGGAGCCACAAAAACTACAAACCTTAGGATTGACGGAGATTTTTACCACTCAGTGAAGTGCAAAATCGCAGATTTGGACCTGGGGAGCAGGCGTTTGGGCACTCAGAATGGCAAACCTTAAAACTTATGATGAACCTTTAACCTTGGTCCAACTTTAGAGGTCAAAAATTGGGCAAGCTTTTCTTCTTCTAAAATTTTCTCTAAGGAAGATAAAAGATGGCTTGAAGCCATTAATAGCATTTAGGCAGGAATCAACGCCAAAGCATCCAGATACTTCATAGCCCTTTTCCGCTTCAGACATTTTACTTAGCAGAGCTTCCTTGGCCTCTAAAAGGTCTTCAAGGGTAATTCTCTTCTTCCTCCTTTCCTGAAGATACCTTTCTACTTCCCTTTTTTACTTTTTTTCTGACAAAAAGGGGAACCTTTTTAAGGTAGGCTTCGGCTTCAGGAGTCCACTCCATTAAGCCTCCTCCGTTCTAAGGATTTCACCTTTTACTCCGATGGTATGAACTTTAAATTTAAAATCCTTGTTGGTAAGCCTTCGTGCTTGGACAAGAATAAAAAGAAGCCCGCGACAGCAAGGCACTTCCATTATGGCAAGCTCAAGAGACCTCAGGGGCACTTTGCTAAAAATTTCGGCAAACTTTTCGAGGTAAAGGTCTGCTGGGTCAAACCTTGGACAACCTATAATGACCTTTTTTCCGGGGAGGAACTTAATATGAAGCTCAGGATAGGCTACGGGGACGCAGTCGGCACAGACTAAAAGCTGAGCATCCTTCAAGAAGGGGGACATGGGTAGGAATAAGCCTTATTTGAACCGGCAAATGGGTAAGGGAGGGTTTCGCTTACAAGCCTTGCCTTGCCGTCGATGATGGCTATCGCCCCCATCTTGACAAGCAAGCACGCATTTACCACAGCCGTTGCAAAACTCCTCATCGACCTCGATAACTTTCCTTAGAACCTTCGCCATGGTTTACCCCTTCTCTTTTAAGGTTAGAGCTTCAAATAATTTCCCTGGGGTTAGTCCTTCTTTAAGCTCCTTAAGCTTTAGCCTTATGTCATCAAGCATAGGCTCTGGCAGACGAGCCTTCTCCGCAACTTCCTTTAAATCCTCCTTTGACAGATAGTAAAAATAGAGGAGTAGCAGGTTTAAGCCAGGAGATTTTCCCGCCTCTTAAGCTTTTTCTTCCATTTATCTTACTAATCTTGAGATTTCTATAAAAAGCTCTCTGGGGAGCCTTCTTTCAATCTCAACTGCTATGCGCTCTTTAAGGGGGTTACTCTTCTCCCTTAAGACCTCCATTGGAAGTTCACCAAGGCAAAGCTCAGCGTATTGGCAATAGAAGCCACACCCAAAATCCATCCTAGGATTGACGAGCACTCGCTTACAGCTTGGACATTTCCTTGAGGTATCATCCTTAAAAAACTCAACAAGCGCCCCACAATGGGGGCATTCAACCTCAAAGATGGCATCTTCCTTCCAATAGCGAGTATCCTGCCCAGGACACCTCATAGCTTTTCCCCTGCTTTTGATTTAAAAGATTATCCCAAGAAAAGATTTATACCTTGATATAAATCAAGAGGATTTTTAAGAGGATTTATTAACCAAACCTACCAGAGATGTATTCTTCGGTGAGCTTCTTATCCGGATTTGTAAATATTTTTTCTGTTGGTCCAAACTCCACAAGCTCCCCAAGATACATGAAGGCAGTAAAATCGGAGATCCTTGCTGCCTGCTGCATGTTGTGAGTAACTATGACGATGGTTATTTTTTCTTTTAGCTGGACGATTAGGTCTTCAATTTTTCCGGTTGAAATGGGGTCTAAGGCTGCGGTTGGCTCATCAAAAAGTAGGACTTCTGGCTCAACCGCGATAGCCCTTGCTATACAAAGCCTTTGCTGTTGACCACCTGAGAGAGAGAAAGCGTTGTCTTTAAGCCTATCCTTGACTTCATCCCAAAGAACAGCCTCACGAAGGGCTTTTTCAACTCTTTCTGCAAGCTCTTTCTTGTTTTTTATCCCCCGCAGTCTTAATCCATAAGCTACGTTGTCGAATATGCTCATCGGAAAAGGAGTAGGCTTCTGAAATACCATTCCAATTTTTGATCGCAATTCTATCAAGTCTACCTCGGGAGCAAGGAGGTTTCTTCCTCTAAAAAGGATTTCTCCTTCGTATCTGTTTCCTGGATAAAGGTCGTGCATACGGTTAAAGCAACGAAGAAGGGTTGTCTTACCGCAACCACTTGGTCCAATAAGAGCTGTAACCTTGTGCTTATAGACGGGAAAATTTATGTTTTTAAGCGCCGGTTCCGAACATCCTGCATAGTAAAAGTTTAGGTTTTTTACCTCAAGCTCGACGTTGTTCATCATTGTTTACCCCCCTTAGTAATAATGTTTACCTCCCTTTAGAATTATCCTGGCAATGAAATTAAGAATAAGTATTGTCATGGCGATAACAAAAGCCGCAGCCCAAGCTTGAGAGTGCCAGTAATCATAGGGACCCATAGCATACACAAAGATTGTCACCGTTAAGGAGGCCATAGGTCCGCTCATATCGTAGGAAAGAAAGTTGTTGTTGAAGGAGGTAAAAAGTAAAGGTGCTGCCTCGCCTATTTCCCTTGCTATGGCTAATATAGCACCTGTCAACAGCCCCATTCTAGTAGCAGGATAAAGCACTTGCAGGATGACCTTGTAATAGGGAGCGCCAAGGGCAAAGGCTGCTTCCCTCATCGTCCATGGAACTAACTTTAACATGTGCTCTGTTGCTCGAATGACCACTGGAAGCATGATGATAGCTAAGGCTACACTTCCGGACCAACCGCTAAAACTTCCTAAAGGTTTTACCATAATAGCATAAACAAACGCCCCTATTAAGATAGCAGGCACAGTAATCATAGTATCTGCAAGATAGCTAATAACCTTGGATATGCGGTAATTCCTTCCGTATTCTGCTAAAAATGTTCCTGCAAGTATCCCTATAGGAATACCTAAGGAAATAGCACCAAGTGTGATGAGAAAATGTCCAATAAAAGCATGCTTTAGCCCTCCTCCAGGCACTCCAGGAGGGGTTGGAGTCTCCAAAAATAATGAGAGGTTGATAGAGGCTATACCATTGCGGATTACATCGAAAATTACAAAGAAAAGCCAAAAAATACCCCATAGTGCACATAAAGCAGTAATGGTTAGGATGATTGCGCTGGTCAGTTTCCGAATTTTAAGGACCCTTTCTCTCATTTTTGAGTAACCCTCCTCATTTTTGAGTAACCCTCAAAATGAGGTATTTAGAGAGCCCAATGATAAAAAGGCTCATGACATAGAGCAACAAGGCAAGATAGAAAAGGGCTGAAAGATGGATGTCTTTGTCTGCCTCGGTAAACTCGTTAGCAAGCTTTACCGTAACGGTGGTAGTTGGAGAGAAAAGGGATTCTGGAAATCTGTTTATGTTCCCAAGCACAAAGGCAACTGCCATAGTCTCTCCAAGAGCCCTACCCAAAGATAACCCCATTCCACCAAATATAGCTATTCTACAGTAGGGGATCATCACATCCTTTATAACCTCCCACTTGGTAGCCCCCATACCATAGGCAGACTCCTTTAAAACCCGAGGAACAAGGGAAAAAGCTTCGATAGCAATAGAAGCCGTAAAGGGAATGATCATGATGCTTAGAATAATGCCCGCAGTAAAGAGGTCTATGCCCAAAAGAGTTCCTTCAAAGAGCTTTCCAACAAGAGGTATAGGAGTAAAAACCTTTTGTAAAAAAGGTTCGATGTACTTTGCATGAATGGGTGCAAGAGTAAAAAGCCCCCACAACCCGTAGACAATGCTTGGAATAGCTGCAAGAAGGTCAACTGCAAGTCTTATCGGTTGTTTTAAGAAATTTGGGCAAACTTCAGATACGAAAATGGCTATACCTAAGGCAATAGGAACCCCAACGGTTACAGCAATAGAAGCAACAAGAATGGTGCCAGTTAAAGGGACAGCTCCCCCAAACTTTTCAAAAACCGGGTCCCACTCGGGAGATAAAATAAAACTAAAAAACCCAAAAGTTTGAATGGCTAAACTTGCCTCCTTTATAAAGACAAGTAAAATCCCAATGAGAAGAAGAGGAACAAGAACAGCCGCAAGAAAGGTAATAGAAAAGAAAAATTTATCTATAAGATAGTCCAATTTTCTT
The DNA here is from genome assembly GCA_049414625.1 of Thermodesulfobacteriaceae bacterium. Classification (GTDB taxonomy): domain Bacteria; phylum Desulfobacterota; class Thermodesulfobacteria; order Thermodesulfobacteriales; family Thermodesulfobacteriaceae; genus WYEG01. The sequence goes on from JBMSAU010000130.1 coordinate 4,480, forward strand.
CTAATACCTAACCTTGGGTTCATTCGATTAACCTCAACTCCTTTTTATTTATGCACTAAACCAAACCTCAAAATCACAATAAAATTGATACTACAAATTTGTTAATAAATTTTAACTATTGAACTTGTCAAATTGTCCAAAGGGTTCTAAATTAAATTAGCATGAAAAGATTGGCTTTCCTTGCCCAAATTATTTTCTTTTTAATCCTGGGGGTGCTTATGGGCCCAAACTTTGGCTTTTCTTCCTTTGACTTAACTCAAAAGGTTAAAGCTCATACCCTTTCTTCAGGCTTAAAAGTCCTCTTTTTCCCCTATCAGAGGGAAAGAGTAGTAACGGTAAAGCTCTGCGTAAAGGTAGGGAGTAGCTACGAGTGGGATGAAGTAGCAGGAATTACCCATCTTATCGAGCACATGATATTTAAAGGAACAGAGCATAAGAGGCCAGAACATATATCCGGAGCTGTTGAGGCAAAGGGTGGATACATCAACGCCTTTACCTCCTACGACTACACCTGCTATTATGTGTCTGGACCTACAGAAGTTTTTGAGACTGCCCTTGATGTCCTCTCTGAAGCGGTCTTTCATCCAATCTTTGACCCAAACGAGCTTGCTAAGGAAAAAGAAGTAGTCGTTGAAGAGATGAAGATGCGCCTTGACAATCCCTATGTTGTCCTCTACGAAGAGCTGATGAAGAATTCCTACACCAAATATCCCTACCGTAGACCCATCATCGGGTTTGAAAACACCGTTCGCTCTCTTACCAGGGATGACCTTTTCTACTTTGTGAACCATTTTTACACCCCAGAAAATATGGTTTTAGTTATTGTCGGAAACTTGCCCTATGATGAGGTGCTGAAGCTTTCAGAAAAGTATTTCTCTAACCTCCCAAAAAGAACTCTCAAGCAGGTGGTCTTTCCTACCGAGCCCTATGTGGAAAAGCCCACCCTTTCTTGGGTTGAAAGAAAAGTAAAAGAGGGCTACTTCGCCTTTTCTTTTCCTGCTCCATCTTTAAAGGACGATGATGCTCCTCTTGCCGACCTGTTAGCGGAGATCCTCGGCGGAGGGGAAACCTCAAGGCTTTATCTACGCCTAAAAAGGGAACTAAACCTTGTAAAAAGCATCTCAGCAGGCGCTCTAACCCCTTCAGGTCCTGGTCTATTCAAAATTACAGGGACCGCAGACCCTCAAAATTTCCATTCCATCTTACGAGAAACTTTAAAGGAAGTCTTGAAGATAAAACACTTTGGCCTATCGGAAGAGGAATTAAGACGAGCAAAAACGCAGGTCCTATCAAGCTTCATCTACGGACAGGAATCTACGGATGGTCTTTCAAGGACCCTTGCAACCTTTGAGCTGATAAGAGGCACATACAAAGACATCGACTGGTATGTCAAACAAATTGAAAGGGCAACATCCGAGGATTTACAAAGGCTGGCAGAAAAGATCTTTAACCCCTCTAAACTAACGGTAGTTTTTCTCTCTGAGAAGGCCCTTTTTGGTGAGGAGGAATTGAGAAAGTTAGTAGAAGAGGAGGTCCTTCTTGAGGAGGCTCAAGTCTTTCGCCTCAAAAACAACTTAAAGGTTATCTTAAAACCGCAGAAAGAAACTCCAACCGTTGGTCTTGCTTTGGTCTTTCCGGGAGGAGTAAGGTTTGAAAATAAAGAAAACAATGGTCTTTTCCAAGCCCTAACCCTTATTTGGACAAGGGGAACAAAGAAAAGGTCAGCTGAAGAAATTTCCCAAACCTTAGAAAATCTTGGCTCTTCAATCGTTGGCTACACCGGAAGAAATACCTTCGGATTGAAGGCGCTAAGCTTATCCAAAAACCTTGACCAAACCTTAGAGCTCTTTTCAGAAATCCTTTTTGAGCCAAGCTTTAGCGAAGAAGAATGCGAAAAGGCAAAGCCTGAGCTTATGTCCATGCTTCATCGGCAGGAAGACCAACCCCTCTCCCTTGCTCTCAAAGAATTCTTAGAGTTTATCTTTCCAGACCATCCCTATGGCTTAAACCAAGCAGGCTCTCAAGCCTTCTATCAAAGTTTCACCTGCGAAGACCTAAAGAAGGCTTATCAAGACTTTGTGAACCTTGACCAGGCAACGCTCGCTGTCGTTGGTGATTTTGACCCGGTAGACCTAAAGTTAAAACTTAAGAAATACCTAGAGAGAGAAGCGCTTAGAAAGGAAGAAAAAAAGGAGGAGTCTGAACCACTCCTCCCCAAGCCTGGCAAAAGGTTTACCCCTAAGGAAAGCTTTCAAACCCAAGTCCTTCTTGGTTTTGTTTTGCCTGGGCTTCTCTCTCCAGAAAGACCAACGATCGAAGTTCTAAACAGCATCTTCTCAGGAATGGAAAGCAGGCTATTTAGGACCTTGAGAGATGAGCGGTCTCTTGCCTACGCGGTCACCTCCTTCCTTGTTATGTATCCTAAAGCCTCTATTCTTGCCTTCTACATCGCCTGCTCCCCTGAGAAAACAGACCAAGCCGTAGCTGGCTTTTTTGAAATCTTAGAAAAGATAAGCTCAGACGGTCTAACCCAAGAAGAAATAGAACGAGGAAAGAATAGGCTCCTTGGTAGGTATAGACTTTCTCTTCAAAGCAACATCGCTAAAGCTAAAGACATGGCTCTAAACGAGGTCCTTGGTCTCGGCTGGGACTATCAAAAGAAGTATGAAGAAGAGATAAAAAAGGTGGACGCCGAAAGACTGAAAGATATCATAAAGAAGTATCTTAAAAAGGACAAGGCTTACCTCTTGATCCTTGGACCCAATGTCAAATCTAATTAGGTTAGAATTCATCACAACCTCTCCTGAAGAAACAAAAGAAGTTGCTCGCATACTTGGCAAACATCTAAGACCGGAAACCCTTATTCTTCTCTATGGAGACCTTGGCTCAGGGAAGACAACCTTCATAAAAGGACTTTGCGAAGCCCTTGAAGTCCCAGAAGATACCTTCGTTGTTAGCCCAACCTTTTCGTTGATAAACATCTATAAAGGACGCTACCCAATCTTTCATGTTGACCTATATCGGTTAAGTGAAGAGGAGGCTTTTGAGCTTGGGCTTTGGGAAAACTTAGAAGATGGGATCATAGTCGTTGAATGGGCAGATAGATTAAGTTATTTACCACCTAAGGTAGAGCCTCTTTCTATTTTTTTTGAGCACCTAGACCTTAACACAAGAAAAATCAGCCTTCAAGGCTCTCAACAATGGCTTTACATCCTAAAAGAACTGGAAAGGGATGCCTTATCGCATAGATAGAAAGTTCTTCAATTAAAAAGTTTAGCTTAGAAGAGAATACAAAGTTTTCCATAAAAAAGGACTTATACTCCTTCTCAAAAAGAAGATCAATCAAAGCGTTAATGACGCCACCGCCAAGATAGATGCCCCCTAAAGGAAGATAGCAAAGGGCTAATTGAGAGCAAAATCTACCCAGATATTTGAAATAAGTCTTCACAACTTGCCCTGCCCTTTCATCTTGCTTCTTTGCAAGGGCAGTAATCATGGGTGCAGAGAGTCTTTCTCCATGAAAGAATTCATAAAGGTTTTCAAGCCCCCTTCCTGATAAGACCTCTTCATAGCTTAGCTCTTTCTGCTTTTCTTTTAAAAAGTCTAAAAACTTTAAGTCAAAGCTATCTAATGCTTGAAAAAAGATATGTCCAGCTTCGGTTGAAATTAAGGTTAAAGGTTTCTCTCTTACTAAGACCCCTACCCCTAATCCAGTTCCACAAAAAATGGCAATACAAACTCCCTTATTGATCCTCCCTTTTTTTAATAATTTAAGGTCCTTCTTTTTTAGCTTTGCTAAAGAGGCTGAGCCGGCAAATAGGTCGTTCACAAAGATTAGCCTTTTAAAAGGAAACTTGACTTTTATTTTTCTTTCTTCAATTTCCCAGTCAAGGTTCGTAAGCCTTGTCCTCCCGTTAAACACAGGACCTGCTACCGCAATGCAGGCAACGGTAATCCGAGGATCAACCTTAAAAACAGACAGGGCTTCTAAGAGAAGAGAGAAAAAGTCGCTAAAATCTTTACTCTTTAGGCTTAAAACTCTTTTTGAAGTTATGCCCCTTCGTAGTGAGGTTAGGACGACGAACCGAGCGTTTGTGCCCCCTACATCGGCAAGAAAATAGGCTTTGCTCAAGGGCTATTTAGTTTTTCCTTTGGTCTCTGCAGGTTTAGATGCTGGTGTCTCCTTTTTTCTTTTAGTTGTCTCATAGTAATTGTCAAAAAGCTCTATAACCTTTGAAGATATGTCGATCCTTGGACTTACGTAGTAAATGCCAGGCTGGTTTTTCTCAAGAAGAAGGTCGATTTTTTCTCTTTGGACATAATCCTTAATTACTTTTTCAAGCTCTTTAAAGACAGGGTCAAGGAGCTTCCTTTCTAACTCCTGCATCTCAAACTGAGCATCCTCCTGCATGGTCCTAAATTCTCTTAATTTTCTTTGAAATTCTTGTTGTTTCTTTTCCCTGACCTCTTGAGACCATAGCGGGCCCTTCTTTTCTATCTCCTCTCTTAAGGCATCAAGCTCCCTTGCTCGAGCTTCGAGCTTTGCCTGAAGCTCTTCATACTTTTTCTGCAGTTTTTCCATAACCTCTTGCCCATACTTTGAGGTGTTGACAATCATCCTTATGTCTACAACCGCAATCTTTAAATCAGATTGAGCAAGAGCTGAATCCATCATTAAAAGGCTAAAAGCCAAGATAAAAAGGCTCGCAACAAAGACCTTCCTCATCCCCTTTTCCCCTTTCTTTTACTTTTATTTGATCACAAAGTCCACCCTTCTATTTAGGGCATAACAAGACTCATCCTTCTCAAAGCAAACAGGGCGCTCCTCTCCGAAACTTATCACCTCAATCCTTGACTCCTCAACTCCAAGCCTAACCAACGCCTTCTTTACTTCAAGGGCTCTTTTCATTCCTAAAGCAAGATTGTACTCGTTTGTTCCCCTTTCATCGCAGTTTCCCTCAAGCACAATCTTAACCTCCTTTCTTTCAAGCAAGTACTTAGCGTTGCTTCTTATCCGATCCCACATGTCATAACGGATGGTGTAGTCGTCAAAATCAAAGAAGATGGCAAAGAGAGGAGGGGTCCCCCTTCCGTAAAGCTTTATTGTTTCAGGGTCCAACTTTTTTTCTGCCCTTTTATCCTGCTCTTTAAGAAGCTCCTCTAAGCTAACCCTTTTCTCCTCGCGCACTTTCTTTGGTAGTTCAACCTTATCTTCTGGTTGAGGAGGAGTAGAAACAGTTGGTGGTCCCGCAATGGGTGGGACTTCTTTTTTAGCACACCCAAAGAAAACTAAGCTAAAGAATAGGCTTACATAAACGATTATTCTTTTCATGTTCATTTACCTCCTGATGAACTATACCCAGTGATATCAAGCTCATACAAGAATTCTCCAGTCAAGAACTCAAGTTCCTTCTTAATATACCTCACTAATATACCTTGTAAAGTTAACTCCTCCGCGATGGCTTGAGTGATCAAAACATACTCTTCCTGCTTAAAGGTGTCTAACAACCTTCGACAAAAGAATTCTCGACACAGCGGAGGTCTGGCAAAGAGCTTACACCCCACAGGACCGACAAAGAAACATCCCCCTGGAACCTCTCTTTCTTTGGGTAGCTCCCTTTTCAACAAAAAGTTTAAGAGGATTAAAGCTACAGTTGCCTCGTTCTCAAGCCCTGCTCTGCAGCATCCCTTTCCCTCAAGAACGGTGCAAACATAACATTCCCTAAAGCTACGAAACTCCTCCATTCTCTTGTTTGATATCTCTATAGCTTCTTCGTATTTTTCTAGAAGCTCTACAAAATCTTTAAGTTTCAAAAAATACTTTCCATAATTTTCAAAAATTTCTTGAGCCAAAGAGACCTTTTCAAACAGAAGTTCCTCTGGAGTGGCATACCTTCTTTGAAAGATTTTCTGAAGCCTGGTTTTCATCTTTTTCTATTTTATCCTCTTTTAGAGACTTTCAGTAGAGAGAATTAATAAAAAAAATGATGGTTTGAACAAAACTTCTTTTTTAACTTAAAAGACTTGAGCCAAAGTTTGTAAAAAATTTTTTTAAATGCTTTTAGGAAGGATGTTCAAAACCATGTTTAAAGATTAAAATTTTTGAACACCATACTTTACATGCTTTTTGTTAAGAAGTTGTTAAAGATTTAAACTTGAGTAATAAACATGGAGGATATAGTAGGGGCGAGCGGCTGCTCGACCTTCAACCACATTAGGCGCCTTACAATTTTTTAACGGCCCAACGCTGTTTACCCTTAAGTTTTTTATCCAAAATAGACAATGTTACAGGTTTATAGGAAGGGCGAATGTTTAGGGTCACAGAATTGGCATTCACCAATTTAAAAACTAAAAGGGGGCTTAAAGCCCCCAAAGAATTTGGACCCTGGTTGAGTGCTTAGGGTAAGGAAACTTCTTTCTCTTCGGCAAAGAAGAGGAACTTTTCTTCATCTTCCTCTAGCTGGTCTAAGTTCTCAGCTGGACTTGTGGGTAGGTACCAGAGTCTGACATTAACTTTCATCTTCTTAACACCCTCTGGGAAGGGAATTTCTACAACTTCTTTAACGGTTTTGCCGGGCTGAAGAGAGGTATCTACCATATATCCCGTCTTTCTATCAGCGCCAAACATCATCCTGTTATCCCTATCCCAGCCAGCAGCCATCGGCATATACACTTTGTAGTCTTCAAAGACCTTCTTTCCATCTGGGGTCACACTGGTCACTTCCAGGACCAGCTTGTTAGGAGAGGGTCAGCCATCTGGGATCCTGTGACCTGCTTTGTTGGTCATTTTAACCACTACCCTGGCTTTGTTGTGATAGACACCAGGCTTGTGTAAGTAAGAATAGGGGATGACCTCCACGCTATAATCTACGGCTTTCTTTGCCATTCTCTTATCCCGATAGGCAGGCATGAAATGTCCAAGGTTGTCCTCTCTCATGTGGCAATCTTGGCAGGTCTTTGTGCCCCCTGAAGGGATGTAGGCATGGAGATAGCTTCCGTAAGCGGTTGCACATTGACTCGGATGAGGAAATTCAAAGTTAGGACCAAGCCCGTGGCACTGTCCGCAAAAGACTGCCCTGTCAATTATAGGTGATTTCTTAAGCTTTCCATACTTCGGGTCAGGGTGAAAGCCTTCTGTTTTTCCATACACTGCAGACCTATCAACGAACCCGTCCCTCCACTTATGAACGATAGCCACCTCCTGATGGCAAATCAAACAGTTGATGTTGAGCTGTTTTACCTTTTCTAAGGCCTTTTCATCTCCCTCTGCCGCTGAAAGTACAAGCTTTGCAAGCTCAACCGCAACGCTATCTTCCGCATATTTTAGTTGAGGGAGGTGGCATTTTGCACAAATCATCAGGTGCTCAACCTTAAGATCCTCCACCCTCCTTGCATTGGCATAAGGATAGGTCTTACCATCAATGATCAACCTGATGGTTGAAGCCCAGGAAGCTAAAGTTCTCATTGACCCAACCAGAGGAAAGGCATGGAAACTCTTAGACCACTCTTCATACTCCTTTTGATGACACTGTATACAACTTGAATAATCAAACATCTTGATAAGCTCATCCACAGTTTTGGCCTTTTTAATTTCTCCCTGAGAATATCCTATCCCAGGGAGAACAAAAGGTAATAGAACAAAGGGTAATAGAAGGAAGAGACTTAACAACCACAAACTTCGTTTAACCATACCCACCTCCTAATTTTTTTATATATAATATTAGGTGGATAAATTTATAAAAACAAATAGAAATTTTCAATTAGTTTAATAGATTGTTTCAATAAATCGAAGACAAACTATGAACCTTTGCTTAGAAACAGACCTTTCTTTTATCAGGGGAACATTTAAGGGACAAATTGAGGCATAAGAGAGCATCCTTGAGGAGGTTGAACATTTTTTGAGTTATATTATATTAAGACTGAGGAGGGGTGCCCGAGTGGACGAAGGGGGCGGCCTTGAAAGCCGCTGAGGGAGCTTGCTCTCCCTCCGGGGGTTCGAATCCCTCCCCCTCCGTAAACCATTTCCTTTATCACGCTTAAGCATACCAAGTGTTCAACATCTTTAAACGAAAATCAAAGGAAGTTCAAAGCGACTTAGCAAAACCCCAAGAAAATGAACCTTTAGTTGAAGAAAAAAAGTCTCTCTTTTTACGCTTCAAGGAAGGCTTAAGCAAGACCAAAGAAAAATTAGCTCAGGCTTTAGCTGAGGTCTTCGTAGTTGATAGGCTCATCACTCAAGCTGACCTTGATGAGCTTGAGGAAAGTTTAATCCTTTCTGACCTTGGAGTAGAGACAACGTTTGCTCTTCTTGAGCCCATCAAAAGGGATTTGAGCCTTGGAAAAAGTATAACCTCCAAGGAACTAAAAAGCCGCATCAGAGAGGGCTTGCTTAATCTTTTGGTTGAGCCAACAAGACCTTTCCCCCCTCAAGGTAACCCTGCGGTTCTCTTTTTCTTAGGGGTAAACGGTGTAGGTAAGACCACAACCATCGCTAAGCTTGCTAAAAACTTTAAGGATGGAGGTTACAAAGTTCTCATGGTTGCTGGGGATACTTTTAGGGCTGGAGCCATAGAACAGTTACAAAGGTGGGGGGAAAGGGTAGGGGTTCCTGTTTATGCTCAAAAGGAGGGGACAGACCCAGCCTCCGTAATCTATCAGGGTTTAGACAAGGCTATTAAAGAAGGCTTTGAGCTTGTGCTCATAGATACTGCTGGCAGGCTTCATACTAAATACAACCTAATGGAAGAGCTTAAAAAAATGGTCAGAGTGATAGAAAAGTTTATTCCTCAGGAAGGATATGAAAATATTCTTGTCCTTGATGCCAACACTGGTCAGAACGCCATCCCCCAGGCGGAAAGCTTTTTTAAAGCTATACCTATTCATAGCGTAATTCTTACCAAGATGGACGGAACAGCAAAGGGTGGAGTTGCCTTTGCTATATCCCATAAGTTTGAGCTTCCCATAAGGTTTATTGGACTTGGAGAAAAGCCGGAGGACCTGTTGCCCTTTGATAAAGAATCCTTTGTTAAAGCAATACTACCTGAATAAGAAGCATAAGACTAGATAACAATAAACTATGGACCCCAAAAACAGGATAAAATGTCTTCTTTTAGTTGGACCAACAGGAGCAGGTAAAACTCCGCTTGGGAGGGTGTTAGAAGAAAGGGGCTTTCAAGGTGCTCGGGTTCATCATTTTGATTTCGGTGAGGAATTACGAAAGATTGCGTCAAATCAGACAAAGGTAAACCAAGAGGTTGTTGAGCTTGTCAAGTCTATTTTAGCAGAAGGGAGGCTCTTAGCTCCTGAGGAGTATTTTATCTTTTTAGAGACCTTAGACGAATTTATTGGAAGAAAAGGATATAAAGAGGGCGAGTTTATCATTTTAAACGGTTTTCCGAGGGATCTAAAGCAGGCAGAATTCATCGAGGGTCATTTGGACATAGTCTGTGTGATAAATCTTAGCGTTACTCTTGATGTTCTCTATTATAGACTTAAACATGACCCGGCTGGTGATAGAAAAGGGAGGACGGATGATAATCCTCAGCTTGTGGCTAAAAAATTAGCCTGGTTTTTTGAGAAAAACATCCCGTTAGTGGAATACTATAAGCAGAAAGGTGCTAAGGTTTTAGAGATCGTCGTAGATAAGGAAGATACTGGCGAAACTCTCTATCAAAAGCTTTTGAGTTTGTTAAAGTAGATATTACAAAACCATTCAAGGCAACCGGACGGAAATCACTAAGATTTTCAACGAGTAAACGCAATTTATTCTTATTTTTTTCATTGGGTGCCTAGCCTGGCTCCCCACAATGAAAGGTCTTGAACAGGTTTCTTGAAACGACCTTAACTGTCTCTGAGGCTGTTCAAAAAAGTTTCCTACTACGTCCTACCGAGCGTCCTTTTTGTCCTGCCGAGCGCAAGCCGAGGCATCCCTCGCTCCGCTCGGGGCGGCGTCCCTTTTCTCTTCTTTCGGGAAGGCGTCACCAGGGAGACCCTCGGCTGACGCCTAGGGGTGACAAAAAAGAGCCTCGGGGTGATAGCGGGAAGTTTTGCACAAAAATATATTTAATCAAGCCCTATTAATGCATTGACTAACTGTTGGAAGAAGCCTAAAATTTCCTGTTGAAGTTTGGGAGTTTCATTTGTTTGCTTGTTTCATGAGAGCTTCCCCTCCTTTTTAAGTGATTTTGGGTCGGTACTTCTTGGGGGAGCTACCGTGCCCTTCCTGTCCTGTCAAGTCTTTACACAATTAATGAGACACTACCGAAAAAGCAAATTCCCCTTATTGACATTAAAAGATACTACAACGGTAATCTTTCAGAAAACCCGAACTGGTAGAATGCATTTAAACCAGGCTTGAGAGCATTGG
>JBMSAU010000131.1:0-2146 GCA_049414625.1 Thermodesulfobacteriaceae bacterium
GAGGGAAGGGAGCCTTTTTTAGACCATAGAATAGTGGAATGGACTTCTCAACTTCCGGTGGAGTTCAAGTATAAAAACGGTGTCAGCAAGTATTTGCTAAGAAAGATTTTGTATAAATACATCCCAAAAGAGCTTGTGGAGAGACCAAAGCAAGGTTTTGGGGTGCCAATCTATGAGTGGTTCAAAAAAGAGTTGAGGGAACTTTATATGGAGTATTTGGACGGGGAAAGAATAAAAAAGGAGGGATTGTTTAACCACTTGGAAGTCAAAAGACTTTTAGAGAATTATCTTTTTGACAGAGAGGTATACCATAATAAGCTTTGGATATTGTTTATGTTTGAAATGTGGAGGGAAAGATGGATGTGATTTTTGATTATTTTAAAAAGATTAAAAAGAAGTTTTATTATCTTAAGTATTATCTTAAGTTTTATTATCTTAAAAAGAAGTTTTATAGGATAAAAGTTTTGGGAATATCTAATTTATTTAAGTGTTTTTATTGGAGATTTAAACTAAAAGCTGTGGCTTATAAGAGTGGCTTAACCCTTGATCCTTGGTTTATAAATTGGCATATAAAATCCAACATTTACTGCAAACCATACAAATGGAGAGTTATTGAGTTAGCTAATTCTCTAAATCCTAACAGTGTTATTGAAATCGGTTGTGGACTTGGTGAGATAATAAGTAGAGTTAAAGCGCAATATAGAGTAGGAATAGATATAGATAAAACTTGCATCTATCTTGCCAATAAGTTAAATAAAGGACCAATATATATAGAAGGGAGTTTTGATAGTGTTTTAGCTTTACAAGTTAAGGACATAGACTTGTTAATCATGGTTGGTTTTATACATGGAATTCCTATGGATACGCTTAGCTTCCATATTAATCAAATCTTAGATTCTAAAACATGCAAGTATATAATAACTGATATGTACAGGGAAGACTATCCAGACCGTGGAGTTGTTCATGATCTTTCCAAATACAATAAAAGAATAAAGCTAATTAATGTTTATGATGACTATGAAGGTTATAGTTACATAATGCTGTGGAGAGTAGATAACCATGGCTGTTAAGTATTTAATCAGGCTTGATGATGCATGCCCTACTCAAAATAGAGACAACTGGAAAATGATTGGAGATATTCTTGATAAGTATGAGATAAAACCTATTGTTGCTGTTATTCCTGATTGCAAAGATCCAAGCCTTGCATACGACAGACCTATGGAGAACTTTTGGGACCTCGTTAAGAATTGGGAAAGGAAGGGCTGGACTATAGGAATGCATGGTTATCAACATTTATATGTTCCCATGGATAGGAGAAAATCAATAGTCCCCATATATGATAGAACTGAATTTGCAGGTCTTCCTTACAAAGTACAAGAAGAAAAGATCAAAAAAGCTTGGGAGATCTTTGTAAATAACGGAATAAAACCAAAGATTTGGATAGCCCCAAGTCATACTTTTGATCATAATACCCTAAAAGCTTTACTAAATCATACAGAAATCCGAATAGTTTCCGATGGGTTTGCATTTGACATATTTAAATATCATGATTTCTTCTTTATTCCACAGCAACTTTGGAAATTTATCAAGCCACCTTTAGAATATCCTTTTCGTTTATTTACCATTTGCCTTCATCCTAATACAATGTCTAAAGAAGAAATTTTGGCAGTTGAAAAATGGTTGAAGAATTATAGAGAATTGTTTATAGACTTTAATCAACTGGAATTCAAAAACAGGAATTGGTCTATTTTGGAAAAATTTATAAACGATTACATTTGGTTCAGCAAGGGAACTAGAGTGCTAAAGTTAATAATTAAAAAATTTTTAAAGTAAAGATGGGATATACAAAGCAAATATATTTTTTACTAAATTCTCTAGCTGGTGGCGGAGCAGAGGCGGTAGCTGTACGACTCTCAGAATATCTACCAGTAGCTAATTTTATACTTCTTGAGCGCGATGTTAAATACAATACAGATAAACCGATCTTTTTTCTTAGTAATCATTCAACAAAAACAAATCCAATAATAAAAACTTTAAGCATTCCAATATATGCATACAAGCTTTCGGATTTTATAGAAAAGAATTCACTTGTGGTATCATTTTTGGAAAGAGCTAATTTTGTAAATATAATTTCTAAGCTTTTTAA
>JBMSAU010000132.1:0-5180 GCA_049414625.1 Thermodesulfobacteriaceae bacterium
CCAAATTGCTTCCATCTTCTTCTAATACTGCCTTCCCAGTTATAGGGGTAGCTTTTTTAGGTAGTTTAGGGTCAAAATCGTAGATCGAAAAACGCTCACTGAAGAAATCCATGATCTTCTGATGAAAAAAAGAGAGTGGTGGATGTTCAATTGAGAGAGTTTTTGATTCTGACTTAATATCTTCCAAAAAGCGTGGAATTATATCCTCTTTTTTTATTCCCATGTCTTTAGGTTTTGAATCAACATGAGCCTTTCCTTTAGTCAAAGAGCAAACAATCTCTCCCTCTCCTAATTTCTCTTTTTCTTTTATTTTTCCATCCTTTTTCTCCAGTTGGAAAAAATTACCCTTCAGTATTATTTTATCTTCAAAAATTTCTACCCTCTGCCCTCTCTTTTTAAATTTCAACTCAAGTTTATAAATTGTTTCATAAGTCTTTATCCCTATCATTCCTTTTTCTTTTGTTCTTAACCCATACCAAAATTCTCGGTCTAAGACAACTTCTAATGAAAGGTTCTCAGACGAACCAATATTTATATTCCTAAGAAATTCTATACCTCCCTGTATAGATATTGCGTTTTCCAAACCATGATTCACTATATCCCTCAGAAATTTAAAGACCTCTATAAAATTAGATTTTCCTGAGGCATTGGGACCAATCAACACATTAAACTTACCGAGTTCAACTTCTAAATCTTTAAAACTTTTAAAGTTTGAAATTTTAATTTTCTTTATAGCCATAAATTATCTCCTCAATTTCTTTTATATATATGAACATCAATCTAATTTTTCTTCTTCTATTTCTAAGCCAAGTTGATATATTGCTTCTTTTATTTTGTCTTCATATTCTGTCTTAAGGATTTCTCCATTCTTGGCTGATATTTCAATCTTTATCTCAACATTAGAGAATTTTTGCTTAATGAAATTGATTGTTTTTACTACATCTGAAAATTTTCCACTGGGAATAGAAAGCTTTAAAGAAAGTTGACGATACTTGGGTATAAACGGTGGTAAGTCTGTTGTCATTTCCGAAGGTGGGCTTGGCTCTATTATTGTCTCTCCAACTTTACCTGGAGTTTCTGGTTGACCATAAATCGGTTCTGGTTTGTATTCCTCTTTTTCTTCTTTACAAAGCTCTTTTTTAATTAAAACTTCTGTCTCTTCAAAATATGGCTCTGCAACTGTTTTATAATATTTACATTCTATCTTTTCGTTTTCTAAATATCCAAGTCCAAATTCCCCTAATTTTACTCCTTCTTTAATCGCTTTTACTAATACATCTTTACTCTTTATTCTTAATTCTCCTGGAATTTTATAAAAAGAATCAAGTATGTTTTTTGTGTGGACATAATCTTTTGTTTTCAAGTATTTTTCTTTTAATAGATGAGGAGTTATTTTTTCAAGAATTTTTCCCTCTTCTTTTAACCGGGTATAGATTTCATCCGTATATTCTTTTTTTCCTATGTATGTAGGAGCGCCCAAATCTATTCTTTCTGGCTCATCTTTATTTGGTAAGTATATAATTCTATATGCTGACTTGATACTTTCTATTATTTTTTCATTAAGGGTTTTGATATTATTTTTTACTCTTTCTTTTTGGTCTGGTGTGAGCTCAAGATTTTTATCCTTCTCTATTTCTTCCCAGGCTAATTTCTTTCTTAGCATGTCCAAAAACTTACTTTTTTCTCCCTCCAAAGGACAAAGAAAAATCATAGTGTTTCGGTAAACTCGTGGTCTCTCTCCGTATGTTTCTATAAATTCTCTAAGCATTGTCGGATTATTGTTTTCCATGATAATAAGCTTAAGTTTTTCTGTGTCTGGTATTTCTTTTGTATCTTTTGGGCAAACGTATACATCAAAGTGTTCAGATTTTTTAAATACTTGCCTTAATAAGTGCTCTTCCACTTCAATTAATTTTGCCTCGCTTATCCCATCAATTTTGTTAAGAAGAATACGATTAAGGTTTGGCTTGTTTGTGAAAAGATATGTGCTTTCGGAGTCAGAAAGGTAGAAAAGAGTATTTCTTAGTTTTTCTAAAGCTTCAACGATTATGCTACTTTGAAACTCTGGTCTTGCACAGGAAAGCTTAATCTCACTAAGATTTGCCCCTCTCTCTGGTCCACCTGAAAAGGAATACATAAAAATGGTGGTCGCAATTTTGGTGCCCAATCTAAAGGATAAATAGGATAGTCCAAGAGAAGTGTCTACTTTTTTAGCTCCAGAGTCTAAAGAAGTAATGTCAGATGCTACTACGCTATCATATTCAGACCCAATATGTTTAATAAGTTCTCTTCTTATTTCTTCGTGTGATAAATCAATGTCTCCAAGGCTGATAAAAGGTAAGTTTGAAGCTTTTAAAGACTTAACAACAAGAGCAAGAAGCCTTAAAACTCCTCTTGTCCTCTGAAAGGTTGGGAAAGAGCCCCATCTTTTGTATAAAACATCAATAACCTCTGGTTGAAAAGGATAGCTTGCCTTAAACCTTTGCTTGTATAAAATTTTGTCCATTCTTAAAAAGCCTTCTCTTTCTGCATAATCAATAAACTCCTGGATAATTTCTTCAGCTAAGCTCTCATCAACATTCTTAAAAAGTCTTTTTCTTATCACATTGGCAACCTCTTCGTCTTCAATGGGTGTAAGAACCTTTTCCATCCTTCCGACAAATTTTTGAAGTTGCTGAAACCTTTTTTCTCCTTTTTCATCAAAATGTTCAAGGAGACTTGAAGGTAAAGTAAAAACTAATACAGAATTAGATAAGGTTGGCAAAGTCTCAGTAAGCTCTTGCATAAAACACAGGGTTTGATCTCCCAAAGTAGTATTCCCAACTTTAACTCCATCAGCTCTGATAGTGTATTCAAGAATTTCATCCATCAAGATTAACAAGGGCTGATGATTTTCTAATACTTTTCTTAATTTTTCTTTACCTGGTGATATTTTACCTTTTAGAATATCAACTTTACCTGTCAGTTGTCTTTCTATTTCTTCCCACAAAAAAGTCTCTCTTGGGTCAAATGCAGTTCCGCTAAGAACAACTACATTGGCGTTGAACTCTGTTTTGGCTTTGTGAAATAAAGCTATCAAAGAATGGGTTTTTCCACCGCCGAAAGGTGTCTGAAGCTGTATAACCGGGTCCCCACCCCTTCCTTCAAGCCTATTTCTTACCACATCTATTAAGTAAGACATCCCCTTTGTCAAAAAGGTCTTTCTAAAAAACTCTCTTGGGTCTTGATATTCGGTTGGAGCAGATCCTTTATGGACTTGCCATAGGTCAGCGGCAAATACATCCATCGTAAGCTTCTCTTTTAAAATATCATCATGAGGAACAGCAACTGTAGTAAACGGTCTCATTTATAGCAACCTCCCTTGTTTATCCTTTGCATTCTCTTTTCTGTCTTTTATTTCCAATATAAGCCTATCTTTACCTGATAAAAAGCCATCAAGAAGCTTCTTTTCTTTGCTGTCGTTTGGTAAGGTTTCAGATATAGCTTGAGCAACTCGGTAAAAGGCGTCATTCTCACCATATCCAGTCTCTTTAAGCACCCTTTTCATCTCATCTCGTCTTCCTTTAGACCAAAGAAGCAAAACTTGATGCAAAACATCTATCAAATCTTTATCTCGCATGTTTTCAATATCTTCTAATCTTCTGTCTTGTGGACCAAGAACCTTTATGTAGTTTTTATCCTTTTTGATGAATCCTTTATTCCAAACCCTTTCTAAATGAACGCCTATGCTTTGGGCAAGCTTTCTTGCTTCGTCAAACTCAACCTTAGCTTCCCTAAAAGACCATCTCCAAAGTATATAAAACTTAGTCAAAGCTGAAAGCTCTCCTGCAATGCCATTGTGTAAAATCTGTTTAATTGCATACTCAGTAACCACTTCTCGCACAAACTCAAGTAGCTTATCTGCCCTTATCACATTTCCTTCGTAATCCATAACTTTTTTATACCTGCCAAAAACTTCTATGGCTGAGCCTATGCAGGCAATAAAAAAGTCTGGTCCGGAAATGCCCTCTTCCCAAAGGTTGTTGTTAAAAATCCTTTCCCTTATCTCTTTTTTCACATCACTAAACCATCCTACTTCTTCCTTTTCCATCTTTCTACAGACTATGTAGATGGATGAGGCAAGGGCGGCAGTATCTTTAGCTATTAATCTGGTTTTCATCTCAGTATCAATAGGCCAGCTTGCTGTAGGGACTAACCCTGAATCTAAGAGGGAGTTTATCATCGTCTCCCAACCAGAAGTTGACTTGTGAGTGTAAACGATGACCGCTATGCCGTTTGGCTTTAAAACTCGGTAAATTTCTTGGAAAGCTTTTTTGAGCATTGTTTCAAAAAATTCTTTAGCTTTTGCTTCTCCTCCATGTCTTACCGGATTGGCTACAATTTCTTTACTTTTAGGAACTAAAGGAGTAGAAAATAATTCTGGGTAAAGATCTCCTATACTCCTTTTTAGCCAAACATAAAAGAAGTCGGAAAGTTCTGCATAATTGACATTATCATAATAAGGTGGATCGGTAAAAACTGCGTCAAAGTAGTTGTCTGGATAAGGGAGTTCAGTAGCTGAGGCTTGGGAAACTTGGGGTATATGTAATTTTTTCATTCTTCAACTCCTTTTTGTAATATTAATATATTCTCTTTTACATTTTCCCAGAGCAAGGTTTTTTGTTTCAAAGAAGAAAGTGTTAGAACATCTACTTTTGTTCCGAGGATATTTTCAAGATAATCACAGAGTTCAAAGAATTTAAGCCCTATTGGTCTTTCAAGCTCAACAATTATATCTACATCGCTTGTTTCCTTTTGTTCTCCTCTTGCATAGGACCCAAAGACGCCAACTATTACTACTCCATATTTTTGTCTTATCTCTGATTTATGCTCCGTAAGTATTCTTTTTATTTCTTCAATTGTTTTCATTCTTTATAACCTCAAGAGTGCCCTTCTTTTAAGGCTTCATAAGTGACAGTTCCATAAAAGTTCTTGTAAAACTCAAGATCTTCAACTGATCAGCGGTAAGCAATATTTCTAAAACTTTCTTCGCATTTTCTTTATCCATTTTCATCCTCCTCAACCTTCACTGGTGGAATTTGGGTGAGATGGGAAAGAACATTGAGGATCCAGTCCATTTGAATTTGCCAAGAAAAAGATTCACTAAAGGGGTTCGTTTCTGCGAAATCCCAAACCATAGG
>JBMSAU010000133.1:0-3196 GCA_049414625.1 Thermodesulfobacteriaceae bacterium
TTTAGAACATCAGGACAAACCAAGGGAATTTCTTGAAATGGTAAAAGGGCTTTTGAAGGAAGGAGGATACATAGCAGGAAGCGTGCCAAATAGGGAGCGTTTATTTGTAGAAACGGAATGGAAATATTTTCATGGAGACTATCCTCCTCACCACTTTTTAAGGTTTTCAAAGTCTTCACTTGAAAAGGCTTTGAATTTTTCTGGGTTTAAAGATGTTGAAGTTTATAAAATAGGCTTTCCTTTCATAGAACTTTTTCCCTATCCTGAGAAAAAGCTTTTTGAAAACTTGGGCAAGCTTAAAATAGAGCTAAAGGGTATGGTGCTTGGAGATGAGAAAAAAGCAAGGGCTTATACGGTGGAGGAGCTTGTGGAAGTTAGCCCAAGTAAAGGAAAAGCTTACATACTTATAATGCTTAAGTTAATCAGAAATCCTGTACTTTTACCATTCGCTTTGTGGTATGCGGGAAAGTTAAAAGGAAATGGACTTAGCCTAATTTTCGGGCTTAAATATGAATAAAAAAATGACCTATCCAAAAGTATATATAATACTTTTAAATTACAATAACTGGGCTGATACAATAGAGTGTTTGGAGAGTGTTTTAAGAAATGATTATCCTAACTATCAGGTTGTTGTAGTAGACAATAATTCATCAAATAATTCTATGGAGTATTTAAAAGCTTGGGCTGAAGGAAAGCTTGACGTTTGGGTTAATCCAAATAATCCTTTAAGAAGTTTGTCCTTTCCTCCAGTTTCAAAACCAATGCCTTATGTTTATTACACAAAAGAGGAAGCCGAAAATGGTAAAAATTTTGATTTAGAAGAAAAATTAAAAAGTGACATCCCAGAAGGTGTAACAACAAAGTACCCAATAGTTTTCATTCAAAGCGGTAATAATTTGGGTTTTGCGGGTGGAAATAATATAGGAATAAGATATGCATTGGCAAAAGATGACTTTGATAGTGTTATTCTTTTAAATAACGATACAGTGATAAAAAGAGATACTATTTCAATTTTAGTTAATGCACGATTGGAATTTGGAGAGCAGGCAATATATGGTGGAAGAATCTATTATTATTCTGCTCCTGAAAAAATATGGTATGACGGAGGAAAATTTAATGAGTGGATGGGAAGAACAGTTCATTTAAATATGGGGAAATTAAAAACTGAAGTAAAAAATAGTCAGGATATAAAAGAAGTAAATTTTATTACTTTTTGCTATGTTCTAATTCCAAAATTCATTTTAGAGAAAATAGGTTTACTTGATGAGTCTTATTTTATGTATGTAGAAGATTTAGATTATTCTTATAAGGTATGGAAGTCTGGATACAAATTGTATCATGTAGTTAATTCAGAAGTATGGCATAAAGTTAGTGCGAGCTCAGGAAAGGAGGAAGTAAGCGAGTTCTCAGCGTATTGGATAATGCGTAATAGGGTTAGATTTATAATATCAAGACTACCCTATGTAAAAAAAGCGTCTGCTATATTTTTCTTAATAATGACTAGACCTATCCGTTTTTTATTTTTCTATATAAATGAGGCTAAATATATAATAAATGCTCAAATAAGAGGGCTTATAGATGGTTTTAGAAAATAAAATTAAAAATCAGCTTTTGTACCTATTTATATTTTTCCTGTTAAATGTAGGAATGATATTCACTGATCTGCCTATTTACGAACGAACTGTAACTCATAGCTTAATGATATTTTTTGCTCCTTTAATTTTTATGTTTATTTTAGTTGTTAAAAATTTTAAAATACCGTTAACTAAAAATTTAAAACTTTTTGTACTATATATGATCGTTTCATTTGTTAGTTCATTAGTTCTCCTTTATTATTTAATCTTAACAAAAGGAGAGCTTTATGCATATGACAAAAACCTACTTATAAAACATTTTGAAGCCTTTATATCTCTTTCCTTGCTTCATTTTATAGTATACTTCTTATTGATATTAGTTTGCTATAATTTAAGTCCTAATTTACTAAAAAATTTTGTTCTTTTATCTTTTCTATTTTTAACGCTTATTGGGATCATCGAATATTTGGATCCGGAAAAATTGAGTATACTTCACGCCACACCAAAAAATTATGAAAGACTTAGATTATTTACGGCTGAGCCATCGCACGCTGTTTTATTATATCTTATATTTAGTTTGCTAAGTTTGTTTTTGGTTGAAAATGTTTCCTTGAAAATTTTTATATTAATTGTGTCGGGAATAATTTTTATTCTAATAAACTCTAAAGGAGGTTTTATTACTATCCTTTTAGCATCCATTATTTTATTTTCAAAAAACATCAAAAAAATAAAATACGCTGTTTTTCTTTTATTGATATTACCAATAGCATTTTATCTCTTTCTAAAGTTTGCTTTTCCTTCGCTTTACATAGATATAAATAAGGGTACATCTTTTTCAACGAGATTTTCTACTTTAATTTCTACAATCTTGGTTTTAGTCAATTACCCTTTAGGATTAGGTTATGGAAGTTACTTATTTTATTATCCAAAAATTTTAGATCAAAGCTACGAAATTGCAAATGCACTATTTACAGATTTATTTGGTATTTCACTTTCTTATGCAGAAATTTCAGATATGATATCTACAGGAAAACACCTAGGAGCAAAATCTGGAATACCACAAGCTATAGTGTTTAGTGGATGGGTTGGAGTAATATTTTGGTTAATGATTTTTAGGAATAGTTTGATGTATATAAAAAGACTTGATATAAAAACTTCAAAGAAAATTATATTAGAATTTTTAATTTTATTCATGTTTATTCAACTTTTAATAGGTTCGGAGTATACATTACTTTATGTTATCTGGCTCCCTATCGCTTTAATTGAAGCGATGTATTACAAACAACAGAAGGCTATACGTAATGAATCCTAAACTTTTATTTTTAGCTCCCCAAAATCCATATCCACCAATAGATGGTGGAAAGATAAGTATTTATTATCCAATAAAATATTTAAGTAAATTTTTTGATATTTACTTTATTACTTAAGTCAAACAATTAGATGAAAACGTAGATAGAGCAATAAGATATTTTCAAAATATAGAAATTAAATATTTACCTGTTGTAAAAAACACAGACGATTCCGAATGTGGAATATATTATAATAGATGGAGGATCAACGGATGGGACACTTGATATAATAAAAAAGTATTATGAGGATTATATAGATTACTGGGTCAGCGA
>JBMSAU010000134.1:0-2838 GCA_049414625.1 Thermodesulfobacteriaceae bacterium
GGATCCTTGAGAGTTTCTCACCTTTCGGAAAGGTGGTCTTGAGAGTGTGAAAGATTTCAATCCCTTATAGGAATGTAATAAGGTTGTTAATTGTGAAACTATTGGATTAAGAAGTAAGAAACCTTTTCTGGTGAAATTCATTTTCTGTTGAAATTCGTACTAGGTTAAATTTTCTACTACTGCTCAAGGCATTTTAAAATTTTAAACCATACAATTTTAAAATTTCTTTCAATTTATTAAATACATAAGCTAATCGTTTCAAGTCTTCCTCATTATAAAGCAAGATTTCGTTTTTAATTTTGGGGTCTCTTGTTTTACGATAGAGTTTGAATTTTTCTAACACTTCCCATCCATAAGTAATTTTAATTCCTTTATTAGGAACATAACCTAGATATTCTGATATACTCTTTAAATCTTGCTTCTTTAAAGGAAAGAAAATTTTTTGTTTATTTACACTTATAGTATCTATAACTTCTTTATAAATATCTCTAATTTCAAAACTAAAACTTAAGTTATGTTTTTCTAGACACTTTTCTAATATAGGTCTATCACTATTGTTTGAACTATAACCAATAAAAGTTATCCCTTTATTTTCTTCTAAAAATTTAATGATTGCTTCTCTCTCTTCCTCTTCATTTTCAATAAAATACTGCTCTACTTTACCATCCATATCCATAATTCCTATGGTAAATATAAATGCTTCTTCTGACACATATTCCAAATCAATAAATTTTACATTTTTTAAATAAAGTAAATCAGGAACTGGAATCTTTTTTCTAATAATAATTCTATTTTCATACAACGCTTTTGCATAGTAGCAGATTAGCTCAATAGGTATGTTGGGTTTTATTATCCATTTGCTAGTTATCTCTTTAAGTTTGTTTTTAATTTGTTCTGGCTTACGTGAAACTAAATCATCCAAACTATAAATTCCAATTCTATTTAAAATTTTTTCTGTCTTTTCTCCAACAAGATGAATTTTAGTCAAATCGTCTTTCTTTCTATTATTCTTTACAACTTCTGCTAGTTTTTCTTTTGCTTTTTGATCACCCTCTTCAAGTATCTCTTTTAATTTTTGAAAAACATATTTGGTTCTCCTTAAATCTTCCCTATTGTATAAAAGTATTTGTTCTTTAATTTTTTCTTTCTTTTCAATATCTTTCTCTTTAACGTATCTGTTGTAATAATCTCTAACAAATATCCCATCTATAATTTCCAGTTCTTCATTAGGAGTATAACCTAGATATTCTGAAATATATTTAAGTCCTTTATCTCCTAAAAACTTGATCTTTTTTGGAGGATCTGCTATAACTTCATAAAACAAATCTCTCACTATAAAATTAGGAGGTAAGCTTTGCTCATGTTTTTCAAATAAATCAATTAATAAAGGTACATCAAATTTTTTTGAATTATAACCAATATATACTTTTCCTTTATTATTTTTTATAAATTGAGCAAATTCAATTAGTGCTCTTTTTTCATCTTCTTCACTATCAATAAACCACTGTTTTACATTTTCATTGCTATCCATAACTCCTATCGTATAAATAAATTTTTTATCTTTTAAAGCCTCTATGTCAAAAAATACTACATTTTCAATATCTAACTTTAATATATCGGGAATTTCGCCGGGCATAATTTGAATTTCATATATGTATCCATTTCTTGCTAAAACCCTTGCAATTTCTTCTATAATTCTTTCTTGTTCTAAATTAATTTTTTCAAAACCATCTTCTTTTACTATTTCAAGTTCAGAAATTGGATATACTAACTCACTGTCATAATATGTTTTAATAAGAACTACCAATTCTTCATCGGGAATGTTTTTGTATCTTTCAATTCTTTTAGGATGTGCTAAATTGATAAGTTCTTCTCTGTAAGATTCCATTTTTCCTATAAAATCTATAATTTTGCCTTTGACACTTGGAATGTATTTATCTCTTATTGAAACAAAGTATATTTTTTCTTTATTTCTTTTATAAAAATCTTCAATGCTTCCTTTATAAACTATATCAGACTTAAGAAATATACTAAGTTCATTTTTTTTTAACTTCAAAATATACTCGTATTTTCAAATAAAAGTCATTATCAATCTTATCAGCATATTTCTTAGCATATTTCTCCAAAATTTCTTCTATATCTCTTATTGTTCCTGGAAATAAAATTTCTTCAACAATACGAAGGTCGTATAAAGTATAGTAGGAGTCTGTAGAAAAAAAGTAATTATCATTATTTTCTATTATTATCTTATTCAAATTCTTAAAATCATCCAAGTTTCTTATTTTGAGCGTAAATTCATTTAATTCCTTTTCAGAAACTTTCTTATTTGAGATAATAATATCAAAATAATAATAGCTTATCCAGCATCCTCCAAATTCACTTTCAAGATAATAAGCAAGTTTTGCAAGTTTTTTTATATCTAGTCTAATTCCAAAAGTCAATACCTTATATACATTCAAAGGTAACTTGCTCCTATCAATAATAAAAGTTTCTTTTTTCATACTTTTCCTTCCCTTGTTTCAATCCCTCCCAGACACACAATAAACCTACCCCTATCCCTTTTTCTTCCCACCCCACAAAATTTCCAAACCTCACCTCACACTCACCTAACATACGGAAATCAGTATTATAAACCCGTTAATCGTCAATTGAGGGTAAAACTCAAGGCAAAGAAAATACACCTCTCTTTCGCTCATCATTATTGAATTCTCTAAACTCTCCATCGACAAACACTTATAAATATTTCCAATTTAAAATTTAGAGATGGGAAACCTTTGGGAGAACTCATACAATGAGCTTTTGGAGGTTGTGAAATCCATAAAGCACCTTGAACCCTTG
>JBMSAU010000135.1:0-2542 GCA_049414625.1 Thermodesulfobacteriaceae bacterium
TGGTTACGTTCTTACACCCGGAAGGTATGTGGGAATAAAGCTTGATGAGGAGGACGAGCCTTTTGAAGAGAAGATGAAAAGATACTCTGAGGAATTATCGGAGCTTTTGAAAAGGGAGGAGGAGTTAAATTACAAAATTAGAGAGGTTTTTAAGGCTTTGGGATGGGAGGTGTAGAAGGTGAAAGAAAAAATAAAAAAGATAATAAATCAAGTTTTTGAGGAAAAAGGGATAAAGGTTGAAAGAATAATTCTTTTTGGTTCAAGGGCAAGGGGAGAATATGAAGCATTAAGTGATTATGACATTTTTGTAGTAATAAAGGGAGATATTGATAATTTAGAGAAAAGAAGGCTAAAAAAGGAGATTTATCGTTCTTTACATTTAGCTTTTCCCTTTTCTCCCTTTGATATTATAGTCAAAACCAAAAAAGAATTTGAAGCTGAAAAAGGGATTGTAAATACTTTATCTAATGAAGCTTTATCAGAAGGTATAGAGATATGAAAAGAGAGGTAGTTATAAGGTGGGTTAAGAAGGCAGAAAGTGATTTGAGAAGTGCTAACGTTTTATTAAAAGCCGATGATGTAATTACCGAGTCTGTTTGTTTTCACTGTCAGCAAGCAATAGAAAAATATCTAAAAGCTTTCCTAACAGAAAAGAATGTCAGGTTTGGAAAAATTCATGATTTACTTACACTTCTTGAAATGTGCATAAGAGAGGATAAAGAATTCGAAAAGCTTGATAAAGATAGAATTTCTGAATTAACATTTTATGCGGTTGATGTTAGATATCCTGATGAATTTTATACACCTTCCTTAGAGGAAGCAAAGGAAGCTTTTGAAATTGCCAAACAAGTAAAGGATTTTATATTCAAAAAACTAAACATAACCGAGAGGGACATATTATGAAAGAAAAAATAAAAATAGACCAAGTCTTTGAGGAAAAAGGGATTAGGGTTGAAAATATAATTCTTTTTGGCTTAAAGGCGAGGGTTGATTATAGAGCGTTAAGTGATGAAATTTTATTCGGAAGGTGTAAAAATGGGAGGTAGTGAAGATGAAGGATCTTAAAATAAAGTTCCGCTGGGAGACAGAGTTTAAAGAAACGGAGATTGGGGAGATACCGAAGGATTGGGAAGTAGAGAAATTAGGGGATATGGCAACAATAAAAACAGGAAAAACTGATGTCAAGGACGCAGTTGAGGATGGGGAATATCCTTTATTTGATAGATCAGATCAAATAAAGAGAAGTAATAAATATCTTTTTGACACTGAAGCTGTAATTGTTCCTGGGGAAGGAAAAGATTTTACGCCAAGATATTATAAAGGGAAATTTGATCTGCATCAGCGGACTTATGCAATTTTTGATTTCAAGGAGCTAAACGGTAAATATCTATTCTTTGCAATGCATATTTTAAGACATACTTTAAGAGATTTTGCGGTAGGTTCTACCGTTGAGTCGCTAAGATTGCCTATTCTAAAAAATTTAGACATACCTTATCCTCCACTTTCCGAACAATCCCGCATTGCTACCGTCTTATACTGGTTTGATGATTTGATAGAAGTTAAGAAAAGGCAAAATGAAATTTTAGAAAAGACAGCAATGGCAATTTTTAAAAGTTGGTTTATTGATTTTGAGCCGTTTAGGGATGGGGAGTTTGTTTATAGTGAGGAGTTGGGTAAAGAAATACCGAAGGGGTGGGAGGTAAGGAAAATTGGGGAGCTTGCAGAACTCACAAATGGGATTTCCTATAAAGGAGATGAAAAATACGGAGAGCCAGTTGATGATGGAATGATATTTATTACACTTAATAACATATTAAGAGGAGGGGGCTTTAAAACTGAATACAGCTGGATAAAGAGTGAGAGAATAAAGGAACATCAAACTTTGAATGAAGAGGATTTGATTATGGCGAATACAGATATGACGCAAGAGGCAAAAGTTATAGGTAGTCCAGCAATAGTATTTTTCCCTTCGGATTACAAAGGAAAAGGTGTATATTCCCATCACATAACAAAAATTACACCCAAAAAAGGAGAATTAAAATTCTTCTTATATTCTTACTTAAAAATAACTCAGAATGAAAACGCAACTTTTTCTACGGGAACAAATGTATTGGGTTTGGATATCGATAATTTTAAAAGGAATAAAATTGTAATTCTCCCTCCCTCCCACATCCTTCAATCCTTCCACTCTCTCGTTGAGCCACTATTTCAAAAAATCATCCTCAACCAAAAGCAAATAATGACCCTTCGGAAAATCAGAGATACCCTTTTACCCTTGCTTGTATTTGGTAAATTAAGAGTGGAGGAATTGTAAAATGGCATCCTTGACCGAAGATTACCTCGTTGAACAGCCCGCCATAAACTGGTTTAAAGAAATTGGCTATTTATACGTTCCCGGCTCAGAATTGATCCCTGAGAATGGAGAAAGAGAATCTTATAGGGATGTCATCTTAAAGAAAAGGTTTATCCGAGCAATAAAAAAATTAAATCCGTCCCTTACTGACAGCCTCGCAGAGGAAGTTTATGGAAAAGTTAGAAATAT
>JBMSAU010000136.1:0-13587 GCA_049414625.1 Thermodesulfobacteriaceae bacterium
AAGTCAAAACACTTCTCCTCATAGTTTAATAATTTAATCCTTAATTAAAATTTTTGAACAGCCCCAGAGGGGGGATTAAGCTTGTTTTACAATCTCATCAATCTTACATTAAAGGTATGGGCATGAAGATATTACAGCACGAAAAGGGATACTACAAGAAGAAATGGACAGGAAGAATACCTATAGCCCTTGTCTTTCCTAATGAGTATTCGGTGGGAATGTCAAATCTTGGCTTCCTCTTCTTGTATCAACGCTTAAACTCCTATGAGGAGATAGTTTGCGAGAGAGTCTTTTTTAGCAAGACTGATAAGCCCCTCTCCATAGAATCCTCTCGCCCATTAAAAGATTTCCGGATAATCCTCTTTGCCATTCCCTTTGAGGTTGATTTTGTAAACGCTCTCAAAATGCTTTCTAATGCTGGAATACCTCTTTCACCAGAAAATAGAGACCAGATAGTTTTGGCCGGTGGAGTAGCCATCACCGCCAATCCTACACCGCTCTTCCCCTTCTTTGATGGCTTTTTCTTCGGAGAATGGGAAGAAATGGAAGATGCCGTTGTCCCCCTCTTTGTTGAATGGATAGACAATAAAGCAAAATTAATCGAAAGCTTAAATGCACTTCCATTTTTTTGGACTTCGCATCAGCCTAAAGAGGAGGTCAAGGTTGCGAAGGCAAAAAACGGTTTTAAGCCGGTGGTTTCTCACTTGATTTCTGAGAAGGCAGAGTTCAAGAATTCATATCTTATAGAGGTGTTTAGAGGATGCGGTAGAGGTTGCAGGTTCTGCCTTGCAGGTTATCTTTTCCGTCCACCAAGGACGGTAGATAAAGTAGCCCTTTTAGAAGCTTGTAAAAACCTTCCAGAAAAAGGCAAGGTAGGACTGATTGGGCTTGAATTTGCAGACTTATCACTCCTTAAAGAAGTTTGGTCTATCTTAAAGTCTAAGTCAGCAACCTTGACCTTTTCCTCAATCCGAGCAGAAACCATAACTGAAGATTTTTTACCCCTTCTTTCCACTACAAGGTCGATCGCCCTTGCTCCGGAGACTTCATCAGAAAAACTAAAAAAAAGGATCAACAAACTCATAGATAACGACCTTATCTTTAAGCTCCTTGAAATGTTTAAAGCCGTCCATTTAAAAAAAGTTAAGTTTTACTTTATGTATGGTCTTCCGGAAGAAACCTTGGAGGACCTACAAGAAAGTGTAAAGTTTATAAGAAGGATTGTGAAAAGTAGATTTCCCTACCTCTTCCGTTTTACCTTTTCTCCCTTTGTTCCAAAACCCCACACTCCTTTTCAGTGGGCAAATCTACCTGAGATAAAAGAGCTCGAGGAAAAAGAAATATTTCTTAAAAAAGAGTTAAAGGGTGTGGGAGAGCTTTCCTTTGAGCCTTTGAAATTAGCAAGAATTCAAGCCCTAATTGCTCGAGGAAACGAAGAAACAGGGCTTGTTATTTCCCATAATCTTTCAGCTCCTACCTCTAAACTTTTGAAAGCTTTAGAAGAAGCTAAGGTGGAATTTAAAGACAAGGTTTCAGAAAAATTTCCCTGGGATTTTATAAAAACAGGAGTTAAGAAAAGCTATCTTTATGGTGAATGGAAAAAAGCTCTTTTAGGCATTCCCACAAGGGCTTGCAGGGTCGGAGAATGCAAAACCTGTTCAGCCTGTTCTATTCTGGAATCTTGATGGACTTTTTAAGCTTTTCCAAGAGATAAAAAGACTCCTTTGCTTTTTCTCGAAGGATCTTGCTTTTCTCTATTTCCTTTCTTAAATCATCCCAAATTTTAGCTACTTCGTTGTAAGGTCCGCAATACAGTAAACAATTATGACCGCAGGCTAAAGAAAGAATAAACCTTTCAGCAAGCTCATACTCTTTCAAAGCCTTCATGTTTAGGTCGTCAGTCAGGATCAACCCTTTAAAATTACAATACTCTCTTAAGAGCCGAACAATCCTTTCTGAGAAGGTAGAAGGTAGCCCTTGAGCTGAGGGGTCGGAAAGGTGAGTAGTCATAACCATTGGATAAAGGGAAGATAAGCTCTTAAAAGGCTTAAGGTCTTTTTCGGTGATTAAGCTTTTTCTTGGAAGGTCCTCATGCGGGTCAACCTCAACCCCCCCTAAACCAGGAAAATGTTTAAGACAGGTTGCTATGCCTTCTTCTGCATGGCAGTAATAAAAAAGCTTTGCACACTCTATGACCTCTTCTGGATCTGAGCCAAAGGTTCTTTCCTTAAGAAAGTCTGGTGCTTTTTCATCGGCAAGGTCAACGCAAGGGGCAAGGTTGACATTTAGACCTTGGCTTTTTACAGCTTTAGCTAAGGACTTGGCCCATTCGCAGAATGCTCTGTCTCCCTTTTCTCGCATCTGCCTTGCCATGCTAAGTGGAGAAGGAAAATCTCCTGGAATACGAGCTACTCTCCCGCCCTCTTGGTCTACGCAAAGTAAAAATAAACTTTTTAAAGCCTTTTTAAGCGGAATAAGATATTTCGAAAAATCACCTTCAAAATGCTGTTTAAAGAAAATAAAGTTTCTTATGCCTGCTTCACGATAAAAGGAAAGCTCTTCCTCTTTTAGCTCCGTTGATGGAGAAAGGATAAGGAATAGCATTAGTTTTAGTGGTGTTTGCTAAAATAACCTATAAAAAGTTCGATAGTCCTTTCTATGTCTTCAAGGGTGGTGTATCTTCCAAGGGAAAAGCGGATGGTTCCAATGGCTACATCTTCTGGCACTTTCAAGGCTGAAAGGGTGATTGAGCCTTTTCTATCATGACAGGCGGAACCAGTGCTTGCACACACTTGGGGGATAGCTTGGAAGATAGCTTGAGCAGAGACACCGACAAAAGAAACGGTTAAGGTGTTGGGAAGTGTTCTATCCTCAAGCCCAAAGCGGTAAAGCTTTGGATAAGCGGATTTTAACCCTTGATATAGTTTTTCCCGGAGGAAGGTTAGTCTTTCCATCTCGGCTGGAAGGTCTCTTTCTGCGACTTCGCAGGCTTTAGCAAGAGCCATGCAAAGGGCAACGGGTTCGGTGCCTGGTCTTAAGCCCCTTTCTTGACCTCCACCGAAAAAAAGAGGCTGAAGCTCAAGCCCTTCCCTGACAAACAGGGCACCAATGCCCTTTGGAGCATAAAGCTTATGCCCAGAAATGGTAAGCATATCACAGCCCAGCTCAACGACTGAGACAGGGATCTTACCTACAGCTTGCGAAGCATCGGTATGAAAAACAACTCCATACTCTTTGCAAACCTTGGCAAGCTCTGGGATTGGCTGAATGGTTCCTATCTCGTTGTTTGCAAGCATAACAGAAACTAAAGCGGTGTCTTTTCTGATTTTTCTCTTTAGGTCTTCTACTTCAACATACCCTTCAGGGGATACTCTCAGGAAGTCGACAGGATAGCCCCATTCCATAAGCTTTACTGCAAGATTTAGGATAGAAGGATGCTCAAAGGAAGAGACGATCAAATGTCCCTTTTTACCCGTTTTGAGCTCATAACTTCTTAAGTAACCAAGGATAGCAAGGTGGTTTGATTCCGTGCCAGAGGAGGTAAAGATTATCTCATCTTTTTTGGCTTGGATTAAGCTTGCTACCTTTTCTCTTGCAGAATCTAAAGCGGACTTGGCAAGCTTCCCTAAAGCATGAGCAGAGCTTGGATTATAAAACACTTCCTCTGCATAGACCCTAAAGGTTTCTCCTACTTCGGGTAGAACAGGAGTTGTGGCGTTGTAATCAAGGTAGATGTATTCCCTTTTGAAAGTTAGCATAGCCTTGAGGCTATTCAAAAAGTGCGCCCCTACTTTGTCCTACCGAGCGATAGCGAGGCATCTTTCACTTCTTTCTGGACGGCGTCCCGGGATAGCATCCCGAGGCGCGCAAGCGTCGAGGGACCTCTCGCTTCGCTCAAGGTGACAAGAAATGGCTCTGGATGACGCTTCATGAGGAGACCCCTCGGCTGACGCTTCAGGGTGACACATTGGACGCCTCGCATAGCCTTTTCTCAATTTGAATTTTTAGCTAAAATTATACTAAAGTTCGGGCAAGATTTAAAGAGCATTTCGATGCCAAGCTATCTTGAACTTCTAAAAAGGCTACCCAAAACAAACTGCAAGGAGTGCGGGCTTGAAAGCTGTTTGCTCTTTGCCCTGAAGGTTTCGGCTGGAGAATGGGATATCTCAAAATGCCCCTATCTTCCAAAAGAAGAGCTTGCCGGTAGGGTAGAAGAAAGGATAACTTTTAATCAACTTTTAGAAAACCTAAAGGAGCTGAAAGATAAGTTTAAAAGGCTAAACCTCCGAGAAGTTGCCTACAACTTAGGAGCAAGAGTTGAGCAAAATCTTGCAGTCCTTCCTTATCTTGACGATGAGGTCTTAATCGAGCTCGATGCTAATGGTTATCCGTTAAGTTTAAAGAGTCAGAAAGGCTTTGAGCTTGACCCACGAGACGAAATCTTGCTAATGAATTATTTTCTTTATAATGGAAATAAACCCTTATCTCAAGAATTTGTGGGGCTTGAATCCTTTCCTCACTCTCTATCAAAGGTGGCAACGCTAAAAAGATACGCTGAGGAACCTTTAGCGAGGCTTTTTGATGAAAAAAGGGAAGCCGTTTTAGAGGCGCTAAAAAGCTTCAAGATTTCTCAATTAAAGGTATCAAATTCTGGGGTTAGTTTTATAGTTTATGCCCTTCCAAGGGTCCCTCTTATGGTCAACTACTGGGCTGGCGACCCTGAAGAGGGATTAAGCTCTTACTGCAAAGTCCTCTATGATGCCTCTGCCATCTCCTACCTTGACCTTGAATGTCTTGTCTTTCTTGCCGAAAGATTAGCAGAAAAACTCTGAGTATTGACGCCTTAAATATTTTTGTTTATCATTGGGAGTATGAACCTGGCGAGCAAACGGGCAGTCTTTCAGAAGATTTATTTTCCTTTTGCCTACGCTCTTTTTAAGCTTAAAGCAAGTCCTAATGTCCTTACCTTCCTTTCGCTTATTTTAGGAACGGCTTCTGCCCTTGCTTACTATTATGAATTTTTGCTCACCGCCTTTTTTTTGCTTTTAATCTCTGGACTTTTTGACCTTGTTGATGGGGAGGTTGCAAGGCTATCTGGCAAAACAACTAAGTTTGGTGCGGTTTTTGACTGGGTGGTTGATAAATGGGTTGATGGGCTTGTGCTCGGCATAGTCGGCTATTATTATGCAAGCCCTACCTGGGCAACCTTTGCTGTCACCCTTTCCATGCTTCATTCTTTTATAAAGCCAGTGGCTTACGCTGAGATTGGCTTTGCGGAAAGGATAAAAGGCAGGATCTTTGACCCCTTAGAAGGGAAAGGCTTTTTTGGGAGACCGGAAACACATGTTACACTTCTCTTTTTTACTCTACTCGAAAAGATAAAAGTTGAAGGTGCCTTAGAGTTAGGTATAAAACTCATCGTTATCTTCACTTCTTTATCCCTTATTCATAGACTATACTATCTTTATCACACCTACGGGAGGGTCAAAGATGAATAGACCGCATGTGATCGTAGTTTCAGGTGTTACGCTTGACGGAAAGCTCACACTTTATCGTGGGGCTTCAAGCAAAGAGTTGATGCGCCTTATGCCAAGGGATGTCTACGCTTATATTCACAGCATAAGGGCACAAGTTGATGCCATCATGGTTGGTTGTGAGACAGTGCGCACTGACGACCCAAGCTTAACCGTTCGGTATGTCCAAGGAAAAAATCCTATCAGAGTTATCCCTTGCTCCACAGCCAATGTCCCATATAATGCGAACATCTTCTATAAGGACGCTCCAACCATCATCGCTACTACTAAAAGAGCACCCGAAGAAAGAGTTAAAAGAATAAAGGAGCTTGGCGCCGAGGTTATATTTGCAGGGGAGGAACTTGTCGATTTTCCCTATCTTCTATCTGAACTCTGGAATAGGGGTATAAGGAAGCTTATGGTTGAGGGAGGTGCTTCCATCAACTGGGAGTTTGCTAGGTTTGGGTTTATAGACGAGCTAAGGATAATTCATTTTCCGATTATTGTGGGCGGAGAGAATGTTCCAACCCTTGTGGGAGGAGAAGGGTTTAAAAGCTTAAAAAAGCTCCTTAGGTTTGAATTACTAGGGCATAGGCTTATTGACGGCTTCCTTATCACCGAATGGAAAAGAGCTTAATAATCCCTTAACCAAAGGGACCCTCTAAGGCTAGAGCATAAAACTTTTCAACATCCTCTTTTGTAAACTCCTCTTCAGCCTTCCAAAGGAAAAGTATCTTGCAAGCCCTCTCCACAAGCGCTGGAATATCCTGAGAACTAACCCCAATCTCTTTTAGCGAGAGGGGTAGTTTAAAGTGTTCATAAAGGCTTAAAAGACTCTCAAGACCTCGTCTACTTAAATCTTTCTCTCCTTCGATACCAAAAACATCGCTAAAAAACTTTCTCACCCTTTGGTTTCGGTGATAAAGTCTAAGGTAAGAAGCCATGAGGATGGCTAAATTTAGACCGTGAGGAGTGTCGAAAAGCCCGCTTAGGGGATGCTCAAGGGAATGTAGAAAAAACCTGTAAGCTCCCACCCCAGAACGAATGAGACCCGATAAAGCAAGCGAACTAATCCAAAAGATGTTTGCCCGGGCATCATAGTTTTCTGGCTCAACAAAAGCTATCTTACCCCAGTGAATGAGTCTTTTCATGAAAAGGACGGCAAGGTCAAAGGGTAGGCTTTCAGTAAAATGTTTGCTGAAATGGTAAAACTCAAAGCAATGGGAAAAGGCATCCATCACTCCATAGGCTGTGAGGTCTTGGGGTACGGTATAGGTTAAACTGGGGTCAATAAAGGTGTATTTGGGGAAAAGGGAAGGATGCCTAATAGAAAGTTTTAAGCCCAAGTCCTCGTTTACGATGACGCTCACATCGTTTAGCTCTGAACCACTTCCCGCAATGGTTGGAATAGCAACGATAGGTAATGCCTTTTCGGGGGTTGCTTTCCTTTCGAAAAAGTCCCAAGGGTCACCGGAATAAAAGTATCCACAAGCCAAAGCCTTTGCAGTATCTATGACGCTCCCTCCACCAAGGGCAATCAAAAAGTCGGGTTTAAAATCTTGAGCAAACTGTATGGCTTCCTTTACCTTGGAAAGAGGTGGGTTCGGCTTAATTCCAGAAAACTCTTGAAATTCTATGTTTGAAGATTTTAAAGATTGGACAAGCTTTTCATAAACTCCTACCCTCTTTGCCTGAGACCTTCCGTAAATTAAGAGACATCTCTTTCCAAGAGTTGGTAAAATTTCCGGGAGTTGTTTTAAAGAATTTTTCCCGAAAAAAACTTGGACTGGGAGGGTGAAGATAAAATCCTTCACGGTTAAATAAAAAACCGGGGGCTAAAGCCCCCTAAGAAAGTTTAGCGTCCAAAGATTTCTTTTCTTCCGCGGATGATTTCTTCAACGACAGATGGGTCAGCAAGCGTAGAGGTATCGCCAAGGTCGTCGTAAATACCTGCAGCGACCTTCCGCAGGATTCTTCTCATGATCTTCCCAGACCTAGTCTTGGGTAATCCTGAAGCAAACTGAATAACATCCGGTGTAGCTACAGGTCCAATGACTTTTCTTATGTGATTGACAAGCTCTTTCCTTAGCTCTTCGCTTGGTTGATATCCTTCCTTAAGAACGATATAAGCATAGATGGCTTCACCCTTTATCTCATGGGGCATACCAACTACTGCTGCCTCAGCTACCGCTGGATGAGCCACAAAGGCCGATTCAAGCTCCATGGTTCCGATACGGTGACCGGAGACATTGATAACATCGTCAAGCCTACCCATGATCCAAATATAACCGTCTTCGTCTTTTCTTGCTCCGTCACCGGTGAGGTAGTATCCAGGGAATCGGCTAAAGTATATCTCTTTAAACTTCGCTGGGTCTCCCCAAACTCCGCGAGCCATACCCGGCCAAGCCCTCTTGAGGCAAAGGTGCCCTCCTTCGTTTACATCAGCCGGTGTCCCATCTCCTCTAAGGATTACTGGCTCAATTCCTGGTAAAGGTAAAGTTGCGGAACCTGGCTTTTGAGGGATAGCATAGGGGAGGGGTGAGATGCAGTGCCCGCCCGTCTCTGTCTGCCACCAGGTATCAACAACAGGAATCCTACCTTTACCTATATTCTTATAATACCAAATCCAAGCCTCGGGATTGATGGGTTCACCTACTGTCCCAAGGATGCGAAGCGTCGAAAGGTCATACTTAGCTGGCCATTGTTCCCCTTCCCTCATCAAAGCCCTGATTACAGTTGGTGCGGTGTAGAAGATGGTTATCTTATAGCGGTCGACAAGCTCCCACCACCTACCAGGGTGAGGATAGGTTGGAACACCTTCATACATGAAGACCGTCCCTCCAAGGGCTAAGGGGCCATAAACAACGTATGAATGCCCGGTGATCCAACCGATGTCCGCGGTGCACCAAAAGATGTCTTCAGGCTTTAGGTCAAATACCCATTGAGTAGTATGGGCCGCATAAACCATATAACCACCGGTTGTGTGGTAAATTCCCTTTGGCTTCCCAGTTGAACCTGAAGTATAAAGAATAAAAAGGATATCTTCAGCATCCATCTCCTCGTATGGACAATACTTCTCGAAATCTGGATTCTTCTTCAGCTCATCATAAAGAACGCCCCTTTTGTCAGAAAGGGTGATTTCCTCACCGAAACGGTTAACGACGATATACTTTTCAATACAATCACATTCCGAAACAGCAATCTCTGCGTTAGAAAGGAGGTTTATCTTTCTTCCACCACGATAAGTTCCATCAGCAGTAATTAGAAGTTTTGCCCCAGCATCAAGGATCCTTGATTTTAAAGCCTCAGCAGAAAAACCACCAAACACTACGCTGTGAATTGCTCCAATCCTTGCGCAGGCAAGCATGGCAGCTACGGCTTCAGGCATCAAGGGCATGTAGATGGCTACTCGATCACCCTTCTTCACTCCAAAATGTTTAAGGATGTTCGCCCACCTACAAACCTCATCAAAGAGCATTTGATAGGTGTAGACCCGGACGTCCTTGTCTGGCTCGCCTTGCCAGATGATGGCTGCCTTATTTTTCATCTGAGGATTAGCTATATGTCTATCAAGGCAGTTGTAGGCTGCGTTAAGCTTTCCGCCTTCATAGAACTTAATTTCAGGCTTTTCAAAATCCCAATAGCAAGTCCTTTCCCAATACTTAAACCAGGTGATAAGCTCTTTTGCCCTATCAGACCAAAAGCCATCTGGGTCCTCAAGGGAATACTTATAAATTTCCTCATACTGATACTTACTCGAAATGTAAGCCCGGTCCTTTCCTTCCTGTGGAGGATAAAAGATACGTTCTTCCTTAAGAAGGGCCTCAATATCCGCCATAGGTCAACCTCCTTAGAAATTTTAATCTGTCATATTATGAAAATTTAAGAATTTGTCAAGAGAAAAGATACAATAATTTTGGGTAAACCTTCATCAGTATGAGAAAATTTTCACTATCGAACTTCACCTTTTACAACTGTCTTGTGAAAATTAATTGAAAGTCTATTTTAAAAACTAGCTCTTCCGTGTCTTTAAAAGCTGTAATATCTCCTCTTTGATTTCATGAATTTTTTCTTTTATCAAGGCTTCATCGACCGTTAAGATTTGATGGTTTCTCATGATGAACTCACCGTCAACCATTACATCAGACACTTGACCAGCCTTTGCGCTGTAGACAAGAAGGGCTAAAGGATTGTAATCTGGCTGAAGATTTTCTTTATTTAGGTCAAGAACTGCAAGGTCCGCTCTATAACCTGGAAGAAGCTTTCCCGTGTCTGAGAAATTAAGGGCTAAGGCACCGTTTTCTGTGGCCATAGCAAAGACATCTTTTGCGGAGATAATCGCTGGGTCTTCGGCTAAACCCTTATGGATCAGAGAGGTGGTTCGCATCTCCGAAAGAAGGTCTAAGTCGTTGTTGCTTGCAGGACCGTCTGTGCCAAGGGCAACGCAAAGCCCTGCAGAGAGCATCTTAGGAATTGGCGCAATCCCTGAGCCAAGCTTAAGGTTGCTCTCCGGACAACTTGCAACCTTTGCCCCTTTCTTGGAAAGAATTTCAATCTCCCTCTCTCCGAGCTTTACACAATGCACAGCCAAGAGCCTTTCGTTCACACCTCCGAGCTCATCAAGAAGCTCTACTGGATGCTTTCCGTATCGTTTCTTTATTTCAGCTATCTCTTCAGAGTTTTCAGCAAGATGAATGTGAAGAGGAGCGTTGTATCTCTCAGAAAGCTTTACACATTTTTTAATAGTATCAGGGGAGCAGGTGTAAAGGGTGTGGGGGGATACGGCGATTTTTATTTTAGGATGGCGAGAAAACTCCTGAAGAAGCTCCTCGGTAAGTTTAAGCCCTTTTTCTAAAGGACCATACCCCGGAGAAGGAAAGTCAAAAAGCCCTTCTCCAAGCAAGGCTTTAAGCCCTACCTCTTCAGTTGCCCTTATAACTTCTGGCTCAAAAAGATACATATCGCAAAAAAGCGTTATCCCTGAGCGGAGCATCTCAATTAAGGCAAGCTTTGTGCCCCAGTAGACCCACTCCCGTTTGATCTTACTTTCAACCGGCCAGATGTATTCCCTAAGCCAGGTCATAAGAGGTAAGTCTTCAGCTATACCGCGGAATATGCTCATCGGAGCATGTGTATGAGCGTTCACTAAGCCAGGGAAGATAAGCTTATGCTGAAGGTTAACAATTTTGTCGTTTGGATAGCGAGCTAATATTTCGCGCTGAGGTCCAACATCAAGGACCTTCTTACCCTCGATTACAATTGCTCCTTGATGAATAGGAGGATGCTCTGCTGAAGTGATTAGCCAATCAGCACAAAGAATTAATCGCTTCATACAATAAAGTTAACATAAGATAAAAGGAAATGTCAAGCTAAAATCTTTAATGACTGAAGGTAGCAGGGTGATAGCCCTGCTAACTTGACAAAAGAGACTCAACCAAGGCTATTGAATTGTTGGTTGCCTTGCCCAGGTGGTTTATGGATACGTTTTTACTCTCTCTTCTGTTCTTTCTTCTGCTCTATTAGCTCTTTGTGTTCCATGATTCTCGTTTTATTCTGGGCTTTCTCTCTAACAGTCTGCCCAAATTCGCGCTTCTCTTGTTTTGCCTTTATTTTTGCTTCTTTGCTTACCTCTTTGCCTATTCCAGCCCCATGATAGGGCTTGGGACCAGCAGGACCTCCCCCATGAGGTCCCTTAGCATAGACAGTAAAAAAGCTTAACAAAGAAACACCCGCTAAAAGTACTAA
The DNA here is from genome assembly GCA_049414625.1 of Thermodesulfobacteriaceae bacterium. Lineage (GTDB taxonomy): Bacteria > Desulfobacterota > Thermodesulfobacteria > Thermodesulfobacteriales > Thermodesulfobacteriaceae > WYEG01. Next base: position 11,259 of record JBMSAU010000136.1, read on the forward strand.
CACCCTCTTCATAGCCCATCCCTCCTTTGTTTTTTTTTAAAAAGCACTTACAAAAATTATGCCTAACTTTTTAAAGTAATTTTCACTATGTTTTCCCGAGCGTTGCAAAGGCACACTTTGTATTAAAGCTCGGACGACATGGGCGAGACAACTTTATCCGTTTCGACACAAAATTATAGGATTATTTTTTTTTATGCTTTGAGAGAAATTTGATAGGTGATTTTGGTGTGAGATTGTGCGTTTTTTATAAAGTTTTCTAAAAGTTCAATATCTTTCATATCCTTTTCTCGCAGGGCTAAAAGCTTCATCTTAATTATACCTTTTGGATGAAGCACCTTTATTTTTCTATTAGGCACAGTAATGGTAAAAAATAGTTCTTCTTTTAACCAATCATCTTGGGCAAGAAGGATATCAAAGCGAAAGTCTTCCTTTCTAACAGCAACATTGGTTATCTCTAAGCCTTTCCAACCTTCTATGGTGTAGTCTTGCTTTTCAAGAAGCTCAAGTAAATCGTTTATCTCTTCTTCGTCAATTAAAATATCAAGCTCACCTGGAGTTGGTTTTCTCTCTTTCACCCAAAAAGCTACTCCCAATCCGCCTACTATGGCATAGTCATAATCAAAGATCAAGTCTAAAAATTCTCTAACAAGTGGAACTTGAATAAATTGATCAAAAAAGGTATTCATAAGATCCTCTCAAAAGATTGCAAATAACTTTTCTTTGCAAGTAGAACTTCAAAATGTATACTGATAAATAATCCTAATCCAGTCTTTTAAAGTATTACACCCCACGCAGTTTAACTTTCCTTCAGGTGGTGTATCTAAGGAGAGGATTTCAAACATGGTTTGGCATAGGTCTTCTACCCATTTGTTATCCATAAGCTTTACTGGCACGACGGTTGGGTTGAAGCCAAAAAGAAACTCCTCTTTAGTTCGGTGTAGTATGACCTCATCATTAAGGTTTTTATAATCTGGGTCAAGGTATACTAAAGCTAAGCCTACAACAGGTTTTTTCAAATTTTTGTTAGCCAAATAAGCATAAGCGTTAAGTTGAGCCGAATAATGAGGTCTCAACTTTGCTTGGTTTTCTGTTAAAGCAGCGGTTTTATAATCAATAATAAACCAAGAGCCATCAGAAAACTCTATAATTTCATCAGCTTGCCCTTTTAAAAGGCATGCCCCATCAAAAAGAGAAACCTGCCAAGTAGTTGGTTTTATTAATCTAACATTGTCGAAATCAAGGTGGGGATAATATCTCTTCAATTGATTTAGTATCCAAGTTGGTAGCTGGTTTAATTTCTGAACATGCCATTCAACCACATCCTTAACATATTTATCTGTTATGCTAAGGAGACCTGCCATTGGAGAGTGAAAAGGATGTTTTTCTTTAATCGGAAACTTTTTAGTAAACCAAAAGCACCGAGGACAAAAGTCCTCAAGAAGTGGTTTTCCTATTTCACTTGGACTAAGCGTAATTATATTGGTCTGAGGTTTAGATTGTTGCTTTTGTCTAAACATAATAAGTCTCCTTAGAAACTTGGATCAAAAATTATTATCAAATTTTTAAAAAATAATATCAAATCCTTAACATTATCTACTAAAACTTATTCTTTATTAAGTTCAGATAGTATTTCTTTTACTAATTGTTTATATTCCTCGGGAATTCTATAATTTTCTTTTTGATCTTTGCTTATCTTATCGTATCTCAATATTTGGCGCAGATAGTCTCTTTTTGCAATTCCTATTTCTTTCGAAATAGAGGTTATTATTTTCCCGGCTAAAGTTTCATCTTCAGCTTCTCCTCTCTTGAGTAATTCTTCCTTTATCATGTTACGAGTTACAATAGGATGTTCTAAGCATAAAGAAAGTAATATCGTTCTTATACGCTTTGGAACAGGTCTATCTTCTGAGAGATATTTTAATAATAGCTTTTTTAATTCATCTATATTATAATTCCCTGGTTCATCAGACAATTGAATTTTTCTCTGCCGTCTTTGTTTTTCGGTTCTTTCTTTTTCTATTTCTTCAGGTATAACCATAGTTCTTGCAATTAATTCCTCACCATTCTTTGTTTTTACATATTTTAAAAGAACTGCATTAATACTCATTCCGTATTTTTCAGAAAGCCAATCGATCATTCTTTGTAAACGGTCTTCCATAGAAAAACCCACAAGCAAAATTCTTTGATTTTGGTTAAGCTTAATGTTTGAATCCTCCAAATTCAAGTTTTCATCAATGATCAAGTCTTTTAATTTTTTGTTAATACGCTCATTAATATCTTCTTCTGTCCAAGAAGCCACTTCTGAAGCATAGTCTATAGCCTGTGCTAA
>JBMSAU010000137.1:0-11217 GCA_049414625.1 Thermodesulfobacteriaceae bacterium
AGTTTAATAATTTAATCCTTAATTAAAATTTTTGAACAGCCCCAACTTTTGACTGAGGCTTCAAGAAAGTTCCTCCCCTGAAGTGTCCTGCGATAAGCGAGGCTTATCCAAGAGAAAAAGAGATAAAAACGTTTATAAAAATTACCAAACTTCATTTTGGTGCTAAAATTTACCCATGCCTCTACTTTTAAGAAGTGTTGTCTCGGCAAAACAGGTTGCTAAAGCTCTACGGAGCCTTGGTATAAGGTTTAGCGAGGTAGATAGGCTATATCAGGCTAACCATTCTACGCTACTTGTCCTAAAGGATGAAGACCTCTGCGAGGTCTATCCTGAGCTTATTCCCTCTCAAGAGGAGGCAAAGGAGATCATAACGGTTCATGAATACGTCGAACGCTTTAAAACCCTTCTTGAGCACGAGCTACGAGCGGAAATCCAAGCTCAAGAAGAGGAGATGCAAAGGCTCTCCGGTGAGGAAAGAGAGCTCTTTGGTCGGGCAATCCTCAATCTTCGGGCGGTAAAGGTAGGGACAAAGTTTCATCTTCATTTAGTTCGGTTCTTTCGCGAAAAGCCCATTGAGACGCAGATCTCAACGGGAGATCTTGTGCTCATTAGCCAGGGAGATCCTTTGCGGAGCGACCTTGTGGGAACAGTGACAAGGGTGGATGAAAGGTCTATCACCGTTGCCTTTGAAGAAAAACCCCCTGCTTGGCTTTTCAAAAAAAAGGTTCGTCTTGACCTTTATGTAAACGATATAACATTCCGCCGAATGACCGAAAACTTAGAATATCTAAGACACATTCCTCAAGAGAAAAGAAGGATAAGAAATGTGCTTCTCTACCTTGAGAAGCCACGAAAAATAAGAAAGGAAAAAGATGTAAGAATATTCAACGAAAAACTCAATGAGGCTCAAAGACGGGCTGTAAGACTTTCTTTAGCCTCTCAAGATTTTTTCTTAGTTCATGGCCCTCCAGGTACAGGGAAAACAAGCACCATTGCAGAAGTCATCTTCCAACTCGTCAAAGAAGGTCATAAGGTTTTAGCCACTGCAGACACAAACGTTGCGGTAGATAATCTACTACAAAAGCTCTTACCCTATGGACCGATAAGGGTAGTAAGAGTTGGGCATCCAGCAAGGATCCTCGAAGACCTTGAAAGCTACTCCATCTATGCCCAGCTTGAAAAGGAGGTTGAAAAGCTTGGCTTAGTCAACTTCTGGGACAAGATTAAGAAAAAAATGGAAGAAAGGGACAAATTCGAAAAACCTATTCCAAGCTTAAGAAGGGGCTTGACTGACGAGGAGATAATAAGGCTTGCTAAAGAAAAAAGAGCACTGCGAGGGCTTTCTCGGGAATTAATTCAGTCCATGGCAAGATGGATTGAGCTAAACCGCGAAATATCAAGGGCTATATCTACTTACAAGGCAAAGGAAGCAGAGATCATAAAAAATCTCATAGATTTGGCAGAGGTTGTTCTTTCTACTAACTCTATGGTTGCTTCGGAGTTTCTACAGGGATTTGAGTTTGACGTTGCAGTGATCGATGAGGGTAGCCAGCAGATAGAACCTTCAACCCTCATACCTATCCTTCGAGCAAAAAGGTTTATCATAGCAGGGGACCACAAACAACTTCCCCCAGTCATCCAAAGTGAGAAGGCAAAGGAGCTTGAGCAAACCCTTTTTGAAAGATTGATACGGGATTACCCAAGCCTTTCTGCCATGCTCATTGTACAGTATCGCATGCATGAGGTTATCATGGGCTTTTCTAACGCTAACTTTTATGAGGGAAAGCTAATCGCCGATGGCTCAGTTGCGAGGCACACCCTCGCTGACCTTAGGGTTTCTCAACCTCAGAGCTACGCTGAAATTTTAGACCCAACCATACCTTTAGTATTTGTGGATACCTCAAGGGCTGACCCAAAGGAATACCAGCCAAGCGGAACAACCTCTTTTGAAAATCCAATGGAGGCTGAGCTTACCGTAAGCCTTGCCGAGGAGCTCTTAGAGATGGGCTTAGACGGAAAAGCTATAGGGATCATTACGCCTTACGCAGGACAGTTAAGACTTATCAAGCATCTTCTGCTTAAAAAGGAGCTTAAAGTTGAGGCTAACACCGTTGACGGTTTTCAGGGAAGGGAAAAGGAGGTGATAATCCTTAGCTTTGTTCGGGCAAACCCAAGGGGTGAGATAGGATTTCTCAAGGACTATAGAAGGTTAAACGTTGCCCTAACAAGAGCTAAGCGGAAACTCATCCTCATCGGCTGTGCAAAAACTTTAACCTACGATAATATGTATGCAAAGCTTATTGACTACGTGAAGGAAAGGGGAAGGTATGTAGAGGTTAAGGCATGAGAGTAGCAATTCATGTCACTCATGAAGCACTTTTTAAAATAGGGGGAATTGGAGAGGTCTTAAACGGGCTAACGACAAGCCCATCTTATCAGTCTTTCTTTGATAAAACCCTGTTCTACGGTCCCCTCTTTGAACCACCTGCTCATCCCTCAACAGCCTTGGGAAGAGACGGGATAGTGCTCTATGAAAGTAGACACAAGTATGACGCAGGCTCTTTTGGGAAGCTTTTTTCTTCTATCTGCGAAAAATACGGGATCAATCTGGTTTATGGGAAGCGAAAGATTAGCCATCCCTTCCTACCTCAAAGGTCAACAACCGTTGATGTTCTCCTTGTTGATATAACTCATATGCCTGCCGATTTGGTTAACTTTCATAAGTATCTCCTTTGGGAAAAGTATGGACTAACCTCTGATAGATACGACCACGACTGGGACTATGAACAATATCTTCGGATAGGAATACCATATACAGAGCTTACCCAAGCCCTTTATCCTCAGGCTAAAACATTCTATCACTTTGCCCACGAATACATGGGCATCCCCTCTCTCTTATTTCTTAAAATCTCTTCCCTCTACTCTCAAGAAAAGCATAAGCTCATATTCTACGCTCATGAGGTAGCACCAGTCCGAAGGATTGTTGAAAGACTTCCCGGACATGACTTAACCTTCTATCCCATCCTTGAGGAGGCTCTTTCTCAAGGAAAAAGCCTTGAAGAGATATTTGGCTCTCAGATGGACTGGGGAAGAACAGCTCTTGTTAAGCTTGCCAGACACTTTGATGCCATCTTTGCCGTTGGAGACCTTGTATCCAAGGAATACAAGTTTCTTTGTCCTGAGGTAGAGGAGAAAAAAGTTAAGGTTGTTTACAACGCCATCCCAGTAGACTATGAATTGACCGAAGAAAACTTTAAGACTAAGGAAAAGATCCTGCAATGCCTTTCCCGTAAAGTTTGCGGAAGGGTTGACCTCCTCTTTACCCATGTGTGTCGTCTGGTTAAAAGCAAGGGTATTTGGCGGGACTTTATCTTGCTTACCTATCTTGATTCTCTTCTTGAAAAAAGCGGGCTAAAGGGGTTTTATATACTTCTTGCAACGGAGCTTCCTCAAGGTAGACCGCCTGAGGTCATAGCCAAGATGGTTGAGGAATACGGTTGGCCATTCCTTCATCGCATCGGCTACCCTGATCTTGTAGGATATGAAGTTGAAATCTATGAAAGGCTCACCAAGTTTAACGAGAAGTCCCGTGCCCTAAAGGGAATTTTTATCAATCAATTTGGCTTCTCTAGAAGGAAATGCGGAAAAGACTTTGCTGAGGATATCGACACCATTGACCTTAGGCTTGCAAGCGATGCCGAGTTTGGTATGTCCATCTATGAGCCCTTTGGCATAGCCCATATCGAAACTCTCCCTGGAGGGGGCTTCCCTGTCCTTTCAACATCCTGCGGTGTATACTATTTTCTTAAGAAGCACTTCCCTGAAGAGCAGACCTTCTTTGCGGTAGATTTTATCGGCTTTGCAAGGGACCTACCCTCTGATTTCCTGTTGAGCTTAAAGGATGACCAAAGGGAAGTGCTTGAACATACAATCTTAGCCAAAATAGCCAAAAGAGTCTTTGAGCTGATACCCAAAACGAAAGAAGAAAAGCTATCTCACTATCAAAGGATAAAACCGGTGTTGAGAAAGCTTGATTGGGATAGCGTAGTTAAAGAGTATTTTCTACAGGCTCTGCCTTAAAAACTTGAAGCTATAGAACAATGTAAGGGGAATGGTCCTTTGCCCAGGAGGAAAAAAACCTTTTTTCCAGCTCTGAGCTTAGGGCTTCATATTCAGCCGGACTAATTCTTGCCCCTTTTATTCCTCCCTTTAGGTTTATCTCTGAAAGGAAAGGACCCTCACCGTCTATGTAGGCGAGGTCAAGATGGGCTTGGGGGAACTTACCCCTTTCCATTACTCTAAGGCAAAAATCAAGCTCCTTTGGCGTTAGCTCATAAGTCTTGCTCTTTCCTCCAAAAAAGAGGTTTTGACGAAAGTTTGCCTGATTTTCTCTAACATAAGCTTCAACATAAAGGTCTCCAAGGATGATTACTCGAATGTCTACCCAATTTGAGAAAAAGGGCTGGATGACAAAGGGAAACTCAAGGACCTGGGTGCCGGCGAAGTTGAAGACCTCCTCAAGGCTTTGAAAAAGATGAACACCAAGCCCACAGTTTGCCCTATCCTTTTTAACGACAACTTTTCCTTCAAACTGAGTTTTTTGGATATAGTTTAAGAGGTCAATCTTTGCCCGTATAACTTTGGTATGAGGCGGCATAAATTCCCTTAATATCTCGGCCTGCAAGCACTTTGATTGGCTTAAAAGATGGGATAGAAAACTCGGGTAAGAAAAGATGCCTCTTTCTGTTAGGTCAAGAAATAGGGGGTAATCTTCCTTCTTTAGGGGAAGCCGAGTAAGGATTAAATCACCAGCCTTTAGTTCATGATAATGCTGCCAGAAGCTTGAGAGGGACTTTATAACATAGTAAGGGCGCATCTAAAATTTCTTTCTAAAGAAGGTGAGGTCTGCATGGCACTTTCCACAGTAAAACTTAGTTGGACCATAAAGCTCAAGCTCCTCTTCAATAGGCTCAAGCCTTCCGTCTTCAGTCTGCAGGTAATGAACATAAAGGGCTGCGTTTTCCACAACCTCATAGAATTCATCTTGGTTTTTGCAATAGGGACAAACGACCTTTTCAAAGACCGGAACCTTAAAGGGTTTCCTTACTTTTATTCTATATGCACTGTTTTTTGCTCTTTCCTCCATCGTCCTCCTACCTACCAAAGTAGCCTGTAATTTTTGCCTCAGCAATCACATAAGGTTTTATAGCGGAAATTATCTGCTCATAGCTTGGCTTATCTGGAAGGTTTACCGTTTCCTGAGAAAGGGCAAAAAGGACAAAAACATAGGGGTGGTCTCCTGTGCCAGGGGGAGGCTGGGGTCCACCGTAACCCACAAAACCAAAGGAGTTTTTAAGCTCTACTGCCCCTTTAGGCATGGCTTTGGTTGAAGCACCCTCTGGCAGCTCCTTTATCTCAGGCGGAATGTTGATGACTATCCAATGGACCCAGTTTTTAGCCACAGGATGGGGGTCATAACAAAGAAGAACCAGTGATTTGGCTTCACTTGGCACATCCTCCCAGTTTAAAGGTGGAGAAACATTTTGTCCGCCTGCTAAAGGCATCACATACTTTAAAGGAATTCGGTCCCCATCCTTGAAGGCTTGCGAATAAATCCTCATCTTTTGCCCTCCATAACTTGCCTCTATTATAAATTATAACCACAATAACCAAAAATTGTTAAAGGAGTGTAGCTAAAAATTTAAGGTTTTCTCCTTTTTCCCTCGTAAACTCTCACCCTTTCTTCTGCTTCTTTATACATTTTAGTGTCCTTAGGCAAAAAGGAAAGGGCTTTTTTGTAGTGGTATAAAGCGGTGCGAAAATCGCCTTTTAGCTCATAGTGTCTTCCAAAGTAAAAATGAGATTCTCCTTGTCTATCAAGCCTTGAGGATAGGAGTCCAAAGTAGTAAAAAAAGGTGTAGTCTTGATTAACAAGATTGTCCTCGTAAAGTTCCCGAAAAAGCTTATAGGCTTTTTCTAAAGAGCCCGTCTCAGCAAGGCACCTTGCTGTTAGGTACTTTACCTTGGTGTTTAAAATTTTAGCAATAGGCAAACTTTCATCTATCTTTAGACCCTTAAGAACGATTAAAGCTTGAGCATAGTTACCTGAGAGATAGTAAACCTCCGCAAGGTCTAAAAGGTAATAAGGCTTTTGTGGGAGCTCTTTTAAAGCTCTTAGCATTTCTTCTTCTGCAGATTTAAAAAACCTTGCTCGAGCAAGAGCTAGAGCAAAGATGTAACGAAGATAAGGGTCTTCTCTCCCATTAATCTCCGCTTCTCTTAGCTCTCTTCTTAGCTTTACTAAAAGGTCAGCTGGGTCGTGGCTTAAGGCTTTAACCCTGGCTTTTATCCTTTTAAAGTAAAACTCATCATGAGAGAAGGCATACTGATCTTTCATAGGAAGGTTTTTTGTCCTCTCTGCAAGGTTCTTGAGGTTAACATACCTTTCCTGGGGAAGGGGATGGGTAAGGAGATACCTGTAGTTTAGTTCGATGGCAAAGTCTGAAAGTTTCATCATTCTCTCCATGATTCTGACCATGGCTTGAGGGTTAAACCCAGCTTTTAAGACCACCTCAAAACCTATCCGGTCTGCTTCCTCTTCATCCTGTCTGCTGTAGGCAAGGAGCTTTGTCTTGGCAAGGGCAGTCGTGGTTATGCCTGCTATCTCCCCAGCCTTTCCTCCGCCAAAAAGGATAGCCGCTAACGTTGCGGCCGTGGTTGCTATCTGCATCTTTTTTACCGTCTCGATCCTTTTTGCAACATGCCTTGCTAAATTGTGAGCCATCTCGTGAGCCAGGATGCTTGCAAGCTCATCCTCTGTCTCAAGGAAGTCAAATACTCCACTGTTTAAAAAGATGTATCCCCCTGGCACGGAAAAGGCATTGAAAACCGAATCTTTGATCAAGAAAAATTGAAAGTTAAACGGACTAAACCCCACACCCCTTTTTTGAAGAAAGTTACCCAAAGAGTTTATGTAGTATAAGACCTCTTGATCTTGGATTAATTCAGTTTTTCGAGAAACTTCTTGTAGGACCTCCTTTCCTATTCTTTCCTCTTCTTCTAAAGAAATGAGAGCCTGAATGGGAATTGGGGAGAAGACAAGACAAAGAAGAAATAAAAGAAATAAGAGTTTTTTCATAGGCTTTATGGCGGAGGCGTATGGGAATTGAACCCACCCACCCCTTTTAGGGGTGCACCGGGTTTGAAGCCCGGGAGGGGCACCAGCCCCCTCACGCCTCCCCTTTAAAAACCCTTTAAAAATCAAATTGGGGCTACGCAGGGAACGGGCAGCACCCGGAGAGCCTGGCTACCGTTGCTCCCTTTCGGGCCTGGCGGGGTTCACCAGGGTCCGTCGCACCCGCCCCTACGTAGCCTTAATTATAATTATAAATCAAAAAAGTCTACTTCCTACCCTTATACCCTCTCCTCCTACCAATAACTATGAGTGATAATATTGCCTACCTCAGATGCTAACACATTTAACCCTCGGATCAAAAAGTTTCCATCCTCAAACAAAAGGACAACCATCGCCCGAAGATGAAGAACCTCAATGCTAAAAAAGTGCTTGCTTGGCAAGCTCAAAAGTTCACAAAATAGAGCCCGCAAAAAACCACCATGAGTAAAGACGATGTTTATCCCTTTTGGCTCAATTCCCTTCACCCTCTCCCAAAACGCCCTTGCCCTCTCCCTTATGTCTCTTATAGATTCGCCGTTTGGAGCTTTAATGCTATCATTCTCTACTCTCTCCCAGTATAAAGGGTCAGACAGAACCTCTTCACGAGACCTTCCGGCCCAGCTTCCATAATCTATCTCCATAAGAAGGGGTTCTATGATAAGCTCTATGCCTTTCCTCTCGGCTAAGAGCCTTGCCGGAAACAATGCTCGCTCTAATGGGCTTGCATAAACCCTGACTATTCCATCAAGGTTAGAAAGTGTGTTGACCACATCAATAGACTCTTTTATCCCCTCCTCAGATAGCGGAACATCAAGCCTTCCGTAAAATCTATCCCTCCATTCCTTGGAAATCTTTCCATGTCTAAAGAGTATAAAGGCTTGCATGGGAAATATTTTATACGAAACTTGAAAAATTAAAATAACAAAGCCTGCAAGGTAGACCCTTGCAGGCTTTGGCGTTTGGAGGGGGTATGAGGGGCTTTAGTAGGCTATGTCTTTTTCTGTAATCTTATAGGAGAAGGTTTTGTAAGCCCAGATGGTGTAAGCAAGAACTATAGGCACAAAGATAACTGCTACCGCTGTCATGATCTTCAAAGTAAGCTCACTTGAAGAGCTATTCATGATGGTAAGACTATAGGCTGGGTCGATGGAAGATGGAAGAATGTTTGGGAATAGCCCTGCTATGCCCCAAGCTGTGAAGGCAACGATGGTTAAGGCTGACCCAACCCAGGCTTTAAAGTAGGCTTTTTTGTTTAAGAAGACTGGAACGCTTAAGTAAGCTATAACCGCCAAGACTGGAAAGACTAAAAGAATGGGCGCCTTGAGGTAGTTATCCCAAATCCTTGTTGCCGCAAGAGAATAGACCCAAAAGAGAAGTACTAAAATTAAAGTTACAACCCAGAGCTTTTTAGCTAAGTTGCCTGCCCTTTCAGAAAGAGGATCCATTGTCTTAAAAGCAACCCAGATAGCACCATGAGTAGCAAAGCAGAAGACAAAGAGAAGTCCACCAAGAAGCCCATAGGGGTTTAGAAGATGAAATAGAGTCTCTTGAAAGATTCCGTTCTGGTCGATGGCAACTCCCTTGAAGATGTTGGCAAAGGCAACCCCAAGAAGGAGGGCAGGAAGAAGACTACCGAGGAAGAATAGAAAATCCCAGATTGACCTCCAGGTTGGGCTTTCATGCTTATTCCGATACTCAATGGCTACCCCTCTGATGATGAGGCTAAAGAGAAGAAGGAGAAAGGCAGAGTAGAGGGCGCTAAACATCACCGCATAAGCTTTGGGGAAGGCGGCAAAGGTTGCTCCACCTGCAGTGATTAGCCACACCTCGTTCCCATCCCAGAAAGGACCTGTAGCCTGATAGATAGCCCGACGGTCCTTCTCATCCTTACCAAGTATGTAGAGGAGACTTCCTGCCCCAAGGTCAAACCCGTCAAGCATAAAGTATACAGCCCAAAGAACTCCCCAGAGAACAAACCAGATTACTTGGAAGATATTCATCTCCATGGTCTCACCCCCTTTAAGCTAATTTTGTTTCAACTTTAAGAGCGGCCTCAGCTGGCTCAGGACCTTTCCGTGCATGATAAGCAATTAGCCAGAAACAGATTACTCCCAAAATGCCGTAGACGATGATGAAGGCTGGAAGGCTAAGCCCAACCTGAAGAGAAGAAAGAGGAGACACAGCATCCTTTGTCTTCATAAGCCCGTATACGATCCAGGGCTGTCTTCCAACCTCAGCAACTATCCAGCCAGCTTGACCGGCAATGTAAGGTAGAGGTATGTTCCAAACAAGAACCTTTAAAAGCTTAGGAGAAGATTCTGGATTATTTCTCCTTAGATAGGCAAGCACAGAGAGAACTCCGAATAGGAAACCAAGCAGGACCATTATCCTGAAGGACCAGAAGGTTAAAGCAACGGGAGGACGCTCCTCCTTTGGCCACTCTTTAAGTCCTTTTACCTCAGCCTCAGGGTCATGGAAGGCTAGAAGTGAGAGGAGCTTAGGAATCCTTATGAACTCAAAGGAATTTCTTTCGTTTGCCTCATCTGGTATAGCAAATAAAACCCAGCCTGCACCTTTCTCAGTCTCCCAGTGAGCTTCCATGGCGGCAAGCTTTGTAGGCTGTTTTGCTGCAACTTCAGCCCCGTGGATGTGCCCCTCCACTATAAGAAAAAGGCTAAAGATCACCGTCCAGATGGCAGCAATCCTAAAGCTCTTCTTGAAAAAGGAAAGCTCATTCTTCCGTAGGATATGCCAAGCAGAAACACCAAGGACAAAGAAACCAGACAAAACATAGGCTGAAGGCACAGTGTGGAGAAACTGCCACCAGGCAAAGGAGTTGGTTAAAACCGCGGTAAAGCTCTCAAGCTCTGCCCTTCCGTCTCTGATAACATAGCCAACTGGGTGCTGCATCCATCCGTTAGCAAGGAGGATCCAGAGGGCAGAGATGTTTGAGGCAATGGCTGTAAGCCAGATGGCAAGAGTATTTATCTTAGGACTGATCCTGCCCCAACCAAACCACCAGACAGCGATAAAGGTAGATTCTAAGAAGAAGGCAACTGTGGCCTCAATAGCAAGAAGAGAACCAAAGATATCTCCTACAAACTCAGAATAGTATCGCCAGTTAGTCCCGAACTGAAACTCAAGGGTGATTCCAGTTACTACTCCTAAGCCAAAGTTGATGAGGAAGAGCTTTCCCCAAAACCTTGCCGCCCTTTTGTAATCTTCATCCCCTGTCTTAAGCCAGAGGGTTTGAAAGATGGCGGTCAAAAAGGAAAGCCCAAGGGTTAAAGGAACAAATAGAAAATGGAAAAAGGCAGCTACTGCAAACTGCAAACGGGATGCTAAAAGGACATCCATGACCCTACCTCCTTATTATTGTTTTTTGGACTTTTTTCCTTGAGAATCTCCATTTTTGGTTAATAACTTCCTAAAATCATAGCTTTTAAGAAGCTCTCTAAACCTTTCGTTAATCTCAATCCAAACTTCATGAACTGGACAAGCTGGAGCCCTGCTACAAAGGCCTGGAGATTCTACGCATCGATTGAGATAGACCTTGCCATGGATGGCTTCGATGACATCAAGAAGGGTTATTTCCTCGGGTTTCTTTTTAAGCTTATACCCCCCACCCCTACCTTTTTGAACATACACTAAATCGGCAACCTCAAGCATCTGCCCAATCCTTGAGAGTAAACTAAGAGGAATCTCTACCTTTTCTGCTAACTCCTTACGACTAACAACCTTCCCTTCCTTTTGAGAAAGGTAAAGAACCATCCTTACCGCATAATCCTCAATCAAACCTATTTCCATCTTCCTTTCCTTTAAAGTAAAAGTTTTCTTAATAAGCTAACTTTTAATAAGAATATCTAAAAGTTTAAATTTGTCAAGAGACAATTGGGGCTGTTCAAAAAATACAACCCCATTGATACAAAAAGGTTTTTTCTCTAAAATCTAACCCTGATGTTTGTTAGCCTTAAGTTCAAGCTTGAACTGAAAAAGGAAGACAAAGAAAAACTCATAAGGCTTATGCGTAAGCAATCCTCAGC
>JBMSAU010000138.1:0-70094 GCA_049414625.1 Thermodesulfobacteriaceae bacterium
CCCGGACTGCCCGGATGGCAAAAATAACCTGAGGTAACAAAAGGAAAGCTTGGGACCAAAGAGGAGCGTAAATCAGTCCTCATTAAAATTGACATCAGTGCAAAGGAAAATAGAATTAAAGATGAAGCGGGGCCTGCGGGTTTGCAATATGGTTTAAAAGGTTATAATGGTTTATAAATTTAAGTTTAAGAATTAAACAAAGGGGGTTGGTATGATCATCATTCTTGAGCCTCACATCACTAAAGAAAGCAAAGAATTTAAAGACCTTATGGAATATCTCAAACGCTTCCCTCATTTGCAGGTCAAGGTTATGGAGCATCAAGGGGTTACAAGAAAACTCATCGAGGTGCATCTGATTGGGGAGGACTATATGGTTCCCTTGGAAGAAGTTGAAAACTTGCCCGGTGTGGAAAAAGCCATAAAGGTCACCGCTAAATACAGACTTATCGGCAGACACGGAACCCTTACCGATTTTGGGTTTGAATATGCTGGGCTCACCTTTAACCAAGATAGCTTTCATATCTTTGCCGGTCAATGCGCCGTTGACACCTATGAAAACGCTGAAGCAACTTTTAGAGCGCTTAAAGATAACGGAGTTTGTTGCGCTAGAATGGGTGCCTACAAGCCAAGGACATCGCCCTACGACTTTCAGGGGCACGGCAAAGAGTGTTTACCCTGGTTGTTTGAGCTTGCAGGGAAGTATGGCATCAAGGTTTTGGTTATGGAAGTTCTTGCTCCCCATCATATAGAAGAGATCAAAGAAGCCTTAGAATTGGCTGGCAATCCCTGCGGAGTCATTCTGCAGATCGGCACAAGAAATGCCCAAAACTTTGAACTCCTAAAAGCAGTCGGCAGACAACAAGAATTCCCAGTCCTTTACAAGAGGGGCTATGGCTTAGCCCTTGAGGAGAGCCTTAACGCTGCTGAATACATTGCCTCAGAGGGGAACACAAAGATCATCTTCTGTCTACGGGGGGTGAGGACTCATCTTGGTGACCCACATAGGAATTTGACAGACTTTGCCCATGTGCCAGTTGTGAAAAGGCTTACAAGACTACCTGTCTGCATTGACCCCTCTCATCCTATTGGTTCTAAAGTCAAAGCACCAGACGGTATAAGGGATATCTACCATGTTTCTGCTCAAGGGGTTATCGCAGGGGCAAACGCCATCCTTGTTGAGTTCCATCCTCAACCTGAAAAAGCCCTCTGCGACGGACCTCAAAGCCTTCCCCTCTCTGAGCTCCCTCTATACCTTGAATACATCTATAAGGTCCGAGAGACCTACTTAGAGCTTAAAAAACTTGTAAACGAAAAAGACAACGCCTAAAAATAAGGAAGGCTTTCATGAAGGTTAGTCCTTACATCTTTAGGGAATATGACATCCGAGGTAGAGTTGGGTTTGATTTCACCGAAGATGTGGTTTTTGCTATAGGGAAGGCTTATGGAACAACCGTGAGAAGGCTTGGCGGTAAAAGGGTGGTTTGCGGTCGAGACGGCAGACTCTCAAGCCCAAGTCTTCAGCAGGCCTTGATCGATGGAATAAGGTCAACTGGTATCTCAGTCGTTGACATTGGCACTACTCCAACTCCTGTTATGTATTTTTCTCTGTTTAGGCTTGAAAACATTGACGGAGGCATACAGGTTACCGGGTCTCACAACCCGCCAGAGTTTAACGGTCTAAAGATTTGCGTAGGCAAAGACACTATCTACGGCGAAAAAATTAAAGACCTCTACCGCCTTATCGAAAAACAAGATTTTGAAGAAGGGCAAGGGGCTTTGGAGGAGCTAAACATCCTTGATGATTACCTAAACTATCTTAAAGAAAACATAAAGATCTCTCGTCCCCTACGAGTTGCCCTTGACGCAGGGCATGGAGTTTGTTCCTTAACCGCACCAAAGGTCTTCACCAGCCTTGGTTGTCAAGTCTTCCCACTTTTTTGTGAAGTCGACGGAACCTTCCCGGTTCATTTCCCTGACCCAGTAGTCCCAGAAAATCTTAAGTATTTGAAAGAGACGGTCTTAAAGGAGGGGTGCGATGTTGGGTTTGGCTATGATGGAGACGGAGATAGGCTTGGCGTCATCGATGAAAAAGGAAACATCATCTGGGGAGACGAGCTTCTCATCATCTTTGCCAAAGACCTGTTGAAAAGGGTGAAGGGGGCAAAGGTCATTGCTGAGGTTAAGTGTTCGAGGGTCCTTTTTCAAAAGGTAAAAGAGCTTGGCGGTCATCCCATCATGTGGAAGACAGGACATTCCCTTATAAAAAACAAAATGAAGGAAGAGGGGGCACTCCTTGCCGGCGAGATGAGCGGACATATCTTTTTTGCCGACAGATGGTTTGGGTTTGACGACAGCGTTTATGCAAGCTTAAGGCTTGCTGAAATTTTAAGTCAAGCGGACATCCCTTTATCTCAGTATCTCTCTGACCTTCCCGTCAGATTTTCCACCCCAGAGATAAGGACCGATTGTCCGGATGAGATAAAGTTTCAAATAGTTGCAGAGCTTGTCCAAATCTTTAAGGAGAAGGGCTTTGAGGTGATAGACATTGATGGTGCTCGGATTGAGTTCCCAGAGGGGTGGGCTTTGGTTAGAGCCTCAAACACTCAGCCTGTCCTTGTCCTCCGGTTTGAGGCTAACTCCCCGGAGTTTCTTGAAAAGCTAAAAGACATGGTTTTTAGCGAGCTTGAAAAGGTAAAAAAGAGATATGGAACAAATTAAGTCCTCCTTTCAAAGTCTCCCTCTTCCGAGAAAAATCAAAGAAAATATTCTACGCTTAGAGGTAATAAAGGAGGTTTGGAAAGAAATCGGAGATAAAAGACTTGGGTTCACATCTCCAGCCTATATTGAAGATGATTATCTTTTCGTCGAAGCTGAGGAACATTACCTTCTTCAACAGCTGAGGCTACACTCCCATCTCCTTTGTAAAAAAATAAATCAGCGTCTAAAGGAGGCTTCTCTTCCTCCGATAAAGGGAATAAAAACGCGTTTAGTGGCTAAACCTTCTCTTAACCTTTCGGCAAAATATGTGCCTCTCGGAAAGCCAAACCTTTCATCGAAGGACCTGCAAGCCCTGTTAGAGCTTTGTCAATCCCTAAATGATGCCGAGCTAAGAGGTTTGTTCTTAAGGCTTATCAACACCTTATATGCATAGCCTTTTCCCTTACGCGATCCTTTTCTTATCTTGGCTTGCCTCCATCTCTTTCTTTATCTCCGGGCTTTACACTCGGCACATCGTTGAGAAGACCTCTTAAACCCTGAATGGGAAGGCGTTGCTTACATTGCCATCTACGACGACGAAGGTAAGATCCTTCTTCACTCAAACCCTGAGCTAATCGGAAGATATGTAGGGGCGATCGAAGGCTCCCCCTCTCCAAAAACCAAACAATCAACTCATCCCCTACCAAAAAGCTTCTATCAGGATTCCCCGCTTGGGGAAAGGCTCTACATCTTTGAAAACTCTGTCAACCTTAAAGATAAGAAAGCCATTCTAAGGATTGGGTTGCATATCCTACCCGTTGAGTCCGCTCTTCTTTATGCTAAACGAAACATTTATTTAGATTTCTTTCCTTCCCTCTTATTCTTCTTCGGAGGAATAGCTTCCTTTTTCTTAAAGGAAGCACTTTGCCTTGAGCGCTTGCTTGAAAACCTAAGACTTGGTCTGGGAGAAGCTCATCATTCTACCATACGCAATATTTTCTCCACATGCCAAATCTACCAACCGGCAACCTCTTATCATGTGCTTTTTTCATTAACTCTACCCGAATTTTAGCAAGCTCCTGCTCTTTCTCAAGGATAGCATCCCAGTTTGGGTTCGGCTGAAGCATAAGGGAACGTTTCTCAAGCCTTAGCTGAGCCTCCCTCTGATAGAGAGGTTGCGCATCCTTGCAGAACTCCTGAAGCTTTGCTGGGTCAACTGGAGGAACCATCGGTCCACCCATACCTTTTTTAGCAAAGGCAGGACCACCAACCAAAGTCCCAATGCCAAACATCAAGGCTAAAGCTTTTTTGTACCTCATAACCCACCTCCTAAGCATTTTTTGTTTTTTTGCAAATTGCATGCCTATTTTTATTCTCAGTCATAATTAGAAGGTATCCACCCTGCAAAAAAGACAATCGCATGGACGCAAGGATTTGTGCTCAGTTTTTGTGTAGAGCGAGCCGCTTGCCCTACAAAATTCAGATGAAGCTCCTCTCTGCTTTCGGATTGAGAGATAGACAGAAGATCCATCTCTTGCGCCCTGGTCGACAACCCCATTCCTCTGTAGGCCAGAGCATTCGCTAAAACACCCTTTGGCTTAGAACTCGAGATACAAGCGAAGGCTCTTTGCCTTTATAACTTTGTAATTTTTACAAAAGCCTTTGTAGATTTTTCAAAACTCTTATACCCTTTAAAAAATTCTCTTGACTGAACTTTAGAGAAACCATATTATTAATTTTAGAATATAAAATTTAAAGGAGGTTTGCTATGGTAGAGATTAGAACGATCCTTGTCCCTGTTGATTTTTCGGGAGTTGCACCTATTTTGGCTAAGTGGGCAAAGGACTTTGCCAAGCAACTTAACGCTAAGATTATTCTCACCTACGTCCTTGAAGACCTATCAACTTATGAAGGGATCGTTGATTACCTTAAAACCTTAACCGAGCTTGAAAACACCCTTTATGAAGAGGCTAAAAAGTCGATGGAAGACTTTTTGAAGGAACATTTTTCTGACTTTCCAGATGTAGAGCCAGTCCTTGAAAAGGGGGATGTGGTGGAAACAATCCTTAGGGTTGCTCAAGAAAAAGGAGCAGACTTAATCGTTATCGGAACTCATGGAAGAAAGGGTATAAATAGGATCCTTTTTGGAAGCGTGGCTGAAGGCGTGGTAAAGAATTCCCCCATTCCTGTCGTTACCATAAATCCCTACAGGGCTGGTTATCTAAAAGTAGAAGAGAGGAAGAAGTAATGCCGGTTTAAGATTTGAAGGAGCCAAAGGGGGGTTTTAAAACCCCGTTGGCACCTACTTTAGCCCTTTTAAGATTTTCTCTCCCTCTTTAGCTTCTTGTGTTCCTGGAAAGGTTCTAACTAACTTTTTTAGAACGATCTCTGCGGCTTTTTTATCCTTTAACTGTAAAAAGGCTTCAGCTTGTTTGAGCATAGCTTTGGGTTTAAATGGATTGGGCTCTGGAAGGTCTATCAACTTTTGGTAATAAATAATGGCTTCTTCATAGTTTTTCTCTTTAAAATAAGTCTCACCCAGCCAGTAGTAAGCCTGCCCAACCCAGCGCCCCTTGGGATATCTCTTTAGATACTCCTCCCAGTAGCTTCTTGCTAAACGATAATCTCCCCTTTGAAAATGGAGATAAGCCTGTTGAAAGAGGTCTTCTTCTTTTAGGTTCTTCGGCACCTCTTGCAGCTTTGCCTTTTCTTGAGGTTTAGGGGTGAATGTAGGGGTGAGGTCCCTCGCTTCGCTCGGGATGACAGATTTATTTTCTTGAGGTTTAGGGATGGATGTGAGGATGGCATTCTGGGTGGTGGCATTTTGAATGGCGGTATCGTTTAAAGATTGGACAAGGCTCTCAATCCTCTTTAGTCTTAGCTCAAGAGCCGAAACCCTGGTTAACAGGTCCTCTCTTGTCTTTTTTTCTTCCCTTTCCTTGCCCTCAAGCTTGTAGGTTAGGTCCTCAAGCCTTGCCTGAAGCCTAAGCTGATCTTTCTTTACCTCTTCAAGGTCAGAAACGATAAGGGCCTGCCGTTCTACTATCGTTTTAGTGATCCTGCTTTCAAGGGCTTGGGTATCGTTTTCAAGCTTTGCCACTCGGTTTTCCAGGACGTTTAGCCTACTCTCAAGGTTTATAAGCTTAACCTTAAGGGTTGATGTATCTTCAACGCAGGCGAAAAGTAAGCTTGAAAGAAAGATCAAGATAAGGTAGCGCTTCATTATCCTGCCTCCAAAGTCATTTTTCGTTTTTTAAATATTCCTCTACCTCTTGAGTTAGGTCAAGGGGAAGGTTAGGCGAATCAAAGCTTATTTTTCCCTCCCCAAGAGCCCGTAAAGTAAGCACTATCAAAGGTAACTCCCTTTTTACCCCCTCTTCCCTGATCTTGAGAAAGAGCTTGTTTTTCTCTCCCTCCTCTTTTTTTAGACCGCTTAGATGCTTTTTCAAGAGGATCCTTTCCGCCTCCTCCCATAGGGGTAAAAAGTCCGCAGTTCTTATAGGGATGCGCACAAAGGTAAGGGGTGGTCCTTCGTCAAGCTCAGGCGTTACCCTATGGATCATCACTCCAGTTTCTGCGCTCCTTGCGCTGATTAGCTGCCAAATTACCTCTTGCCAAGTCCCCTTAGGTCCTCCTGGTAAGGCTGGATGAAGATTTAAAAGAGGGATCTTTTCGCAAAACTCCTCCGACACAATCCACATGTAACCAGCAAGCATCCCAAAATCAACCTCTTCTGGCAAGAGCTTATAGACCTCTTCATGGTATTTTTTTCTCCATTCCTCTAAGTTTGTGTTTCTTAACTCGGGCATAAATTTCTTAGCAGAGAAGGTAACGACCCTTAATCCCATTTCCTCTTTAGCGACACGGATCAACCTATCCGAAGGCTCGCTTTCCCCAGGGTCTCTACTTACGAAAACATAACCAATCTCTAAGGGCAGAAAGCCCTCTTTAATTTTACGGTAAGCCATCTCAAGAAGTAGGAGAGCTGCCTCATCCCTTCCTGTAGTAAACCAGCCTATCCTTTTCATCTTCTTCTCCCTATACCCAGGGGTTTGGCAGGAAAAACTCTTGATACTGTGTTAGGGCAAAACGGTCGGTCATGCCAGCAATGTAGTCAGCAACAAGCCGCTCCTTCGGCTCATGGGGTAAGATGCTTCTCATTTTAACAAGATATTCTATCTCCTCAAAATGTTCCATATAGTATTCAAAAAGTCGATAAAGAATCCCCTTTGCCTTCTCAAGCTCCTTTCGGACAACCTTTGCTTGATAGACCCGTTCAAAAAGAAAATCTCTCAGCACATAAAGGGCTGAAAGTTTCTTTTCATCAACTAAAATTTCCTTTCCTCCCGCCAAATGCGTAGGATAGATTACCGCTTTTACCAAGGTGTCTATCCTTTTGGAATGGGTATCCCCAAGCTCCTTTTTTACCAAATCAGGAAGGTCCTCTTTTGAGATAATACCAGCCCGGATAGCGTCATCTATGTCGTGGTTTACATAGGCTATGATGTCAGAGATCCTAACTACCTCGGCTTCAAGAGTTAGGGGTTTTCGGTCTTTGCTCAAAATCGGACCCCTCCCCTTAGAGTGAGAGACAATCCCGTCCCGGACCTCCAGCGTTAGGTTTAACCCTTTGCCTTCCCTTTCTAAAAGGTCAACCACCCTACCGCTCTGTTCATAATGCCTAAAACCCCCCGGTAGGAGCTCGTTTAACACTTCCTCCCCAGCATGCCCAAAGGGAGTATGACCAAGGTCATGCCCAAGGGCTATAGCCTCTGTTAAATCTACATTTAGACGAAGAGCCTTAGCTATAGTTCTTGCGATCTGAGCTGTCTCTAAAGTATGGGTTAACCTTGTGCGAAAGTGGTCTCCCCTCGGGGCTAAGAACACTTGGGTCTTATGCTTTAGCCTCCGGAAGGCTTTAGAGTGAATGATCCTATCTCGATCCCTTTCAAAACAGGTCCTAATTTCACACTCAGGCTCAGGACGAAGCCTTCCTCGGCTCTCCCTTGCCTTACAAGCATAAGGAGAAAGATACCGATATTCCTCCTCTTCCTTGATGATTCTTATGTTCAAAGAGGGTTCATTCAAGCTCATCTTTAAAGTCTTCCACCCTAAACTCAAGGTTTCCACTAAAGCTATTGATGTAGGGCTCACAGGCAAGAAGAATGGGCTCCCTTTTCATTTGCCTGTTAAAAAGAACCCCCCTCACCTCTCGAAAACCATCCTTAAGCCAAATTTCACAATGTTTTTCTTTAAGAGGCTTGATTTCTTTAACTTCAAACTTCTTTAAAAGCACCATCGGAGGTTCATGACCAATCCCATACGGCGGAAGCTCCCTAAGAGCTACGAGATTTTCCTCCTCGAGAAACTCAGAAACCCTGCCCTCATAGTCAAGATAGATGAGCTCAAGCTCTTGAGGGACATAGCCTTTTAAGCTTTCTTCCAAATAGGATATCAGCTCACCGAGCCTATCCTTTTCTATCTTTAAGCCAAAAGCCGAGGCATGCCCTCCAAGCTGGACAAAAAGGTCCTCCCGTCGGCTAAGAAGGGCTAAAAGGTTTAAGCCCTCTGGGCTTCTTGCTGAACCAACAAGGGTTCCGTTTTTGTCAGCTGTTAGGACTATGGCAGGTTTCCCTGTATAGGACTTAAGCCTCTGGGCAAGAACCCCAAGATGTCCCTTAGGAAGACTTTCATCAAAAATAAGAACAAAGCTTTCTCTTTCTGCCTCTTTTCGTTTTTCTAAAACCCTCTCCCAAAGGCTTGCAGAAAGGCTTTTTCTTTCCTCGTTCAAGCTGTCTATCTCTTTAAGAAGCATGCTGATTTTGGTCTCGTCTTTTTCCTTTAAGAAATTGAAGAAAAGCTCGGGGCGACCAAGCCTAAAACAGGCGTTGATCCTTGGGATGATAGAAAGCTGAAGGTCCCTTTCGGTTATCCCATACCGAAGGTCGGAAAGTAAAGCCCTAAGAGCTGGGAAGGATGACCTCTCAAGCTCCCTGAAACCAAAGTAGGTGATAAGCCTATTTTCTCCAACAAGGGGCACCATGTCTGCAAGCGTGGCAAGCCCGGCAATCTCTAAATAGGGTCTTAGCTTAGGAACCGTATCTTTTGTCGCAAAGAAACCCTGTTCAAAAAGATAACTCCTTAGAGCTTTTAGAAGCTGAAATACAACCCCTGCTCCGCAGAGATGATGGAGGCTTTCGCATTGACTTCTTTTTCCGGTGAGGGTTATCGTCCGGGGGAGGTCCTGAAATTCATGATGGTCGGTGATGATGACATCAAGGCCTGCTCCTTTCGCAAGCTCAACCGTTTCTCCGTCCGCAACGCCAACATCGATAGTGATGATAAGACTTACTCCTTGAGCTTTGAAGTAGGGAATAGACTGGGGATGAAAACCGTAGCCCTTGTGTAGCCTGTCTGTAAAGTAGACGACGAGGTTTTCTTCAGGAATTAATTTACTTAAAAAATCGTAGAGAATGAAGGCTCCAAGGATCCCGTCTGCGTCAGAATCGGCGTAGAGACCGATCCTTTCGTTTGTGCGCAAAGCGGTCTCTAATCGTTTGACCGCAAGCTCCATGTCCGGAATTAAAAAGGGAGAGGCAAAATCCTCAAGCCTTGGGAAAAGGAACCTGTAGGCTGAATGAAGGTCTTCAAAGCCCCTGCGAGCTAAGTAGCTTGCTAAGAAAGGCGAAAGCCCCCCTTCCTTCAAAAAGACTAAATACTTCTCCTTATCAAGCGGACGCTCAACCCAAACAGGTCTTTTCATCTTGTTAGTAAAGAATATTTTAACATGTTGCAAAGAATTGGAAACATGTTAAAAACAACGAGAAATGTTTGATTTAAGCTTAATTTTTAAAACTTTGAGGAGTTTTTCTAAAGAAAATCTGTCTTAAATGGAGAAAATTTGCCCATGAGAGTCCTTTTGACTGGAGGGGCAGGCTACATCGGTTCCCATGTGCTGAAGCTTCTTTTTAAAGAAGGCTATGAGGTTGCGGTTTTGGACAATCTTTCTACCACCTCAGGAGAAAACCTAAAGTGGGGATTGCATTATAAGGTAGACCTTTTAGATGAAGAGGCTGTTTTTCAAGTTCTATCTGAGTTTAAGCCTCAAGTGGTCCTGCATTTTGCCGCTTTTATCGTCGTTCCAGAAAGCGTAGAAAAACCCCTTCTTTACTACAAGAACAATGTTTCCGGAACAATTCATCTTCTCTCTGCCATGAGAAGGGCTAAGATAAAGAAGTTTCTCTTTTCCTCTTCGGCGGCTGTCTACGGAATCCCTGAGGATATTCCCGTACCTGAGACAGCCCCTCTTAAGCCTATAAGCCCTTATGGGAGGACGAAGGCTATGGTGGAGCAGATCCTTAAAGATATGGCAGATGCCGATGAGGTCCAGTATGTATCTTTGCGGTATTTCAATGTTGCTGGTGCTGACCCTGAGGGGGAAGTCGGACCTACCTATAAACAGCCAACCCACTTGATACTAAGGGCTTTGAAGGCGGCAAAAGGAGAGCTTCCTTACCTTGAAATCTACGGAACAGACTATCCCACAAAAGACGGAACCTGCGTAAGGGACTACATTCATGTCATGGACTTAGCTAAAGCCCATCTTTTAGCCTTGAAATTCCTGCTTGAGACCTCAGTATCCGAGGTTTTTAACTGCGGATACGGAAGGGGCTATTCTGTGCGTGAGGTAGTTGAAGTAGCGAAAAAAGTTACAGGCATAGATTTTCCTGTTAAAGAAGGACCAAGGAGACCAGGCGACCCACCGATGCTCATCGCTAAGGTGGATAAGATAAGAGAGATGCTCTCCTTTGAGCCTGAGTATGACGACCTGGAAACCATAATAAGTCATACTTGGCAATGGTTAAATAGACCTAAATAAAAACTTAGAGAGCACAGAGGGAAGCGATGGAGAGGGTAAAAGTTTTAGTGGTTGGGGCAGGTCCAGCGGGGATTGCCTGCGGGGTTGAAGCTAAGGAAGAAGGGATAGAGCCGACAGTCATACTTGAAAAGACAGACCACATCTGCGATACAATCGTTCGGCTTTTCCGCCCTGGGAAAAGGGTTGATGCCGTATGGCAAGGGGTAGATGTAGCTCCCATTGGAAGACTTAGCTTTGAAACGGAAAGCAAAGAAGACTTTTTAAAAAGGATGGAAAGGATTGTTTCTGAGTATAAGCTTGACATTCGTTTTAATTCGGAGGTCAACTGGATAAGCAAAAAAGGCGAGGTCTTTGAGGTAAAGGTTAAGGGAGAGCCTAAGTTTTTAGCCGACTTTGTGGTTGTGGCTATAGGCATTTTTGGTCAGCCAAAAAAACCCGACTATCCCATTCCAAAGGAGGTAAAAGATAAAGTCTTCTTTGAGCCTCCTTCCCTTTGCCCAGCCTCAGGCAAAGTTTTAGTGGTTGGAGGAGGAGACACAGCGGCTGAGACCGCAATCTTTGTTTGCAAAAACTGTGAAGTCTATCTTTCTTACCGTAGACCTCAGTTTTTCCGCATAAACCCGGTCAATCTTTCCCTGCTTGAAGAAAAAGTCAAAGAAGGAAAGATCAAGCTAATGCTTGGGACAGACATTGAGGGTTTGAGCGCTGAAGGAGATAGGGTAAGGGTTCACTTTAAAGGTGGTTTAAGCGATGTTTTTGATTTTGTCTACTACTGCCTTGGTGGGAGCAGTCCCAAGGGATTTTTGAAGTATATCGGCGTTGAGTTTGACCTGGAAGATAGACCAAAAGTGGATGAACACTTTGAGACAAACATCCCTGGTCTTTTCTTAGCGGGAGATATCGCTGTTCCTAAAGGAAGCATACAGCTTGCTTTCAACACTGCCCATGTTATCATTAAGCGGATTAAGGAAAAGATGCAATAGATTTCGAATACTTAGAAAAAAAGCCATGGTGTGAGTTATGCAGGGGCGTGAAAGCTGGGGCACACGAATTGGAATGATTTTGGCTGCTGCAGGTAATGCGGTAGGTTTAGGAAATATCTTAAGGTTTCCTTCTAAAGCGGCTCTTTATGGTGGCGGTGCTTTTATGGTGCCTTATTTTATATCACTTGTTTTGCTCGGGCTTCCGGTTATGCTTATTGAGTGGGTTGTTGGAAGGTATGCAGGACGTTATGGACGTGGGTCGATGGTTGGGATTATGGGACAATTTTTTAGGCAAGCTCGATGGGCAAGAGCTTTAGGTGCTATCGGAGTTGCCATTCCTCTCTTAATAGTAATGTATTACATCTGGATTGAATCTTGGACCTTGGGTTTTGCTGTTTTCTCCCTTCTTGGGAAGCTTCCTGAACCTGTTATTTCTTCGGACTATAAATCAGCCATGGCTCCTTATGTAGAATTCTTTCGCTGGTATGCTTCGCCTTCAAGTGTAGCCATTCTATTTCTTTGGATAACTCTTATTATAAACTGGATAATTCTTCATCGAGGGGTGATGAAGGGTATTGAGCTTACGGCTAAAATCGGAATGCCAGCTCTAATAATCATGGGATTAATCCTTGGAGCAGTTTCTTTAAGCGCCAACAATTTTGCCGGCCTTGATGGTTTGAAGTTTATATATTCTCTTGATTTTTCGGGTCTTTCAAATCCTATGGTCTGGGTTGAAGCCGCTGGTCAGATATTCTTTACCCTTTCCTTAGGAATGGGAGCCATAGCAACTTACGCGAGCTATGTGAAGCCAAAGGAAGATGTGGTAAAAGCAGGTCTCTATACTGCGGGCTTAAACGAGTTTGTTGAGCTTGTTATCGGAGCAAGCATTGCTATCCCAGCAGCCTTTGCTATGTTTGGAGCTCTTGCTGTCCCAGAGCTTGCAAAGGAAGGAACCTTCCGTATAGGCTTTATGACCATGCCTGCCATTCTTATGAACCTTCCATTAGGAGAAATCTTAGCCTTTTTGTGGTTTTCCCTTCTTTTCATCGCCGCCCTTACCTCATCCCTAGCTTTAATTCAACCTTTAGTGGCCTTCTTTGAAGAGGAATTAAAATTAAGTCATAAAAATTCAGTAGCCCTAAGCATGCTGTTTGTTATAGTGGGTGCTCATCTTTCAGCCTTTGTGCCTGCCTTTCTCGATGAGCTTGACTTTTGGGCAGGCTCCCTTCTTCTTTTAGTGTTTGCCTTTATTGAAATATTTATTTTTATCTGGATTTTTGGACCTGAAAATTTCTACCAGGAATTAACCAGAGATACAGCTATCAAATTGCCAAAAGGATTTGTTTATTTAACAGGAATTGTAAGCCCTCTCTTTCTGCTATTCCTTGGCTACTTTTGGATTACTACTCAGCTTGACGCTATTCTTTCCGCATCAACCAATCAATGGTTTGCTCGGATTTTTATCTTGGGTATTCTAGTCCTTTTAGTCATCCTTGCGGTGGTAAGTAAGAAAACAAACTATAGATTTGAAAATTCAAGCACCTAAACTAAATTTAAAGTTGTAAGCTTTGCCGGCGTAGCTCAGCGGTAGAGCAGCGGATTCGTAATCCGCAGGTCGTGGGTTCGATCCCCACCGCCGGCTGAGTCCAAAAAAAATTTTTATGAAAATAGCTTTTAGCTTTGATGTCCATCCTTTAGTTCGGGGGAGAAAACTTGTCCTTGCTGGTATTCCCATTGAGCATGATAAGGGGCTCTTAGGACACTCAGACGGAGATGTGGTGCTTCATGCCCTAACGGATGCGCTCCTTTCAGCTGGAGGTCTCCCTGACATAGGAACACTTTTTCCAGACACAGACCCAGCCTTCAAGGACAGAGAAAGTAGCTTCTTCCTTCTTGTCGCCCTAAACAAGCTCCATGAAAAGGGATACAAAGTAGATCAGGTAGACCTTACCATCGTTGCTGATGAGCCAAAGCTCTCCCCCTATTATGTAAAGATGAAGAAAAATCTATCCCGGCTCCTAAACCTACCTGAAGACAGAATTTCTCTCAAAGCCCGAACGACTGAAGGTTTAATCTTTCAAAAGGATAAGCCTGGGATCATGTGCTTTGCTTTAGTTGTCCTAACCTCTTCATAACCCCCCTTGTAAAAAATCACTTCTGTGTTAGCTTAACCACTTAGGTAGAAGCTACGAGCTCTTAGAGTCCTATCCTCTAAGGTCTCGTCTTCTATCAAAACTCACAAGGAGTTTGCGTTATGCGTAAAGTGCAGTTTGGTGATGTAGTTAGCATTCATTTAGTTGGGAAGACGAGCTCGGGTGAGGTGTTTGAGGACACCTATCAGTCTGAGCCTTTTGTGTTCGAGGTTGGCTCGCCGGAAATCATTCCTGGTCTGTGAGAGGCTGTAGTAGGGATGTCCGAAGGAGAAGAAAAAGGAAGTCGTCATTCCTTCTGATAAAGCCTTTGGTCCAAGAGACCCAAACCTTGTCCGGACAGTGTCTAAGGCTGGGCTTGAGCTTGATGTTGAGCCAGAACCGGGCATGCTTCTTTCCTTGTTCCTTGACACTCCTCGGGGTGAAATAATCATACCGGCAAGGGTAATAGAGGTAACCGAAGAGGAAATTACCCTTGACCTAAACCCACCTTTAGCCGGAGAAGACCTCTACTGCAGCATTAAGCTCGTTCGAATTCTGAACGAATAATTAAACGATATACCAGGGCGACCGAGAGGTCGCCCTTTTAAGGTGTTAAACATCGCAGTCTCTACTTTCGAACTTTTATCTTAACAACAAAAGGTATAGCCAAGGCTTGAAAAGCAACGGAGCAAACCACCATAAAGAGCGGAGAATAATCATAAAGAAAGCCAAGGAAAAAGCTTCCTAAGAACCAAAATCCGCCAAAAAGGACGTTGAAGATACCGTAGGCAGTCGCTCTCTTTTCCTTTGGAACAAGCTCGGCAATTGCCGCACGGACGATTGATTCTTGAGCCGAAAGACCTATACCCCAGAGTACCACGCCAAGGATAACTAAAGGCTTATCACCAAGGATAGAAAGAGGAATAGCCAAGAGAGAAAAAATTAGGGCTAAAAGAAGGGCTTTCAGCTTTATTCTGTCATAAAGATAGCCCAAGATAAGCGCCGAGATGGCATCAACTCCCATGGCTAAAGCGTAAAGCAAGGGGATCAAGTTCTTATCAAAGATCTTAGTCTTTTCCCAGTGAAAGCTTAGGAGGGCGAAGTTCAAGAACCCAAAGGCAAGAAAGCCCATACCAAAGGCATAGAGCCAAAAATCCCGTGGTAGCCTTTGTTCTGTAACTTGTGCTTGCTTTGTATCGGCTTCAAATTTTGCTGGAACTGCAAAGAGAAGTCGGGCGATAAAAAGAAAGGTAAGGGCTAAAAGGGCTGGTGCTAAAAGAATGGAAAAAGCCTCTTTGTAGCCAAAGCCGAGATAAAAGCCTAAAAAGACGATAAGAGGTCCGACCAAGGCTCCAACTTGGTCTAAAGCCTCATGCAACCCAAAGCCAATTCCCCGTCCTATCTTTTTTGTGGCGTAGGAAAGAAGGGTATCTCTTGCCGGAGCCCTTAAAGCTTTGCCAAACCTCTCTAAAAGGATGAGCATCATGGCTATCTGCCAGGTTGAGGCTAAAGCTAAGGCTGGGATGGCTAAAAGGCTTATGCTGTAGCCAAGGATGGTAAAAAACCAGTATCTTTTAGTGCGGTCTGCAAGGTAGCCTGAAATAAGCCTTAGGGCATACCCAATAAATTCACCAAACCCTACGGCGAAGCCAACCGCCGTTGCGGTAGCTCCAAGGTATAGAAGATATGGTCCAGTAATGCTTCGTGCCGCCTCATAGGTCATGTCCCCAAAGAGGCTAACCAAACCCAGGAGGAGGACAAAATATAGGGCTTTTTTGACCTCAGGTTCCTTGTAGGATTTAAAAAACATTGGTTGTTGCTCCCAAGCGTCTAACAAGCTCGCTGTTTTTTAAGAAAAGGTTTCCCAAAAACCGCTCCTATGAGATAAGCTGGAAGAACGGCTTCGCTTCCCACTTTCACCCCAGAGAACCCAAGGGCGGAGAGGATAACAAAGATAAACTTGACTTCTAGCTTGCTTGGATGGTTCTTAACCAGGGCAAAGTATCTTTTCGTAGTCGGCGAAAGGATAAAGAGCAATACCAAAGTGCCGACCGCAAAGAGCCAAAAGTAAAAGCCCATTTCAGCAAAAAGTAATCCAAAGGCAATCACTGTTCCAAGGTCTGTAACAAAATAGGCAGGTAAAATGAGCTTCCCAAGTGGTCCTTCATTAAGCCCGTTCTCTATCATCACCGCATAGCCAACGGCACCTGAGGTAGTGGAAAGGGCGATCCCCGCAAGCTGAGCTTGCCTTAAGTCCCAACCACCAAGTAGGAACTGAGTAACAACCCAACCCCCGTAAAAAGAGAGCAAAAAAAGCTTATGAAGACCAACACTAAAAACTCTTTCCAGTAGGCTTTGATAACTTCAGACTCAAGCTCTGCCCCTGCAAGGAAGTTAAAGATAACAGCACCAAAGCTTGCTAAGAAGTTTACCCAGGGTGTGACATCAGAGTGGATGGTGTTTCCGGCAACGATGCCAACTATGGGGTCAATAAGAGCGGCTGAGATGGCTAACCCAAAGAAGATGAAGCTTGAGATTGGAGCTAAGGTGAACGGGATTAAAGCTTGGAGCCAGAACTCTTCCATCGCTAACCTCCCAAAGCAAATTTTAACATTAAACCTTTTTGAAAGGTAGGCATCATCAGCCCTGTTTTAAAAGTTTGAACCAGAGCGATTGACGGGGGACGCTATCCCCTTTGAATTTTGTTTAAATCCTAACTCGAGTGGATATGCTGTAACTATGTAGGAGAGGCTGATTAGCAGACGCTCGCTCCTACTTTGTGTCTTTCCTCCTGGGTTTGATCTTGAGAAGGTAGAAGCAAAGGAGTAACGCTAAGCCATTTTATAAAAAGGGGCAGACGGGTTTAAAGTTGTTGAATAACCCTCTTTTTAAAGTAAAATTTACTTGGCAACTTGCCTGGGGTTTTTGATAAAGGCCCCTTGATTCGCTCGGGGTGACAGCCCTTCTCTATGTTGTCCCGAGCTTAAAGAGGGAGCCCTTCTTTCTGGGGACAAAATAAAGGAGGAAACGTGCGCGACGCGTCACCTTCTAAAAATAAATAAAGGCTCAGGGTGAAAGGAAAGGTTTCAAGACTCAACAAAACAAAAGGAGTTAAGGATGGGCTTTCAAGATAAGCCAAAAAGGATTGTTCTTGCCTACTCTGGGGGGCTTGATACCTCGGTTATTCTTCACTGGCTCATCGAGACTTACTCTGCTGAAGTAATTGCTTTTACCGCAGACCTTGGTCAAAAAGAAGACTGGGAAGAGGTTAGGAGGAGAGCCTTAGCTGTTGGGGCAAAGGATGTGGTCATCCTTGATTTGAAAGAAGAATTTGTGAAAGATTATGTTTTCTTTGCCATAAAGGCTAACGCAAGGTATGAAGATTGGTATTTGATGGGAACATCCCTTGCAAGACCACTTATTGCCAAAGCCCAAGTTGAAGTAGCTAAAAAGTATGGAGCTGATGCTGTAGCCCATGGAGCAACCGGGAAAGGAAATGATCAGGTTCGGTTTGAGCTCACCTACCAAGCCCTTGCCCCAGAGCTAAAGATAATTGCTCCTTGGAGGATATGGAATTTTAAGGGAAGAAGCGACCTAATCCGTTACGCTCAAGAGAAGAACATCCCCATTCCTGTGACTCCAGAGAAACCTTACAGCATAGACGCAAACCTCTTTCATGTAAGCTATGAGGGTGGGATCCTTGAAGACCTCTGGCAAGAACCACCAGATGACATGTTTATTATGACTGTTTCTCCTGAAAAAGCCCCTGACAAACCCGAGTATGTTGAGGTCACTTTTGAGAAAGGGGAGCCTATCGCCATAAACGGAGAGATTTTAAGCCCGGCAGAGCTTCTCTCACGGCTAAACGAAATTGGCGGAAGACACGGCATCGGACGAGTAGACATGGTGGAAAATCGGTTTGTCGGGATAAAAAGCAGAGGCATATACGAAACACCAGGGGGAACAATACTTCACATTGCTCATCGGGCTTTAGAGCAGATAACTCTTGACAGAGAGGTTATGCGGCTAAAGGATCAACTCATGCCGAAGATAGCAGAGCTTATCTACTATGGCTTCTGGTTTAGCCCGGAGTTCTTGGCGCTAAAGACCTTCATTGAGCACACCCAAGAGAGAGTTTCCGGAGTAGTAAGGTTAAAGCTTTACAAAGGAAACTGTATACCCGTTGGAAGAAAAAGCGATAATAGCCTCTACAAGCCTTCCCTTGCAAGCTTTGACGAAGCTGGCGGATACGACCAGAAGGATGCAGAAGGCTTTATAAGACTACAAGCCCTAAGGCTTAAAAACTACTTTCAAAGGGAGGTATAAAGATGAAGATATTCGTTGATACCGCAAAGATTGAGGAGATTAGAAAGGTTAAAGAATGGGGGCTTCTTGATGGAGTAACCACTAACCCGACCCTTCTTTCTCAAACGGGAAAACCCTGGAAAGAAGCAGCCCTTGAAATCCTGAAGGAAGTCCCAAACAAACCTGTCTCCCTTGAAGTCATCGCAACAGACGCAGAGGGCATGATAAAAGAAGCAAGGGCTCTTGCCAAAATGGGAGACAATGTAGTGATAAAGATCCCTTTTACAACTGAGGGACTAAAGGCTATAAAGGCTCTTTCCGCAGAAGGAATCAAAACCAATGTAACCCTTGTCTTTTCTTCTCTTCAAGCCCTTGTTGCAGGAAAGCTTGGGGCAACCTATGTTTCCCCCTTCCTTGGAAGGGTTGATGATATAGGATATGACGGGATGCTTGTTCTTGAAGAAATAGTGCGGATCTACGATGTTTACGGATTAGAAACCCAGATCATTGCTGCAAGCATAAGGCATGTAGACCATGTTAGAAGATGCGCCCTCCTTGGTGTCCACATTGCAACCATTCCTTTTAAGGTTATCGAGCAGATGCTAAAACATCCTTTAACTGAGATTGGACTTAAAAAGTTCCTTGAGGACGCAAACAAAGCTGGGATAAAGATTTTGGAATAAAAGCTAAGGAGCGGAGTAAAGGGAGGTGAGGATATCTTGGCAGTCTACGAAGCTCTAAAAAGGGTTAGTT
The DNA here is from genome assembly GCA_049414625.1 of Thermodesulfobacteriaceae bacterium. Classification (GTDB taxonomy): domain Bacteria; phylum Desulfobacterota; class Thermodesulfobacteria; order Thermodesulfobacteriales; family Thermodesulfobacteriaceae; genus WYEG01. Next base: position 18,750 of record JBMSAU010000138.1, read on the forward strand.
CAAGCCCCCGTAGCTATGAAGTCCTGAAAGAAGAAAATTCACGCCAAAGTAGGTAAAAAGAACAGAAATAAAGCCGATTACACTCAGCCAAGCAATCTTTTTTCCGCTCCAGCCTCTGATTATTCTAGCATGAATCCCGCCTCCATAGATTAGCCAAGTTATTAAAGACCAGGTTTCCTTCGGGTCCCAGCTCCAGTAGCTACCCCAGGCTTGGTTTGCCCAGAAGGCTCCGGTTATTATCCCAAGGCTCAGCCAGAAGAAGCCAAAGAGCATGCTTCGATAGATAAAGTTTTCAAGGACGGTTTTTTCAAGCATATACTGTTTTAGAGCTTGATTGTTGCTGAGAAGATAAAAGATAGCCACGGCAAAGGCTACGGCAAAGGCACCGTAGCCAAGGAAGCAGGTAACCACATGGACGATGAGCCAGTTGCTCTTCAAAGCGGGGATCAAGGGTTTGATCGCGGAATCAGCAAAAAAGGTCGCAAAAGCCATGAACAGAGAATTTAGTATGAAAACCAAGCCTCCGAGGACCTTCCTTTGTAGGCGAAGCTCCCAGAAGAGATAAAACCCTGCTATGCAAAGCCCGAAGAACACAAGAGATTCATAGAGATTGGAAAGAGGGACATATCCAAAACCAGTTTGATGGGTCTGTATCCAGCGGACGATAAAGCCATAAAAGTTAGCGATAAACCCAGTCCAGGCTATGACGGAACCAAAAAAACCCCCTTTTTCCCATTTGAATATCCAATGAATTAAGTAGACCACACCGGCAGAAAGATAGATAAAAGTTACCAAACTAAATATCAGGGAGTTGTCGGGAAGCAAGGTATTTTCTTTAAAAGCTAAAAGAAGGTATAAAATTCCAGATAGAATCAAGCCTAACACAGGCTCTTTGGCCAACATCATAGAACCTCCTTTAAAAACTTTAAAATCAAATTTAATCTAATCTTTTTGTTTAGCAAGAACATCATTTTCTTTGTCTTCAACAGCCTAAGTGATAAACCCTTAAAGAGGAGCCCTTCACTACGGATTAATTTATACTAACTGGCATCTATGCTATTTTATGGGTATAATTAGTTTTTTACTAATCTTACCTAAGGAGGATAGAGGATGAAGTTTCTCAGCAAGAAATATCTTTTCACTCCGGGTCCTGTGCCTGTTGCTCCTCAAGTCCTTTTAACTCAAGCTCAGCCCATGACCCATCATCGCTTGCCAGAGTTTTCAGAAATTTTGAAAGAAATCCGCTCTGGACTCCAATACCTATTCCAAACAAAAGAAAGGGTCTACTTTTTTGCCTCGTCAGGAACAGGAGCCATGGAGGCTGCTATAACCAATCTTTTCTCTCCCGGAGACAAAGTCATCGTCGTTGAAGGGGGTAAGTTTGGCGAAAGATGGAGAGAGCTTGCCGAAACCTTCGGTCTAAACCCAATTACCATAAAGGTTCCCTGGGGAAAAGCCGTTGACCCTTCCGATGTTGAAAGGGCTTTAAATGAGCACCCTTCGGCAAAGGCAATACTTGTTCAAGCCTGTGAAACCTCAACGGGAGTAAAACATCCCGTTCCTGAACTTGCAAACCTCTGTAAAGAAAGAGAGACAATACTTGTCGTTGATGGAATAACAGCGGTGGGCGTATACCCTCTTCCCATGGATGAGCTTGGGATAGATGTTTTGATCGCAGGGTCGCAGAAGGCTTTAAGCCTCCCTCCGGGGCTTTCTTTCATTGCCCTCTCTCAAAAGGCAAGGGAGCTTGCTAAGAGCTCAAAGCTTCCAAAATACTACTTCAGTTTAGCGAAAGAGGATAAAGCCTATGATAAAGACACAACACCTTTTACCCCTGCAGTGAGCCTCCTTCTTGCCTTAAGGGAGATGTTAAACCGGATCAAAGAGCTTACCCTTGAGAGGCTCTTTGCCCATCACCAAGCCCTTAGCTCTGCCTGCAGAAAAGCCGTCTCAGCCCTTGGTCTATCACTTTTCCCTGAAATCCCCTCAGAGTCTCTAACGGTAATAAAGGCTCCTGAGGGCTTGCCAACTGGAGATTTTCTAAGGTTCGTGCGAGACAAGTGGGGTATAATCTTTGCTGGAGGGCAAGACGCTTTAAAAGGCAAAATCATCCGCATAACCCACATGGGAGACCAGTCTCCCTTTGACCTCCTTATCGCCATCTCAGCCCTTGAGCTTGGACTAAAACACTTTGGGATTAAAGTTGAGCTTGGGCTTGGAGTTAAGACCGCAGAAGAAGAGCTTTACTCCTACTTAGCAAAGCTTTAAGAATGTTTCTTTCGGACAACCTTAAAGTAAACATAGAGAGCTAAGATAACGAGAACCCCTATGATTAATCCGTATGACCCCTTGTGCAAGGCTGATTTTAGGAGCTCTTCGTTTTTGCCAAAGTAGTATCCGCAGAGGGCAAGGAAGCCACACCAAATTAAGGCACCAAGGGTAGTGTAAAGACTGAAAAGAAACAGAGCCATCCTTGCTAAGCCTGCAGGGATAGAGATCACATGCCTTGTTCCGGGAAGGAGCCTTCCTACAAAGGTGCTGATGTGCCCATGATTGTCCCAAAAACGTTCAACCTTTTTGAAACTCTCTTCAGTCAAGAGAAGATACTTCCCATATCTTCTGATAAACTTAAGAAGGGCTGGTCTTCCAAGTTTTAGGGCTAAGTAGTAGTTTGTCAGGGCACCAGCTAAGGAGCCAAAGGTGCCGGCTAAGATCACGCCAACGAGGGAAAGTTTTCCTTGGCTTGCAAGATAGCCAGCTGGAGGCATGATCACCTCGCTTGGAATAGGAACAAGGGTCGACTCTAAAGCCATGAGGAAGAAAACTCCTGCATAGCCACTCTTCTCGAAAAGGAGCAGAAAATGTTCAACAATAGATTTGATGTAGACTTCCATCGGCGCCTAACCTCTAAACCGTTTTCTAAAGTGTTTCCCAGTTTCCGCAGTTAGGACAGACCCAAGCAACAGCGCTTGCACAAACAAACTTCTTTTGTTCAGCCATTAAGCACTCTCCGCATAGGGTAAAGCCACATTTTCGACAAACATAGCAAAGAGGTTTCTCTTCCCCGCAGAACTCACAGGTTGCCTTGGCTACCTTTTTCTTTTCTACGAACCTTTTGCCCTCTTTAGCCACTCCTTCAATTATAAACTTGATACAATCCTAAGTAAAGAAAGGGGATGCCTCTCTTATTTTTTTCACTTGGCAAAGCTTTGGCGAAATTTTAGAGAAGAGATAACAAAAAGTATTCCTCCTACGCATATTATGCCAAGAACATCCTTCCAAAGATAGGAAAATCCTACTCCTTTTAGCAAGAGTCCGTAACCAAACTCCAAGTAATACCTCATAGGGGAAAGAAGGCTTAGAGCCCTTATAACGGGATGCATAGCCTCAGGAGGTGTCCAGGCTCCAGAAATCATAAGCATCGGGACAAGGATGGCTAAAATAACCATCATGGCTTGAGAAAGATTATCAACCATCGTGGCAATGGTTATCCCCAGAGCAGAAACAGTAAAGACATAAAGGCAAGTGACAAGAAAAAATACAAAGACGCTCCCTTTTATTGGCACTCCAAACACACCTTTTACCATGAGGAGAAGGCTTATCGTAGACATAAGACTAATTATAACAACAGTAGGTATGATTTTGGCTAAAAACACCTCCCAAGTTTTCACAGGAGTGATTAAAAGTTGCTCAATCGTTCCCTGTTCCTTTTCTCTTATCAATGCTGAAGCGGTTAGGAGAAGCGACACTATAGTCGTCATGTTAAAAAGCTCAAGGAGGCTCATAAACCATAAGCTAAGGTTATTAGGATTAAAGAGGCTTCTTAACCTTGCCTCAACCTCAGGTATTTTTAACTGCCTTTTGTAAACCGAATAGTTTAAAAGCTCTAAGGAATACTCATGGGCAATGGTGTTAAGATAAGAGATGGCTATGGTTGAGGTAATGGACATGGTTCCGTCTACGATTGCCTGAACCTTGCCTTCCCCTTTCTTTACCAAAGTGGAAAAGTTAGAAGGAATGATGATAGCCATAGAAGCCCTTCCCCTATCAAGCCAATCAACCAATTCTTTCTCTGAGTGGACATAGGCTACAACTTTAAAGTAGGGCTTACGGAGCTTCTCTATGAATTCCCTGCTTTCTCTGCTTTTGCTCAGGTCAAGAACAACGACGGAAAAGTTCCTGACTTCAAGGTTAACACCCTTTCCCGCAGTATAGACCGCGACAGTGAAAGCATAAACTAAAACGATGAGCAAAACTTTGTCTCGAAAAAGCTGTAAAAACTCCTTCCTAAGCAGAAAAAGAAGGCGCATCTGTTTTACCTTTTAACCGTTCACACCTTCTAGATAAGGTCTATGTCTTCGGTAATGTTTACCGAAAACTGCTTGTATTTATCGATGAGCTCCCGAGTGTAGTGCTCTTTATCTCAGGCAAAGCCAACAGAAGGCAGATCCTCAGCTATCGGAGTAATCCACGAGCAAGCCCTGAAGTTGGTTTCCCATGCTTTAACGCTTCCGCTACCTATGAGGACAACCGGTCTTGGATGCAAGGTCCTGTAAAAGTTCTCCATGATAAACCCTCCCTTCTGGATTGTTGAAATTACATCCTTTTACGAAAGTTTAGGATGGTTGCCGTGTAGACAATAAGAGCATAGATAAAAAGGCTAAAAAGGTTTGGTAGTAAGTAGGAGATGGGAAGCCCTTTCAGATACATACCCCTTACAATGTCCAAAAAGTAGGTGGCGGGAATTATTCTGCTTATAAGCCTTCCGCTAAATTCCATACTACTAACTGGGTAAAGAAAACCTGAGTAAAGAAAGCTCGGGATGACAGTTGTTACAAAGGCAAGAAGCATGGCAGTAATCTGAGTTTTAGTTATCGTTGAGATAAAAAGCCCAAGACCAACGGTACAAAATAAATAAAGAATGCCTGCTAAGGAAAGAACTAAAAAATTTCCGATAAACTTTGCCTTAAAAACAAAAACGGTGATGAGAAAGAGCAATAAATAAGTGAGAAAGCTAACAAAAACATAGGGAATAGCTTTGCCAAGAATGACCTCCCATCTTTTAGCGGGAGAAGCATAGTAGTTTAGAATGCTACCAAGCTCCTTTTCCCTTACCACTAATAAGCAAGCAAGGATGACTGGATAAAAACAAAGGGTAGTAACCAACATCCCTGGCATAATAAAATTCTTGCTCTCAAGCCCCGGGTTATACCAAACTCGCGTCTCTATCTCAAACGGCGGTCTCATATCGTCTTTGCCCTCACGGAGCTTTTGATTAAAAAGAGCGTTTATGGCTGTTAGGTAGCCCTTTACCACCTCAGCCCTGCTGGGATAGGTTCCATCAACGAGTATCTGCACCTCAGCTCTTTCTCCCTTATAGAGCTTTTGAGAGAAATCTTGGGGAATCACTATGATAGCCCTGATTAAACCCAAATACATAAGGTGAAAGGCTTCTTCATAATTGTCAACCAAAGCGTAAAGCTTAAAGTATTCAGAATTAACAAAGCTATTTATGTATTCTCTGCTTAGCTTACTTCTATCATAATCAAGAAAAGATACAGGCAATCCCTTTACATCAAAGTTTAATCCATAACCAAGCATAAAAAGAACTATCAAGGGAACAAAAAATACAAAGGTAAGATAAAGCCTATCCTTTATCAGCTCAGAAAATTCTTTTTTCACAATGCCAAAAAATCTGGTTAGCATTACTTAAGTTTGGTCTCCTTTCATGTCGTTAAGGATAAAATCTACGAAGGCTTCCTGTAGGGGGGGAATAGAAAGCTCAATCTGATAATCCCTTATACCGGCTTCATCAAAAAGCTTGATTATTCTTTCGCGGTCCTCATCAGGTGTGAAAGTTCTTAAGTAAATCTTGCTTCCGTATAAGGAAAGGTTCGCAAACCTATCTCTAAGAAGACCAAAAACCTCTCTAAAAGACGGAGACTTAATCTGTAAAAGCTTTCCTGAGATTACCTCAGCTCCTTTCTTTATTTCTTCAGGCGTTCCAAGGGCAATAAGCCTTCCTCTGTTCATGAGCCCAATTCTATCGCAGTTTTCTGCCTCATCCATGTAATGGGTGGACACTATCACCGTTATCCCATCTTCTCTGGAAAGGCGGTAAATGACCTCCCAAAAGGTTCTCCTTGCTAAGGGGTCAACCCCTGATGTTGGCTCATCCAAAAACACAACAACCGGCTCATGAAGGACGGCACATAGAAGGGCTACTCTTTGCCTGATGCCAAAGGGGATATCCTTGACAAGCCTATCCTTCCACGGAGATAGCCCAAGCTTCTCGAGCAAACTGGAAAAGTCCTTTCTCCTTACCCCATACAATCCCGCAAAAAGTCTAACATTTTCCATCACTGTGAGGTCCCTATACAAGGAAAACCTTTGAGACATGTACCCTATGGTTTGCCAGAGCTTAGCCTTTTCTTTCTCTACATTATGTCCGGCGATGAAAATTTCTCCCTCAGTTGGTTCTAAGAGCCCGCACATCATCTTTATTAAGGTGGTTTTACCAGCCCCGTTTGGACCAAGAAGCCCCAATACCTCTCCCTTCTCTACCTCAAGGCTAACTCTTTCAACGGCTCGAAAATCTCCAAAGAGCTTGCTCACACTTTTACAAACGATAAGCTTTTCCTTTGAACCCGATTTTAACGGAGGTTTTTTTAAGTTTATTGGCTTTTCTGCCCCGCTTGACTTAGTCCTGTTTGATATGCTCTGTATAAAAGCCTCCTCAAGGTTTGGATACTCTTCAGGCCTTCCCTGAAGAATGATCTTTCCTTGGAACATAAGGGCTATCCTATGGCAACGTTCAGCTTCGTCCATGTAAGAGGTGGCTATAATGCCTGTAAGACCCTTTTCCTGAACTAAGGTGTGGATTATCTTCCAGAATTCTTGTCGAGAAAGGGGGTCAACACCGGTCGTTGGTTCATCAAGAAAGATTATCTTAGGGAGATGAAGAAGGGTACAGACCAGGGCAAGCTTTTGCCTCATCCCGCCTGAAAGCGCCCTTGCCTGCCTTGACAAAAAGGGCTTAAGCCCCGTTATCTCTAAAAGTAGCTCCTTGTTTTGGCGGAAGACCTCATCCGGAATTTCCCTTAGACTCCGAAAGAAGCTTATGTTTTCTTCCACCGTCAAATTATCGTAAAGGTTTAATCCGAGCCCCTGGGGCATGTAGCCTATGAAGGGTTTTATTTTTTCCGGGTCTTTCGTAACCTCAATCCCGGAAACAAACACATTCCCTGATGAGGGTTTCAAAACGCCTGCAAGCACCTGAAGAACGGTTGTTTTGCCCGCTCCATCAGGTCCTATTAACCCAAAGATCTCTCCCCTTCTTACTTCAAACGAGACATTATCTACCGCTAAAACATTCTTATGGTAATACTTGGTAAGCCCTTCTACCTTGATAACAGGGTCATCTAAGCCTTTATCTATGGCCTTATCCATTCTGCCTTAGGGTCTACCTTTAGAACCACATCTGCTGGCATTCCAGGCTTAAGTAACCCCTCAGGGTTTTCAACAGAGACCTCAGCTCCAAAGACAAGCTTAACCCTTTCGTCCTTAGTTTCTACATTCTTAGGAGTAAACTCTGCTTTCTCATACACCCGGGTTAGCGTCCCGTTAAAGTATCTATCAGGGTAGGCATCAACATAAACCCTTGCTTGTTGCCCAAGCTTAACTTTTCCGAGCTCTGGTTCAGGAATGTATACCTTGATGTAAAGCTTGTTTAGGTCGACCATAGTATAGATAACCTGTCCGGGGTTTACAACCTCTCCCTCTTCAGCAACTCTTGAAAGAATTACTCCGTCTGCAGGGGCGTAAATCTTGGTCTCCCTGAAGTAAACTTCTACTTCTTTTAGCTTTTGTAAAGCCGAAGCTCGCTTAGCCTCGGCTTGGGCTACATACCTTTCGTTAACTTTTAACTCAGCTAAGGCAGATAAGTAGTTAAGCTCCGCAATCTCAAGGTCCCTCTTTGAGACTAAGCCCTCTTGAAAGAGGGCTCCATGCCTTTCAAGGTCTCTTTTTGCCTGCTCAACCTTTGCTTGAGACTTAATCAAATAACTTTGAGCCATTAGGACTGTCTCTTCCGCAGCCTGGACCTCCTTTTGAGCAGAATACAACATGGCAAGGTATTCGTCCGGACGAAGCTCAGCAAGAAGCTCTCCCTTCTTCACAGAGTCGGACTCTCTTTTATACAGACGGATTATCCGCCCCTGAACCTTAGAGCTTATGTGTATCTCCTTCCCCTCGACCCGACCATGAAGGATTAATAACCCTTTTGGTTTCTCCTGTTTCTTGAAAAAATAAAGACTTAATCCTACAAAGAGCCCTAAAACTACTAGGATTAGCAGAACCCTTTTTAACATGCTGAGTTTAAATAACTTTTTAAAAATTTTTCCTTGCAGGTTGTTTTCAGGATGTGGGCTGACGGATAAACCCTTAAGACCTCTCTACAAAGCAATACAAAGGCTAAGTGAACAAGGTCTGTCGGGTCAGGGGGGGTTGCCTCATGAGAAGTTAGAATAACACCGTCTTTCTGATAAGGTGAAATGAGGATAAAAAACCGTTCCTTAAGGGAGCCCTCTTTGACTAATAGGTCAACAAGCACCCCATCATCTTTAAAGTAGACATCAAGAACTTTAACCAAGTTTTCTTCTTTTTGGTAGATAATTCCCCTTGGGAGAGTTTCATAGAGTTTCTTGAAATCCGGATGTTGATTTAGCTTTAGGATGTTAACGATGGGCAAGAGCTCATCCCCCGAGATTTTTAATAAAGAATAATAATCTTTTACCCAGTTTGGAAGCTCAACTCTTTTTATTTTTTTAAAACCTGTAAAGTATAATGTCCGACCTAAAGAAAGCCATTTTTTTGCATACTTTGTAGGGTAGAAGTCCTCTACTTCGGTTTTTATAACTTCCTCCCATAGAGGGGCAAAAGCTCCTGTTTTCAAGAAGAACTCAACAGTTTCTTCAATGTAGGGCTTGTAATCCGTTGCCATGCGAAAGAAGCCAGACAGTTTCAACCTATCAGCTAATAGCCATGGAAAGGCTTCATTAACTAAGCGATTTTTAGCCTGCTTTCTTTTTATCCAAGGGTCTGGGAAGTTTAAATAGAGCCCAGAGATTGCCTCAGAGGTGAAAGCTTTGCAAAGGAACTTTACCCCCTCCATTGGGATGAGCCTAACGTTTTTAAGTTGAGCCCTTTCTATTCTCCTCACCGCGCTTCTTAAAACTTCTCGAGAGTAATCAACCCCTACGAAGTTGACCTGGGGATTGTTCTTTGCCATCTCAAGGATAAAATCCCCCTTACCAACCCCGATTTCAACATAGATGGGGTTTGAGTTTCCAAATATTTCCTGCCAGTTTGGATAAAAAGGGAGATCCCTCTCTTTTAGGTAGAGCCTACTCATACTTCAATAATGTAATCTTCTTGAAATTTTAAGCAATTGGTATATTTTTAATTTTAAGATGATGGAGGCCGTAGCTCAATGGTAGAGCACCGGGCTGTGGCCCCGGGTGTTGCGGGTTCGAGTCCCGTCGGCCTCCCCGTTGACTAAGGTTGCAGTTATATAGAAACTTCTTTTTGTTCTAAAAGCCCATACTTTGAAAGAACAATCCCTTCTGCTTTTAATCAGTTTTCTAAATTCCTGCTAGGAATGCATCTGCTTTTCTCGTAGAGCTCATAGGCCACTCCTTTAATTCTTCCTCCAAAGCCTTCCTATAAATGACCGACCCTCTCTTTATATGTTATTTGTACAATTTTGTTCAAGCAGTTTACAAGGCTCCTTGATCCACTTTATTAATTCTTGAAAGCCATCCCCTAAACATTTTTTAACACTTTTGTTCAAACTGCACATTAAGGTGATAGAAGGCTGTCTTAAATGAGGTCCTTTATTTGAGGCTAATTCTAAACTTTACGCTACGAATAACCCCTTAGTCGTTATAAAAAAAATTTGGCATAAAAATTGCTAGTTGATACTAAACATACATTTTTGACAAAGGAGGTGCAGCATGAGGAAAAAGTTTATTGCTCTTGCCGCATTAGGATTATCTCTTCTTACCTTTTCAGCTAAAGCAGAAGACCAGGCTTCTGCTAACAACATCAGCGGTTCATTCTCTACAGGAATTTACAATAAATATGTCTTTCGTGGTTATGAATTGAGCGATGATAGCTTGGTCATTCAACCATCTTTAACCTTAAACTATAAGAACTTTTCTGTTAGTCTTTGGGGAAACATTGATACCAACCAACAAAAAACTCAAAGTTTTGATCCTGGAGATAAATCCGGAAAGAAAAGTTTTAATGAAGTAGACCTTACTCTTAGTTATACCTATACTCTAAATAAACTTTCAATAACCGGTGGATACATCTATTATGGAACTAAATACGCTGATGAAACAGAAGAAGTTTTCTTAAGTCTATCCTATGACACCATCTTAAACCCTACCTTGACAGTTTACAGAGACATTTCAGCCTATCCTGGCACCTATGTTAATCTTAGCTTTTCTCATTCTATTCCTGTATACCAAAAAATTACTGCAGACCTTTCTGCATCCTTTGGTTATTTTAAGGGAGATAGTAAGTATTGGAAAACATACGAAAGAAGCACGGGCGGTTATACTGGAAAAAAGTATAGCGCCCTCCATGATGGGAAAATTCAAGTTAGTTTAACCTATCCTATCCAAAAGAACATTACCCTTCAACCAACCGTTCAGTATTGGTTCCCGCTTTCTTCCAAGGCAAGAAGGACTATAGATGGAAACTCCTACAACCCTAACGGACATTTAGATAATACATTTGTAGCTGGAGTAAACTTTACATTAAACTGGTAGAAAACATCAAATCTATACAGGAGGTGGGTAAGCTATGTTGAAAAGGCTTGTCTTCAACTTAATTGGTTTCCTTCCTCTTTTCTTTACCATGATTTTAGCATCACCTTTACAAGTTTTAGCTCAAGAAGGTTCTCCTCCGCCAAAGCTTGACACTGGAGATACTGCCTGGCTGCTTGTTTCTACAGCCTTCGTTATGCTAATGACCGTCCCTGGTATAGCTATTTTTTATGGTGGGCTTGCGAAGAAAAAGGATGTCTTAAACACGATAGCTATGTGCTTGATTACTTACTGTCTTGTAAGCTTCTTATGGGTTGTTTATGGATATAGCTTGGCCTTCTCTGGTGACATCGCAGGAATCATTGGCTCTCTGGACAAGGCTTTCCTTTCTGGTGTGGGAATTAGCTCTCTTCAAGACACCATCCCTGAAGTTCTTTTCGCGACTTTCCAGCTTACCTTTGCGGCAATCACTGTGGCTCTGATATCTGGAGCCTACATTGAAAGGATAAGCTTTCCTGCATGGATCATTTTTACGATCCTTTGGATGAGCCTGGTTTATGTCCCAGTAGCTCACTGGGTATGGGGTGATGGGTTTCTCGCCCAATGGGGCGTTCTTGACTTCGCAGGGGGAAAAGTAGTCCATATTAACGCCGGAATTGCAGCCTTGGTCGGAGCCCTCATCCTTGGTAAAAGAAAGCAACCTTTGCTTATTCCTAACAACATGACCTTAGTAGTTATAGGAACTGCTCTTCTGTGGTTCGGTTGGTTTGGTTTCAATGCGGGAAGCGCAGTTGCATCAAACGAACTTGCTGCTCAAGCCTTTCTCAACACCAACACCGCAACTGCGCTAGCAGGTCTAACCTGGTTGTTTACCGAGTGGCTTATCACTAAAAAACCAACCGTCCTTGGGCTTTGCTCAGGAATAATCGCTGGTTTAGTAGCCATAACCCCAGCTGCCGGTTTCGTGAACATAGTTGGAGCCATCATCATCGGGGTTTTAGCAGGTCCAATCTGCTACTTTGCCGTCGCGTATTTAAAACCAAAGTTTGGCTACGATGATGCCTTAGATGTCTTTGGAATCCATGGCGTGGCTGGGATTCTTGGGGCAATTTTAACCGGGTTTTTAGCAGACCCCTCCATTAATCCCGATGGAACGGGGCTTTTCTACGGCAATCCTAAGCAAGTCTACATTCAACTCCTTGCCGTTGTCGTCACCATCGTCTACACAGGTGTCCTCACCGCTGTAATATTGTATATCACAAAGCTTTTTACCAAGCTCAGAGTAAGTGAGGAAGAGGAAATCGCTGGGCTTGATATTACTCAACACGGTGAAAAGGGCTATAATATTTAAAACTAATCGATAGGAGGGGTTACCATGAAAAAGATTGAAGCCATCATCAAACCCTTTAAGCTTGACGAGGTAAAGGATGCACTCGTAGCTATAGGCGTTCAGGGGATGACTGTAACCGAGGTTAAGGGATTTGGTAGACAAAAAGGGCAGGTAGAGGTCTACCGCGGGACTGAAGTTGAGGTTCTTTTTCTCCCAAAGGTTAAGGTAGAGGTTGTCGTCCCTGACCACTTGGTTGATAAGGTGGTAGAAACTATTTTAAAGAGCGCTTACACTGGTTCTATCGGGGATGGGAAAATCTTTATCATTCCTGTTGAGGATGCCATCAGAATAAGAACTCGGGAAAAAGGCGAATCTGCAATATAAAAAGGGGGTTGCTTTGGTTGCCATACTCAAGAATGTAAAAGAGGAGGGTCCGGGTAGCATTGAAGACTTTCTTAAAGAAAATTCAATCCCCTTTAAAATCTTTGAAGCTGAGCCTGGAGAGTTTCCCGCCAACCTTGCAGAATATAGACCCCTAATCGTCTTAGGTGGACCGATGGGAGTTTACGAGATGGACCGATATCCGAACTTAAAGCGGGTAGCTAAGATCATAGAAGAAGCCCTCGTAAGAGGGCTTAAAGTTTTAGGGGTATGCCTTGGAGCTCAGCTCCTTGCCCATGTGCTTGGCGGGAGAGTTTACAAAGGTCCAATGCCTGAGATTGGCTGGCTTGACATAGAGCTAACAGATGCGGGTAAAGTTGACCAAGCGATAAGAGCCCTGGCCAAGCATCCTAAAACCCAGGAGATATCTACCCGGTTTAAAGTTTTCCATTGGCATGGCGATGCCTTTGACCTTCTTTCCGGGGCTATTCATTTGGCAAGGTCTGAGCTTTACCAAAATCAAGCCTTTAAGTATGGACACCGGGTCTATGCCCTACAGTTTCATGTAGAGGTAACAGAAGACCTCCTATCCACATGGTTTTAAAGCACTCCTCTTAAGGAAAGGGTCCTCTCTGAATTCCAAACTCTTAAATCAGAATATTCGGAGAGGGCAAAAAACTTCTATCATGCTTTATCTTTATAAGGAGACTTGATCAAAAGCCCAATAAGGAGACTGTTTAAAAACTTTTGAGCTTTTTTTAAAAAAATAGTCATAGGTTGGAAATACCGGAGAAAAGAAAATGCAAGGGGGCGAGCGACTGCTCGCCTTTTACGAAAGATTGGGTAACCGCTGGTTGCCCTAAATAATGTTATTCAGAATTATTGTTCAGCATCCTCAGCTGAGTGCTCTGGATCAAATTGAAGTTTATTTATTTTTTTTCATATAGGGTACTTTTATCTGATCGAGCTCTTCTTTTGTTATTTCATGCCATCTTTTTAATGTCCAGTACCCAACCCATTTCTTAAAAAGCTCCAAATTCCTCTGCCTCTCCTCTTCTGTATCGCCAAGAAAAACATACATATTGCCTGGTTTTCCATCTTTTCTATTTTTTCCATCATCAAGTCTCCTCATGAGAGACCCTGTATCTGGCCAGCCCACGTAGAAGATGAGATGAGAATAGGTATCCATTCTCGGACCTTTAAATTGCGCAAGCCATTTTTCTTTTTCCGCTTTAAAGGCCTCATACTCTGGAGAATCAGGCCCATGGCAGCGAATGCATTTTGCATCCATAATGGGTTTAATGTGATCAACGTAAGTCACCTCTTGAGCAATGGCATACCCCCCAACAGTTAAAATCAAAGTCATTACTCCCATGAACCTTTTCATAATCCACCTCCTCTTGAAATTTAATTTCATTTTCATTTTTATCAAACCTCGACATAAAATTTTTGTCAAGTCCTAATTGGGCTGTTTACAAAAAACGGCCTCCACTCCGTCCTATCGTGCGTAGCGAGGCATAACCAAGGTTTGAGTTAGAGACAAAGGAACCTTTCTAAGCTCGGGATGACTTGAGGATCGGAGACCCCTCGACTTACACTCCGAGATGACACATGATTGAAAAAATCTTCACTTTTCTTGAAGCATAAAGGTCCTTCGTAAAATACTTATGAAAAAGCTTAAAAATATGTTGACCGACTATTAAAAAGGCTTTATAATGAAAAAAATGAAAAATAAAATCGAAACTTCTAGCTTAGGCCTAAGGGACTTTAGGGGGTAAAAGAAACCATGGGTGGTCGGTCGAGAAAATCTCAGCTTAAACAGAAGCTTGCTCGCTATTATAAAGAAAGGGAAAACCCTCTTGCTGTTTTGGCTCTCTACGATGAGATTGTTCGCCTAAATCAGCCTAAACTTAACGAACTTCAGAAAAACCTTGAATATCTAAGAGAGCTTGACGAAAAGACCGAAGCCATTGAAGGGGTAAAGCTTAACATTAGAAAATTTCCTCACGAACAGGATAAAAAATTTGCTAACAGAGCTTTCTATGAAGCTTTGTATCCCATTACCTTAGAGTATCGTTTTATGCCTCTCCAAGCCATTTTTGCCTGGTATCTAAGAGCCTTAGAGCTTGTTTACGGAGAAAAACCGCCAAAGATTCACATCAACAGATTGCAAAAATGGATCAAATACTGGCTTGGTAGCCTTAGCGAAGCCCAGGAGCTCCAGCTAAAAAGCGCAATCATCTCTTGGATTATGAACCGTTTCACTTAAAGCTCATGTCCCTTTTTTTGATTTTTCTATTTTTTCTCTTTCTTGCCAATAAATCGTTTGCTCAAAAGCCTATTCTTTTTACGAGCGATGAAAAAAGACCTTTAGTCAAACCTCAGGTTGAGCGAGTAGACAACCCATATGGAAAGGTACAAGCTGAAAAAATATTTACTTTAGCTTACGGGCAGCCTGCGTTTGCTAATTTTTTAGATTTTGCCCCGCCTGAAAGGGCTTTCTTACTAACTCAAAACGATAGTGTCCGCTTAACTCCTATCCGGAAAGAAATCTTCGACCCTTGGTTTAATAAACCAAGGATTGCCTACTCTTTCGCCCTAAAGCCTGAACTTCCGGGGGATTATATTCTGTGCATCGAGACCAAGAACATGTTAGAGCCCGGAGATGTGGTTCGCAAGCACTTTGCCAAAACGGTCTTTCATGTGGAAAGAGAAAGGGGCTGGGATAGGCTTTGTGGCTTTGATTTAGAAATAAAGCCCCACACCAGACCCTACGGTTTAGTTTCTAAAGTGGTGTTTTGGGGGCGGGTCCTATATCAAGGCGAGCCCCTCTCTGAAGGCACGGTCACGGTAGAAAGATTAAGGGTTAAGCCCTTTGAAAAGCTTCCGAGGTTAGGAACAGGTGAAATAAACTTTCCAGTGCTGCAAAAAACAACCCTTCTTAGGGAGGATGGCTCTTTCTTTGTGAACTTTGAAGAGGAGGGCTGGTGGGTGGTAAGCTTCACTTTAAGAAGAGGAGTTACCACCTACGGCAACCACGAGTACCCTTTTGAGCTTTCAACCCATCTTTGGGTGTATGTATTCCCGCAAGCAGAGGTTAAAGCTCAGCAAGAGAAACATAGGGAAAAGAGAAAGCGCCCAGCCCCTTCAAGGTGAACTAATAGCTTAAGGGACAAACAAGTAAGTTGCAAATCAAAGATTTTGCTATATATTATTTATACAAACCATGCCCCCATCGTCTAGTGGACTAGGACACTGGCCTCTCACGCCAGAGACACGGGTTCGAATCCCGTTGGGGGCGCTTATCAATAGCTTTATCACTCTTTGTTTGAAGTAGACCTTCTTCTTGTTCAACCTTGGATATACGATTTCTCAGCTCATGACTTTTGGCTTAAGCCCTATGGTCTTTTAAAGCTTGGAGGCCTCTTAAGAAAGAAGGGTTATACGCTTGGGTTTGTTGACCTTTTAGACCCCTTTCATCCTGAGCTTCCAAAAAAACCAAAAAGAAAGCCTTTCGGAACGGGCTTTTTTTATAAAGAACCCATCCCTAAACCAAGCCCCTTTCTTGATGTGCCAAGAAGGTACTTCCGTTATGGATTGCCTTATCCCCTTGCTAAAAAGGAGCTTTCAAAGTATAAGCCCAAGGCTGTCCTTACTTCCGTAACTATGACCTACTGGTATCCAGGTTTATTTGCCCTTCTAAAACTTCTGCAGGAGGTCTTTGGAGAAATACCAGTGTTCGTAGGCGGAGTCTATGTCCGGCTTCTCAAGGAGCATCTACAAGCCTTCTTAGAAAAGGAAGGGTTCTCCCATGTATTTCCGGTAGAATGTAAAGATTTTGAAGAAGCCGTTCAGCTAATTGAAGAAAAGATTAAGCCTTCAGGGCATCCTTATCCCTTTGATTATCCCATCTTTGACTTGCAACGGGAAATTCCCTATGTAGTTCTTATGACCTCAGAGGGGTGCCCTTATCGCTGTCCCTACTGCGCAAGCTACAAGCTCCACGGTGGCTTTAAAGCCTATCCTACAGAAAAAATATTAGAAGAGATTATCTTCTGGCATAAAGAGTATAAGGTTGTTGACTTTGCTTTTTACGATGATGCCTTGCTTTACGATTTTAAAAACCACTTAAGACCTCTTCTTGAGGCTATCATAGACCTTGGGCTGAAGGTTAGGTTTCATACTCCGAACGCCA
This sequence comes from Thermodesulfobacteriaceae bacterium, assembly GCA_049414625.1. GTDB lineage: Bacteria > Desulfobacterota > Thermodesulfobacteria > Thermodesulfobacteriales > Thermodesulfobacteriaceae > WYEG01. Next base: position 35,488 of record JBMSAU010000138.1, read on the forward strand.
TCCATGCAAGGTTCATAGACGAAGAGGTTGCAAAGCTTCTAAAACTTTCGGGTTTTACAACTGTGAGGCTCGGTTTAGAAAGGATGGAAAAGCGCTTTGATGCTAAGGTTAGCATAGATGAGTTTATCTCAGCTATACATTGTCTAAGAAAAGCTGGTTTCCGTGAGGATAACCTCGGTGCTTATGTGATCTTCGGCATCCCCTACGAAGACTACGATGAAGTAGAAAAGACCTTGCATTTTCTGTTTGAGCTTAGGGTCCAGCCTCACATAGCAGAGTTTTCCCCAGTGCCCGGAACTCCATTCTTTAAGCTCTGCCAAGAAGTCTCCAGATATCCTATAGATGAGGATCCGATATTTCATAATAAGAGCATCTTTCCAGCTATGAAAAAGCCTGACTGGGAGAGGATCCAGGCTATTAAAAACTTAGCAAGAGAGATGAGAAGAAGGCTTACCTCAACATCTTAAGAAGCTTTTTGTCCGCCTCGCAAAGGGGGAGGCTGAGAGCCTCATCCAAGGTAAAAAAGGAAGCAGACTCGGCTTCAAGGGGTTTAGGTTCACCAAGAAAGTTTTCAACTCGGAGAAGATGAAGCTCAAACTCTATGTCCTGTGTTTTTCCATGGGTTGAAAGATAGGGCTTTGCTGAGAGGACCTCGATCCCAAGCTCCTCTTTTAGCTCTCTTTTTAGGGCTAAAAAAAGGCTTTCTCCGGGCTCAACTTTTCCACCAGGGAATTCCCATTTTCCGCCATCTATCTTTTCTTTTGGGCGCTTAACCAAAAGAATGCGTCCATCCTTTTCTATCAACCCAGCAACTACTGTCCATTTTCTCATGCTTAAGCTTTACCGAAAACCCTTTCGAAGATGTAGTCTACATGTTGAAGGTATTTATTCACATCAAAAAGGGCGTCAAGCTCGGAAGGAGGAATAAGAGAAGTTATCCTTTCATCCTGCAAGAGAAGGTCTTTGAAGTTAAGGGTTTCATCCTGCCAAACCTTCATGGCCTTTTCCTGGACGACACTGTAAGCCTCTTCCCTCGTCATACCTCTCTCAACAAGGGCTAACAAAACTTGCTGGGAAAAAATAAACCCCCGGAGAAGGTTTAAATTTTTCTGCATCCTTTCAGGATAGACCTGAAGGTTCTTTAGCACGTAGTTTAGACGATGAAGGGCAAAGTCGGTCAAAGTTGTGGCTGAGGGAAAGATCATGCGTTCAGCTGAGGAGTGGCTAATATCCCTCTCATGCCAAAGGACGACATTTTCTAGGGCTGGAATAAGATAAGCTCTTATGGTTCTTGCCAAACCGCAGAGGTTTTCAGTAAGGATGGGGTTTCGCTTATGGGGCATGGCTGATGAGCCCTTCTGCCCGGCAGTAAAAGGCTCCTCAACCTCAAGCACCTCTGTGCGCTGAAGATGCCTGATTTCCGTTGCGATCTTCTCTATGGAGCTTGCTAAGATGGCAAGGCTTGCCATGTATTCAGCATACCTATCCCTTTGAACTATCTGATTGGATATCGGGTCTGGCTTTAGTCCAAGCCTTTCGCAGGTATAAGCTTCAACCTCAGGGTTTAGATGAGCAAAAGTCCCTACCGCACCAGAGATCTTACCCACGGAAATAGTCTCAAGGGCAGAAAGGAGCCTTTTCTTGTTTCTTTCCATTTCGGCATACCAGAGGGCAAATTTTAAGCCAAAGGTGATGGGCTCGGCATGGATGCCGTGGGTCCTGCCCACCATTACCGTGTCTTTGTATTGAAAAGCCTTTTCTTTGAGGGTCTTTAAAACCTCCTCAAGGTCTTCAAGGATGATCTCCATAGCCCTTTTTAGGCGAACAGCCATTGCGGTATCGAGCATATCCGATGAGGTCATTCCAAGGTGAAGAAACCTTGCCGAGGGACCTGCGATCTCGGCTAAGTAGGTAAGAAAAGCTATCACATCGTGCTTTGTTTCCTTTTCAATCTCCTCTACCCTTTTTACATCCTCAGGAGTAAAACCTTTCTCCATGTAGGGCGTAAGCTTCTCTTTGAGAATTTCATAGTCTTCCTTAGGGACTTTGCCAAGTTTATGCCAAGCTTCCATGGAATAGAACTCCACAAGAAGCCAGGTGCGGAGCTTTTCTTCTTCACTCCAGAGTTTCCTCATGATTTCACGGGTATACCTCGGGATCATTTGACACTCCTTGAATGAATTTTAGGATTGATGAAGTGATAATAAATGGTGATAATAAAAATTGGCTGGGGGAGGAGGACTCGAACCTCCACTAGTGGATCCAGAGTCCACCGTCCTGCCAATTAGACGATCCCCCAACTGTCTAAGATTTATTATAAAGATTTTTTTAAATTTCGTCAAGGGGAAACCCGCACCTCCCTGCTTGCGAAAATTCTACTCTTGGCTTAGAATTGACAAGGAGGGGAAGATGCCCGGACCTAATAAAAAAGGCTATTTCGGAAAGTTTGGCGGTCGTTTTGTTCCAGAGACCTTAATGCCTTTGCTGTATGAACTTTCAGATTTCTATGCTAAGGTCAAAAGGGATAGGAGCTTTTGGCAGGAATGGAAAAGTCTTCTTCAAGAGTATGCAGGGCGACCCACTCCTCTATATTACGCCAAAAACCTCTCCGAATACCTTGGCGGGCACATAAAGGTTTACCTTAAGCGGGAAGACCTTCTTCATACGGGTGCCCACAAACTAAACAACACCCTGGGGCAGGTTCTCCTTGCTAAAAGGATGGGAAAAACTCGGGTCATTGCGGAAACTGGTGCTGGTCAGCATGGAGTGGCTACAGCCACGGCTTGCGCCCTCCTTGGGCTTGAGTGCGTTGTTTACATGGGAGCAAAGGATGTAGAAAGGCAGGCTCTAAATGTCTTCCGCATGAACCTTCTTGGAGCTAAGGTGATCCCTGTTGAGTCTGGTACGCAAACCCTAAAAGATGCCATAAACGAAGCCCTAAGGGATTGGGTTACCAATGTGAAGAACACTTTCTATGTCATTGGTTCTGTGGTTGGACCTCATCCCTATCCCATGATGGTTCGAGATTTTCAGTCAATCATCGGGCAGGAGACGAAGGCTCAGCTATTAAGGAGAGAGGGAAGGCTTCCAGACTATGTGATCGCTTGTGTAGGCGGTGGCTCAAACGCGATGGGCATATTCTATCCCTTTGCCAAATACAAAGAGGTCCGGCTCATAGGGGTTGAAGCGGCAGGGCATGGCTTAGAGACTGATAAACATTCAGCCACATTAACAAAAGGTGAGCCCGGCATCCTTCATGGCATGTTGACCTATCTTCTTCAGGATAAAGTAGGGCAGATAAAAGGAGCTCATTCCATCGCCCCTGGGCTTGACTATCCAGGAGTTGGACCTGAGCATAGCTACTTTAAAGAAACAGGTAGAGCCTTTTACACGGCAGTCGATGATAGGTCTGCCTTAATGGCCTTCCAGGTACTATCAGAGGTTGAAGGCATAATCCCGGCTTTAGAACCTGCCCATGCTATTGCTTATCTTATTGAACATGCAAAGGACTTCCCTAAAGGGTCAATAATAGTAGTCAACCTCTCAGGAAGAGGAGACAAAGATGTCCCAAGCGTTAAAGCCTACCTTGAAAAAAAACCAGAGCTAAAGGTAGAGGTCCGCCTCAATGCTTAAAGGCAAAGACAAAATCAAAAAGGCTATCTTAGCTCAAAAGTCTAAAGGAGAAGTTCCGCTGATCCCTTATATTACCGCTTTTGACCCAGACAAGGAGACTACTAAACGAATACTTCTTGAGATGGCAGAGGTTGAGCCTTGCTGTGTTGAGCTTGGCTTTCCCTTTTCAGACCCAGTAGCAGACGGTCCAACCATTCAAAAAGCTATGATTAGAGCCTTAAAGAATGCTCCAACCCTCGACGAATACTTTGAGCTCGTAGCTGAAGTTCGGTCTCAAGGCTTTCAAATCCCAATTCTTTTGATGACCTACTACAACATCCTTTACCGCTATGGATTAAAAAGGGTTGTTGAAGAAGCCCTTTCCTCTGGAGTTGATGGTTTTATCGTGCCAGACCTTCCTCTTGAGGAGATAGCCCCTTTTAAAAAGGAGCTTAAAGGCTCTTCCCTTGCGTTAGTCTTGCTTTGTGCGCCCACCACTCCTGAAGACCGCATTAAACGAATATCTAAAGCTACCTCAGGCTTTCTCTACTATGTCTCCTTGACAGGAATTACTGGAGCCCGGGACCGTTTGCCTGAGGACATCCGTCAAAGACTTATCCTGGTAAAGAAGCTATCTTCTCAGCCTGTAGCGGTTGGCTTTGGCATCTCAAAGCCTGAGCATGTTGAGCTCCTTTCCCCTTATGCCGATGCTTTAGTGGTTGGAAGCGCCCTTATTCACCTCATAGAACAGGACGCAAAATCCTCCCCCAAAGCCATTAAAAACTTCTTACGCACCCTTAAAGGCTCTCAATGACCCAAAGAGTTATAAAGGTTCGCACAAAGCCCTCCTATGAGATAATCATAAAACCAGGGCTTCTTTCTGAGATACCCGAAGACCTAAAAGCTAACTTTTCCTTTGGCAAAGTAGCTATAATCACCGATTCTAATGTGGAAAAACTCTACGGGGAGACTTTGCTTAACCTCTTTCAAAGCTCGGGTATTTCAGCCAAGCTTTTTCCCTTTTCTGCTGGTGAGCAATCGAAAAACATGGACACGGTGGTCCTACTCTCAAGACAGCTTATTAGGGCTAACTTTGACAGGAAGGACCTTATCCTTGCCCTTGGTGGGGGTGTGGTAGGGGATGTAGCAGGCTTTCTTGCGAGCATCTATCTTCGCGGGATACCTTTTGTTCAGGTGCCAACGAGCTTGCTTGCCCAGGTTGATTCCTCAATAGGTGGAAAAACCGGGGTTGATCTTCCTGAAGGAAAAAACCTCCTTGGCACCTTCTATCAGCCGGCTCGCGTCTACATAGACCCTGAGGTCTTAAAAACCTTGCCGGAGGTCTATCTGAGAGACGGCTTAGCTGAAGTGATAAAGTATGCCTGCACCTTAAAGCCAAAGCTTTTTAGCTTCCTAGAAAAAAACCACCATGCGGTCCTCTCCCTTAAAGATAAAGCCCTCCTTCGGATAATCTATGATAGCTGTCAAGCAAAGGCACAAGTTGTTTCCAAGGATGAAAAGGAAAGCGGTTTGAGGCGGGTTTTAAACTTTGGACACACCCTTGGGCATGCCCTTGAAGCCTATGCTGATTATAAGCTTCAGCATGGTTTCTGCGTAGCTGTGGGAATGGTCTTTGCCTGCAGGATCTCAGAAAAGCTGAAGCTTGCACAAATGGGACTTACCGAAAGGGTAGAAAGACTTTTAAAGCTTTATCGATTGCCAACAAGGATTTCGGAGCTTGGCTTAAAGGTAGATAGAACCGATATCCCCAAGATCCTAAGCTACTTTGGTCGGGACAAGAAGGTCTGGAAAGGAAAGCTTACCCTGGTGCTTTTAAAAAACCTTGGCGATTTCATCTTCTACGAGGTCTCAGAAACTAAAACCCTAGAAAGTGTTCTTGAAGAACTGCTCTAACCTCTAATCAAGCTCTCCTTTCTTCCTCAATTCATTGACAAAATCAATAAATCGTTCTATAAATAAAGCATGTTTGATTGGAGAAAACTTCAGGTCTTTCTAAAGGTTTACGAAACAAAAAGTTTTTCTCAGGCGGCAAAGGAGCTTTTTCTTTCTCAGCCTACGGTAACGATTCACATTAAGGAGCTTGAAGAACAACTTGGAGTTAATTTGTTTGAAAGAACAACAAGGAATGTTGTCCCAACAAAGGCTGGGCACATTCTTTATCAATATGGTGTCAAACTTTGGCAGCTTTGGTCAGGTTTAGAAAAGGAGCTTTTATCTCACAAGGACCCCGAAAGCGGACGTGTGGATGTTGGAGCAAGCACCATCCCCGGAGAGACCATTCTGCCTCAACTTATCAAAGACTTTAAATTCCTTTATCCAAAGGTCCAGGTTTATTTAAAAATTACCGATACCCAGGATGTCGTCGAGAAAGTAGCGAATGGAGAGTTCGAATTAGGTATAGTGGGAGCCGAAATTCCTCATAAAAATCTCGTCTTTATTGAGTGCTGTGAGGATGAAATCGTTCTTATCGCGCCCAAACATTTTGAAAAAACAGAAATATCGCTTGCTGAGTTGACCCAAATACCTCTGATAGCTAGAGAACCTGGCTCAGGCACCTGGAAAACTGCTTTGGATAGGCTAAAGGAGAAAGGGATTTATCCCTCAGAACTAAACATCGTGGCGGAAATGAGCTCAACCTCTGCAGTCAAAAGTGGGGTCAAAGTGGGCATCGGATTGGGTTTTGTCTCTAAACGCGCTATCGACCTTGAACTTGCTTTAGGCCTAATTAAAATCGTCCAGATAAAGGATTTCGAAATAAAAAGGCAATTCTATATAGTTCATCTTAAAAAAAAGCGCTTTTCCCCACCTTCAGAAATATTTTACAATTTTTTATTGGAAAGCCTAGTTAAAAGGGTTTGATTTTTTTCACCGAAGGAGTTGTTTTTTTCTTTTGGACAAGCTTTTCCCCAAAAAGTACACTCTTTAACCATTTAAACCCGAACTGAAGCAGTGCTAGGTCATCTTCCTTAATCTTTTTTAAAGTTTCCTCATCAACCTCAAAAATTTCGAGAAATTTAGAGTTGAAAATAAAATCCCTAAAGCGATCAGGGTTAGTGCTCACCATAAAGAAGAGTTCTATACTCTTTTCTGGAACTTCAATCGGTCCGAAAGAGGCCTTCCTCATGATGATTTCAGCCCATTCCACGATAGGCTCTTCAGCCTCCGGTATCCCTTGAGATTGTCTGTATTCCTCAACAGTCATTTCTTTTCCGCTTTCAAGCCCTTGGCAAAACCCTTCTTGCACCAAATAGTAAAAATCTTCGGTTCTTCTTTCATCGCGATTTCTAAAAAGCCCAAACCCAAGAGGATAATACCTACAAGCTAAGGGACGAACAGGATAGATGGTGCATCCACCTTCTTCAAGGAAAGGGCAAGTTTTTTCGGCATCATCCCTCATTTTGAGCCTAGCTATGGGAAGTTCAGCTTTTGGCAGTAAAAAAGGCTCTGTGTAAAGTATTAAAAATTCATCGGTTGTAAGCCTCAAAAAATCACGTATGCGAATTATATCGTATGGCGTAAGGGGTAGGTATAAATCAGAACAACAGAGCTTAAAACATGGAACATTTGGCTCGCAATGGAAGCGTATTCTAGATTCTCCAGTAAGCCTGATAGGTTGAATTATCTTATCCAAACCTCTTAAAGGAACTATTGGCTCCATGAACTTACCCCTGTTAGGTTTTTGTTTGAATTAGGATAGATGATAAATTACTTTTGTCAAGCAGGGATAGAAAATAAGTGTCCTCAGAACTCAACTTTCGAGGCGTGTTATGCTTTTTTTCCTTTTATTAGTGGTGACAGTGGTGACAGTGTAATTAGTGCTTAAGAATATCCCCCTCGGGAAAATCCCGAGGGGTAAAGAGATGGATTAACAACCCTCTACTTTTTTCTTCTTAGGCTTTTCTTCTTTCTTTGTGGCGTTTTCAGTAGCGTTGTCCTTCTTAGGACAACCACCCTTCTTCTCTCCTGCTGCTACTGCAAACCCAACGCTACCAAAAGCAAAGGTCAAACCAACTAAAAGGGCTATGAGCTTCTTCATGGTTCCACCTCCTTTGAGTTTTTATTTTTTAACTGCAGCAAAAGCCTTCCTAATTTCTTCGTCAGTATTCTTATTGTGGAGAGCCTTCGTACGAGACTTGTTCCTTAAGAAATCAACGAGCTCGTCAGCGGACTTAACCCCTGTCTTCTTAATGAGCTCAGCAACCTTGTCCATGCTTTTGTGACACTTTACACAGCCCTCTACCGCAAACACTGCTGAGCTTGAAAGGATAAGCCCAAACATAACTGCTAAACTCACTACCTTCTTCATCACCCACCTCCTTATGTAACAATTTAAAATTTTATTTGGAGCTTATCTTTTGTCAAGCCCCAATACATATCAATCAAAGGTCATGCCAATTTAAAAGACCCTATACTCTTTGTAAACCTGTGAGCCTCTGACAAAATTGTAATTTTTTAAAAGGACTTTGCTTACAATTTTGTCAGAGATTCATATTTTTTTAAATATTCTGAAAGCCGCTCTTTTTTCCCCTTTAAACCGAACTTCTTGCGCAGGCGTTTTCGGTAAAAATCAACGGCACTTTTACTTAGACCAAGGACCTTGGCAATCTCCTCCGAAGATTTCCCCTCTTTCACCAAAAGGGCAACCTGAGCTTCCCGTAGGCTTAACCCTGATAACGGATGATACTTCTTTCCTTCTTCAAAAAGCGCCTCCTTAACCTCCCTTTCCAGGTCTAAAAGAGTGCTCTTTAACTCCGAAGGAAGATGGGGCATTATCAAACGGAAAAAGGGTATGATCTTATTTTCTAAAAGGGCATAAAATTTGAACTCCTTACTTAAATTTTCGCTCGTTGAAACTTCTTTCTTTTCTGTCCCTTGGGCTAACCCTGACATAATTGAATAGTCTTTTGGCATCTCCTGATGAACGACTGCTATTAGCCTGGGTTTTGTTGGTAAAGGAAAAATGGTTAAAAGATAGGGTTGAAGGACGCCCTCTATGTTTAAAGAATATTGCATAGAAAAAACTTCACTTCTTTTGTCTAAGACCTCCTTCAACCCCTCTAACACTTTTCGAGCGGACTCATCTCCGGCATCTTTAGCCCTTTCGCATAGCTCTAAGTAGTTGTATCCGATGGTGTCTGGTCTGAAGAAAAGACCAGACTTTAACCCTTTATCGATCCAGGCTCGGTTAACTTGAATGATTGTTCCCTTTTCATCGAGAAGGGCAATAAGACCAGGAAAGGCTTGAAAAAAAGCTTTACCTATAGCGAACCTATCTTTTTGCTTCTTTGGAGAATTAACTCCCTTCTTTGGCATTTTGCTTAGAAGTATTCTCCGTAGGTTATGGAACTAAGCTTATACAGAAGGTAATGCGAGATTTCTGCTACTACAGAATGCATCAATCTTTCCATTGCTTCCTCCGAATAATAAGCTACATGGGGCGTAAGGATAAAGTTAGGATAACGGAAAAGATAAAGGGTTTGAAGAGCTTTGGTTAAGACCTCTGGAGGACAGACTTCCTTTAGGAAGCTTCCTTCGGTTAAAACCTTCTCGCCTTCGAAAACATCTAAAGCAACACCTCCCTTAAGCTTTCCGTTTGCTAAAGCCCAGAGCAAAGCTGAGGTATCAACCACCGGACCTCGGGCAATGTTTATAAGCATCGCCTTATCTTTGACAAGTTTGATGTTTTCTAAGTTTATTAAATGCTTAGTCTCTTTGGTTAAAGGGACAGCAACGAAGATCACATCAGAAGAGGCTAAAAGTTGATCCAGGCTAACATACTTTACTTTGTATAATTCTTCAAGCTTTTTATTGGGATTTAAATCGTAGGCGAGGACTTCCATTCCTATTCCAAAAGCTATTCGGCAGATGTGCGAACCAATGTTTCCCGTTCCGATAACACCAGCAACCTTACCAAAGAGGTCAAAACCCATCAACCCCTCCCGAGAAAAATCAAAATCTTTCATCTTGGAAATAGCTGTCTTAAGCCTTCTTGCCAAGGCAAACATAAGGGCAATAGCGTGCTCAGCCACAGTAACGCTTGCATAAACCGGCACATTAGCAACCTCTATACCCCTTCTCTTGCAAGCTAAAATATCTATATGGTCCATTCCGGTTGTTCGCGTTATCACAAACTTAAGGTTTTTCATTTGGTCAAGCACCTCTTCATCTACCACAGAATTCAAATAAATAACCGCAATTTCCGTGTCGCCATGCTCCCTACAAGTTTCTTTGTTTAGAGTATAAGAGACAAATTTAACCTCAAAATCTTGAAACCTTTCCCCAAGCTTCTCTTTTAGCCTACGTAGGTACTCCTCCTTTTCCCAATCCTTCGCTTCAAAAAAGGTGATCACCCGGCTCATGAGCTACCCCCCGTTATTTATGGTTGCAAATACTTCTGTTTGTCCTTTGGGACCCACCATCTTTCAAGGTTGTAAGCTATGCCGATCGCTGAAGGAGAAACCCCTCGGAAGCGGTGATGAATGGCCTCAAGGCTGTAGGGGATGTAGAGAAAGGTATAAGGCTGGTCTTCAGCCAAGATCTCCTGCACCCTGTAGTAGATCCTCTTTCGTTTCTCCTTGTCCAAGGTGTATCTTCCTTCTTCGAGCAACCGGTCAAGCTCTTCGTTTTTATAAGAGATAAAATTTAAACCTGGAGGGTTTATCTTGCTTGAATGGAAGATGTCGTAGAGGTCTGGGTCAAGCCCGGTTGTCCAACCAAGGATAACTGCCTGAAACCTCCTCTTGTCGATAAACTGATGGATGAGCGTTGTCCATTCAACCACCCTTATGTTTACCCTTATCCCAATTTTGCTTAGCTCCTGCTGAACGATCTGAGCGGCAAGAAGCCTTGAAAGGTTCCCATGGTTGACAAGCAGAGTAAACTCAAAGGGCTTCCCATCTTTATAGAGCCATCCATCCTTACCCTTAACAAAGCCAGCCTCTTGCAATAGGCTTAAAGCCTTATTTGGGTCGTAGGGGCAGGTTTTTTCAATCTCTGGATTGTAAAACCAAGCATCTGGCTTATAGGGTCCGTAAGCTGGTATACCTTGCCCAAGGAGGGCACCTTCAACCACCTTCTTTTTATCTATGGCGTAGCATAGGGCAAGCCTAACCCTTTTGTCAGCAAAAAGAGGGTCCTTAAGATTATATCCGATGTAAGTATAGCTAAAGGAAAGGTATTTGTAAACCTGAAACCGTTCTTTCAGTTCTCTATCCCTTTCTATACGGAAGTATTGAAGAGGAGTTAAGGATATCCAGTCAAGTCCTCCAGCCCTTAGCTCGAGGAAAAGGGTCGTTGGGTCTGGAATAACCCTAAAAAGGACCTGGTCTAAGTAAGCTCTACCCTCGGAATATAAAGGATTTACACCAAGCTTTAGGCTACTTCCCCTTTTCCATTCTACAAACTTAAACGGTCCATTCCCAACCGGTCTTTTACCAAACTCTCTTTGAATATAGCTTAGGTCTTTATCAGCTAAGAGATGGCGAGGTAGAACTACGAGATTTCCCCAGGAGATGAGGGCAAGGGCAAAGGGTCTTTTGTAGTAAACCCTAAAGGTGTGGTCGTCTATCACCTCAAAACGTTCTACCTCAAGAAAGTCGCTTGCATAAGGGGAGGGAGTCTTAGGATCAGTAATAAGCTTAAACCCAAATTCAACATCCCAAGCAGTGACTGGGGTGCCATCCTCCCATTTCGCATTTTTCTTTAGATAAAAGGTTATAACCCGTTGGTCCTTTGAAACTTCATACCTTTCAGCAAGGTCGCCAACGATAGATAGGTCCGGAGCATACTTAACAATCCCTCGGAAAATCAGCCCAGCAACCCTATGGCTCATAACATCTGTTGCCAGCATGGGCACAAGGATGCTTGCATCAGCTATCGTCCCAACAACCAAAGCATCCCCATAAGAAGGTTCCTCTTGCACCATCTCTTTCGAAAAGGAAAATGATTTTTCAATTAAACCTTTAGAATTGTTTACGAAAAACAAAGAAGCTAAAAAAAGGAGAGCAACTAAACCTAAAAAAAGCTTCTTCCTCAAGGGCTAATCTCCTTTAAGAGGAAATACTTTAAGTGGCGTGTACTTTGGTCCGGTAGGGCTAAGTTTGCTCTCAAAAAGGATGAGCTCTTCAACTGGGAAGCTTTTTCCTTTCAAAAATTGAGCTTTTTTGGCCAATTCTTGAACAAATTCATGGTAGGCTGAGCGGTCCTTTAGCTCTTTTAGCCTAAAGAGGGTGATGTGGGGATGAAAGTCCCTGTCTTCCAGCTTAAAGCCTATTTTCTTAAAATCCTTGGAAAGCTCATGAACAAGCCTCTCTAAGGTATTTGACCTTTCCTCACAACCAAGGAAAACAACTCGAAAATCGCCCTTTTTGGGGAAACCTGAAACCTCCGTCAAAAATAGTTCAAAGCAAGGAAAGTCCTTTACTCTCTTTTCGCAGACCAGAACTATCTTCTCAACCTCCTTTTCAGGAAGGTTTCCGAAGAAAAAAAGGGTAAGGTGAAAGTTTTCCTCTTCTACCCATTTGAGGCGGGCAAAAGGTTGCTCTTCTGTCTTCAGCTTAGAAAGTTCTTTCTTTAAGCTCGAGGGCAAATCTATAGCGAGAAAGGCCCTCACCATAAACTAAATACCTCCTTAGCATATCAAGGGCGGTGTAGCTTGCAAGCTTCTGAATCCAGGTTCTTTCACCGCTAAACTTAAACCTAACGGATATGGCTTTAGACCCTGTGCCAAGGGCAATGAAAACTGTGCCTACTGGAAGGTCATCGGTTCCACCAGTTGGACCAGCAAGGCCTGTAATTGCCAAGCTATAATCAGCCTTGCTTTTTTCTAAGGTCCTTTTTGCCATCTCAAGAGCGGTTTCATGGCTATAAACGGTGTGCTTAGCGATCGTATCTTCGCTTACGCCAAGAACCTCGACCTTACTTCTTTCCGAATAGACTACAAAGCCCCTATCAAAGTAGTTTGAGCTCCCTGAAATGCTTGTTATTAGACTTGCAAGTTGACCTCCAGTGCAGGACTCTGCTACAGCTACCCTTTTTCCTTTCTCCAAAAGAAGCTCCCCAACAAGAACAGGCAAAGTCTTATCCCCCTCGGAAAGGAATTCAAACTTAAATCTTTCTTTCAACTTCTCTTTCACTTTTTCTATGAGACTTTTTTGGTGTAAGCCCCCTCGGTTCTCTCGGGATGACAAAGTGGAGGCTCGGGATGACAAAGTGGATGCCTGCAAAATAAGCTTAACTTCCGGCCCCTCAGGATAGTAGCCAACTTCAAGCTCTTTTACTTTATCTCCTAAAGAATTTTGTAGGAATGAATTCAAATCCGTCTCGTTTAAGTCAAAAAACCTAAGGATGGCAAGTTCACTTCTATTCTCGGCTTTAACATTTAAGAGCTCAGGTAAAACTTTATTCTTTAGCAAGGCTTTAAACTGAGAAGGAACACCAGGGAGGAAAAAAACAGGCTTTTCTTTTACCAAAAGCTTAAAACCAGCCATGGTAAGGTCTTCAGAAAGAAGGATGCTTCCTTTAGGAAGAAGAGCTAGCTTTCTTGCCACCTCAAAGGATTTGACGTATTCTCTGTTTTTCTGCAAAGCTGAGAGCACCTCAGCCCTTTCTTCGAGTTCAAGGTCAAAGGCTTGGGATGCCGCAAGCACGGTTAAGTCATCGTCCGTTGGACCAAGCCCTCCTGAAACTATGATAAAATCATACTCATCAACAAGTCTTTTAAGCGCCTTGACGATTAGAGGAACATCATCCGGAACAACCACTACCTCACCAAGCTTAAATCCATAAGCTTGAAGAGCCTCCCCCGCAACCTTGGCGTTCTCATTGACGACCCTCCCATAAATAAGCTCATGACCGATGCAAAGCAGAGCTGAAAGCATGAAAACTTACTAAAGATGGTTTTTAAATATGATGATAAGAAAAAGTATTAAGGCGGTCAAGAGACCAGCCGCAAGGTCATCCATCATGATCCCAAAACCGCCCTTCATTCTCTCAAATCTTTTTAAAGGCGGGGGCTTGCTTATGTCGATTATTCTAAACAGGATAAAGGCGAGAGCAAAGTCAAGAAGGCTTTTTGCCACGAAAACCGAAAGATAAGAGCCTGCTATTTCGTCAATTACGACCTCATCAGGGTCCTCATCCTGAAGAGCTTTGCTTGCAACCTCTGCGGTGATGATGCCTAAAAGCGTGAGAAGAAAAAAGACTATTAGCTTGAACCCAAAGGATAGGTCTTTAGTGAAGTAGGCAAGGATTATTCCTTCAAGGGAGCCAAGGGTCCCTGGCATGGATGGAATAAACCCTATACCAAGCCCTGAGGCTAGAACTAAGCTAACCCTTTCTGAAAGGGTCCCTTTTAAGCTCCCTTTCAAACTCCTCAAACCTCCCCTGTTCAATCAAGGATTTCAAATAAAAAAGGTAGACCTTAACCTTAAGTCTCTCTTCCTCCTTCATGGAACTAAGCTTTAAAGTAAGCTCAGCCTCTTTTTCTTTGTATTTTTGCAGGGCTGAGCTTCTTAAGGCTGAAAGTGTCTTATCAAGCTTCTCGTTAAGGACTTTAGCTTCCTTGGCTAAGGTTTTTAGCTTTTTTTCAGCCTGAAGATAGAGCCTTTCTGAGTAGAGTTTCTTAGCTTCTTGCCACTCCTTTTCAAACTTTGCAAACTCATGGGGCAAATACTTTTCTGCCCCTTTTGCCTTAAGGGCTGAGATTGCCTCTTCCACTTCTTGGTATAGGGAAGAAGGTTTAGGATGAAGCTTAACCCATCTTCCAACAAGGGGCACATCAACAAGCATCACCTTTACCCTTTCAAAGGCGGCATCCTTAAAATCAGAAAGACCTCCCTTTATGTTCTCACCGCAACCTGAAAGGAAAAGTAAAACAAGAAGAAGGCTCAAACACTTAAACCTATCAATTCTTACACCCATTCTCAGGTCCATTGCTTTGCTTACCCTCGCTCAAGGGCAAAACCTTAGCTTCTTTAAGAAGGGGGATAAGGCTTTGACAGATTTCATCCCATTTAGCTTGTCCTTCCTCTACTTTATCCATAAACTCTTCAAGAGAGCGAGTAAACTCTTCAGACACATAGAAAGGATACCGGGAAACCAAGTATTCATAAACCTTTTTTCCAAGAGGAGTAGGTATGAGCCCGCCTGTTTTTAGCTCATATATGTAGCGCCTAGCAAGAAGGGTAGAGACGATCTCCGCATAGGTTGATGGTCTCCCAAGCCCTCGTCTTTTCATCTCTTGAATGAGTGTTCCCTGGTTGTAAAGATAGGTTTTTGGAATGGCTTTAAGTTCGGCTGCAAGCTCCTTGAGCAAGATTGACCCTTCAACATCACCCAAAAGAGGCTTAAGAGCCTGGATTTTACCCCAAATGCGGTCAAAGCCAGAATCCAAAACCTCCCACACCACCTCTTCTTGCCATTCATAGGAGGGCACTTTAAAGGTGAGCTTTGCCTTTTGGACTCTTGCCTTTTTCATCTGGCTGGCCATAAATCTTCTAAAAATGAGGTCGTAGAGCCTAAAGCTATCCCGAGCATTCTTAAAGCTTAAGAGTCCATGAGCCACTCTAAGCTTTATCTCGGCAACATCCCAAGGGTTTGTTGGTCTAATGCCTTCGTGGGCACCAGGGGAAGTCCACTCTCTTGGATAGAAGTAGTCTTCACCAAAATTTTGCGAAATAAAGGGTTTGGCTACCTGGAATCGCCCTACCTCAGAAATCCTTGTAGAATCCGTGCGGTGATAGGTTATCAATCCTAGCTCGAAGAGCTCCTGAAGAAGGGACATGGTATGGGAAGTAGAGAACCGTAACAACTGAAAGGCATCCTCAAGAATAGTATCTGTAGTGTATGGAGGAGGGGGTGAAACTTCGTCCTCAAAAAACTCCTCGACCTTTAAGGTTAAACCATCTTTTAGCTCCTCAAAAACCCTTTTAGCCAGAGCTTCCTCTTCAAAGTCGTGATAAAACTTCGTCTCTCCGATGGTAAAGGTAAGGCGGTATTTGTTCTGTTTAGCCTCTTCTGCCCTTTTTATCACCCAGCCAAGGACAGGAGTCTGAACCCTTCCTGCAGATAGGGTATGCTTATTGAAAGCCTTCCAAAGCTCCTGAGAAAGAGTAAAGCCTACCCATCTATCCGCAACTCTTCTTGCAAGTTGAGCCTTAACCCGGTTGAGGTTAAACTCTTGAGGGGCGGATAAGGCAGCACGCAAAGCTTTAGGAGTTACTTCGTGAAACTCTAAACGCTTGATCAAGCTCTGGAAGGGACGAAGGCTAACGAAGAGGTCATAGGCTATCTTTTCTCCTTCAGCATCAGGGTCAGAGGCCACAAAGATGCCATCCACGCAATAAGAAAGCCTTCTTAAGTCTTCGATTATTTCCCACTTATCAAAGATGTCCTGTTTCTCCTCTATCTCATCATCTACAAGCTGGTCTCCTGTTTCTTTGTCCAATTTTATGCTGTCAAATATGGGGTAGAAGTGACCGTTTTCCGGCAATACTCCGAAGATCCCCGTCCTTTTGACAAGATTGTAAACATGCCCAAGGGAGGCACACACAGATAAAAGCGTATTCTCAAGAGGAATTTCATAGACTACGACGGTGTTTAGACGCCGGACGCTTGGCTTCCCAAAAAAGTTGGCGATAGTCTTTGCCTTGTGAGGAGACTCTACGATTAGAAGATAATTCTTAAAATCAAGTTCCTTTGTATCAAGGCTTGTCCGTTCCTCTTCAACCCTTTTCAGAAGGGAGACTGCTTCCTCCTTGGTTATCTGTTTAAGGCGTGGCTCCTCCCCAAGATAAAAACGGAGCCTCTTTTCAAGACTTCGCAGAGCCTTTGGACTGTCAACGAGAATTATAGATAATCCAGGAAGTAAGCCCTTAGCTGTAAGTCGTGAGACCCTTCCTGAACCCTGAAGGTAAACTTGAGCATTTCCCACAACCAAAGAGGGACGCCCCTCTTCATCAACGGTGAGATATACATCTTCCCTTTGGTTCAAAGCAGAAATAAAAGCGGGATTGCTCAATCTTTCTTCAAGAAAGCCCTTAATCTGTAAAAGCCTCTGATACAAGCCTTCATACTGAGGGAGCTGCTCGGGCTTCATCGTAAGGTAGCGTTTGAGATAGGAGATGTAGGAGAGCGCTTTTATTCGCTCCTCCTCCGTCTCAAAGAGGGGCATGAGGTTAAGGAGTAGGTTGTAAAGATGGGAGGGCAACTCTTCAAGGACAAGACGGTCCCTTTCTTTGCTTAAGGGGAGAAGATGCTTTGGAACGCCAACGAAAATAGCATACTTTAAGGCAAAGGGAAGGTCTATCCCACGAAGAAGAGGGTTAGAAAGATGAGAAAGCCCAACCGCTACCTCAACCTTGCCTTCCCGAAGAGCCGAGAGCAGTTCTTCTTCTTTCAAGGAAAGATAGGATGCGCAGTTTATACCCTTCTCTTTTAGAAAAGCTTCAGCAAACTCAACACCCTCCCTCCCGAAAGATTCTTCAACAAAAACAAGCCCGCCCTGACCAAGACTTAAGCAAAGTTGAGCTGCCTCATTAAGTAGATAGGATAAAGCCTCTTTTTTATCGGAAGGGACCTCACACAAAATATAGGTATCTTCCACCTTTCTTAAGGTCGAGACAAACCTTGTTATCTCAAAACCAAGGAGGTTTCTAAAAAGCAAGACCCGATTAGTCTTGGGTCTTAACGTTGCGGAAGAAACAATGAGTTGTTTATGCTTCTTCTCATGCCTTTTTCGGATCTTCTGTAAGCTTTCAAAGTCCTCCTCTTCTTTGTCTCGTTTCAAGGCAAGGGCTATTTCCTCATCAGTAAAACCAAGAAGTTTAAAAAGTTGATCAACATTCTTTCCGCTCTTAAGCAGAGAATCTACATCATCGATGAAGAGCAAAGAAAAATCAAGGTTTTGAAGGAGCTCAAAATTCCTATGCAAAAAGTTAAGCGTGCAGATAAATACATCAAACTTCCCTTCAACAAGTAACTCCTTTTCCTTGTTGTGTCCTTGGTAAGAAAGGATCCGCTTTGCCTTGATTCTGGTTGATGGTGTTCTATCAAGCATGGTCCGAAGTCTTTGTTCTACTTGTGTGACAAGCATTTTTGTGGGAACGATGATCATGGATTTTCCGTGAGTGAGTAGGCAGGCAAGAAGCCCGAAGGTGGTTTTTCCTGTGCCCGTTGGGGCAAGAATAGCAAAGGATTCCCCCAAAAATAGCCTCTTTGCCCAGTTCACCTGAAGAGAAGAAGGCTTACTTTGAATTATCTCCTGAAAGAGCTCCCGAAAAATCCTTACTTTTTCCTCAACATGAAGAAGGGTCTTAAGCTTTTCTAAAGAATTATTCTTTTTAAGATGAAGGAGAAGGCTTTCAATGTCCCGATAAGTTACATCCTCGGGAAGACATTTTTCACAGGGTAGACCCTTTGAGAGCCGTTCATCGGAAATTAAACCCCCGCAGTTTGGACATCCATGAGCTATGTAAAAAAGCATGTCTTATAACATAAATGAAAAATGAATCTTGCCAAGGGTCAAGGTAGAAAGAGGTCTCTCTCTAAACGCTTCTTAAGAAAGAAAAAGATAAGAAAGACTAAAAGAGTAAAACTAAAGGCAATAATTATCTTTTTAGGGTTACCTTCATAGACTAAATCTCCCTGAAGGGCCATAATAAAAGCGGTTGGAGCCCGACCTAAAACATTTGCGGTAATAAAACTTGGGTAGGAGACCTTTAAAAGTCCGAGCACATAGTTCAGCACATCCTTTGGGAAACCAGGTATAAGGTAGGCTAAAAAAAGACCAAACAGTCCTCCCCTCTCGACCAATCTTTTGACCCTAAGAAGCATAGTGCTATCTTTTAGGCGGTTCTCATATCGTTTCCTAAAAAACCGGCCAATCGTATAGGCAAGGCTTGAGCCGATAACAGTCCCTGTAAGATGAAGAAAAAAACCAAGCTTTGCCCCAAAGATAAACCCAGCAATAAACCCTGCCTCACCAGGCAAAGGAGCAACAACTATCTGAAGGGCTTGAAGGAAAATGTATACAAGAGCGCCTAAATAAAGATTTTCTTCTGCTATCTGCCTTAAAACTTCCCTATCGTTCCAAAGGTTAACCAAAGTCTCGACCATCAAACACCTCTGAAAAGAATCTCCATAAGGTCATAGAGATGTCTAATCTTTACCAATTTTAGGGAGCTTTTAACCTCAAGCCCGCGGTAGTCGGCAAGGAAGGCTTGAGTAAAGCTTTTTCTTTCTGCTTCTTTAAGCCTCTGGGTAAGGTTTAACACCGGCTTTACCTCCCCTTTAAGCCCGATTTCTCCAAGGTAGACTGTTCCCTCGGGCAAGGGTTTATCAAGATATGAGGAAAGGATGGCTACCGCCACTGCAAGGTCAGACGCCGGATCCCGAAGGGTTAGCCCACCTGCAACCTTTACGAATACATCATGCTCCCTTAAGGGAAGACCGAGTGTCTTCTCAAGGATTGCGCAAAGAAGCGTAAGCCGAACATGGTCTATCCCTACCGCTTGCCTTCTTGGGACGGCTAAAAAGGTCTTTATGGAGAGGGCTTGCACCTCAACAAGAAGAGGTCTTGTTCCTTCAAGGGCGCAAAAGACGGCTCCCCCTCCCCTTGGCAAGAAGAGGTCTTCATACTCCTGATGGGGCTTTAGTCCCTCACCAGTCATAAGAAAAACTCCTACCTCGTTCACCGAACCGAAGCGGTTTTTCACCGCTCGAAGAAGCCGATATTCGCTTTCCTTTTCCCCCTCAAGATACAACACTACATCTACCAAATGCTCAAGGACCTTTGGTCCCGCTATCAGCCCCTCTTTTGTAATATGCCCTATAGCCCATACGGTTAGGCCCTTTTCCTTGGCAAGACGCATAAGGAAGTTTGCGCACTCCCGCACCTGAGAAACGCTCCCCGGAGAGCTTGAAAGCTCTTCAAGATAAACCGTTTGAATGGAGTCCACAAAAAGGTATTGAGGGTTTATCTCTTCAATAATCTCAGGAAGAAGACTCAAGTTTGTTTCTTGACAGAAGTAAAAGTTAAGGTTTACGCCAAGGCGTTCTGCACGAAGCCTCACCTGCTCTGGAGACTCTTCAGCAGAAAGATAGATAACCCGAAAGCCTTTATCGGTAAGCACACCAGCAATCTGGGTGAGAAGGGTAGATTTTCCGATGCCAGGGTCTCCGCCAAGGAGGATGAAGGATGAGGGCATAATACCCCCTCCAAGCACATGGTCAAGCTCGGAAATCCCGGTTAAAACCCTTTCCCTTTTTTGCCCTAAGACCTCGGCTAAAGAAAAAACCTTTGGTTTTTCTGAAGAGGACTTGCAAACCCTTTTAGAGCTTGCGAAGGGCTCCTTCTCTTCTACGAAGCTATCAAAGCTTCCGCAGGAAGGGCACCTCCCAAGCCACTTCAAAGACTTATATCCACATTCCTGACAGTAGAAGCTCATCTTTCAACACCTACATAAACCCCTCTCCAGATGCTGTATACCCCTCTTTTACCATAAAACTCATATTGGACCGTTTCAAGATGGATTGGGCTCTCAAGATAAGTCGGTTTATCTGTCCATTTTTTTACCAAAAGAACCTCTTTCCCTCTTAGCGTCTCCGCATCCCTCCAAATATGATACTGATTTTTGGCCTTACTCCCTTTCTTAACTACATAAACCTTAGGCTTATCCTTGAGATAAAAAGCAAGCCAGCTTGCCGACTCCCTTCCTGAGGTCAAAAGAGGTATATCCTTCCGATAATACTTCTCTACAGCCTCGGCAAGCTCCCTCCCACCATAAAACTTAAAAAGAGACCTTGCTACCTCCGGACCAAACAGGTCAGGCTTTTTGGGTAAGACAAGAATAGCCAAAGACAAAAAGAAGCAAATGATAAGGTTTAGAATGACAAGTCTAAGATAAAGTTGTCTCGATATGGCTAAGGCTAGGGTAAAGAAATAGGCGGAAAGGAAAAAAGGGGCAACCCAGTTTACATTCATCTGAAGGATAAGGCTCAAAGGAATTAACCCCAAAAGGGGCAAAAAGGAAAGGATGAATAAAAGGTTTATTAGCTTAAACTGAAAAAGCTTATCATCAGGAATGGGAAGGTTCTCTCTCCTAAAAAATCTTCCTAAGACCTTAGCGTAGCGAAAGGAAAGGTAAAAGAATAGGGGGAGAAGAAGCGGTCCGTAGAGGAAAAATACTCCGGAAAGGAATTTTCCTACTTCTTTAAGAGGAGGAAAAAGCCTTGAGAAGGATTCCCCGGTGTGCTTTATCATGACTAATCCATGGTTTAAGTTCCATAAGATGTTGGGTAGGATCAAAATAAAAGAAACTCCAATCAAGATTAGAGTTTGTTTCGTTTTAAGCAAATCTCGCTCAAAGAGAAGAAGATAGAATAGAAAAAGAGCCAAAAAGGCGAGCATGGTTTGCTTGGTTAGAAGACCAAGACCGATTGAAAGCCCAAGGTAGAAGGCTGAAAGGGTATTTCTCTTTTCTAAAAAGTAGGCACCAAAAAATAGGCTTGCTATCCAGAAGAAAAAGAGGGGTGGGTCGATGGTCATGATAAAGCTATAAATAGTAAGAATGGGGGTAAAGCAGAGGGTAAAAAGGATGAGCCTTACTCTTAGCCTATCAAAGTATCTGTAAAAGAAATACATTGCAAAAAGAAGGCTAAAGACGCGAAAAAGGACTGCTCCCACTCTAACTCCAAACTCGGTGTCTCCGAATAGGCTTGTTGTCAGTCTTATAATCCAAGCAACCATGGGAGGCTTGCTATAGTAGCCAAAATCAAGAGCCCTACTCCAGTCCCAATAGTAAGCTTCATCATAAGAGAGAGGAAGGTTTAACTCCCCAAGATAAAGGATAAGAAATGTGCTGTAGAGCCAGAGGAAAAAGCCTTCCCTGCTTACCAGAAAATCAAGAAACCCCTTTTTAGAGCCTTCTCCCATAGTTCTTCGTAATCCTTCCTGAAATAATTCTTGAAATAATTCCCAAAAATATTCCTAAAATACTTCCAAAAAAGAAGCCCCCCAAGACATCAAAGGGGAAATGGTGTCCTAAGTATACCCTTGAGAGACCAATAAGAATAGCTGTCGGAAGCGTCAGAAACAAGGTTTGCCTCATCAGAAAAAAGGTATAAACCGTTAAAAAGCCAGCGTTTGTAGCATGGCAGGAAGGGAAGGAGCGTGTCTTCTTGTTTATTGGTTTTTCAAGAAAGACAAACTTCCCTTCAGGAGTATAATAGTAAACCTTTTCAAGGCTAGCAAAGGGACGCTCCCTTCCAAAGATGGGTTTTAGGATGTGACTACAGCTATAGTCTGAAATGCCATACCCCAAGACCAAGAAGAAAAAAGCAACGACTATAGTCCCTACACTTTTTCTCCATGCTAAAGGAAGGACGGCTACCAGGAAGGCAAATAGGAAGAGTAAAAAGGCGTATGGGCTCGTGAAAAAAGGCAAAATGACATCAAAAAATGGAGAACGTGCATGGTTTATCAAGTAAAAAAGCGCTTGGTCGAAGCGTTCCATCGTAGAATTTATTATACTTTGTAGAGGCTATTTTTTCAGCTCTTTCAGGCTTACTTGACAGCAACCTCAACCGGGTTTAACTTTAAATCATGAGTGTCAACAAGGTTATCCTCGTTGGAAGGCTTGGGGCAGACCCTGAGATTCGCTACACCCTTGAAGGAAAGCCGGTAGCCACAATGCGTATTGCCACGAATGAGGTTATAAACCGTCGAGGAACTAAAGAAACCCTCACGGAATGGCATAGGGTGGTGGCCTTTGGAAGGCTTGCCGAAATCTGTGGAGAATACTTAAAAGTTGGCACTCAAGTTTATCTTGAGGGAAAACTAAGAACAAGAAGGTTTGAAGACAAAGAGGGAAGGGAACGATACATCACTGAGGTTGTAGCTACAAACCTAAAGATCCTTGATAGAAGAGAAAATTCCAATAAAACGGCTGAATTCAAAAGCAAAGAAAGAAAAAGCAAACCAGACAAAGAAGAACTCATTGACCTTTCCGAGGACTTTTCAAACTTTGAAGAGGACGACCTTCCTTTCTAATTAGCTTAGTTACCTAATGAACCCTTTTCTCGGCAGTCTCTTCAACTTCTTCTAAAATAAAGTCTACCTCTTCTAAAGCAGGCTCATCAAGCTCGAAAATTTCCCGGATCAGGCTCACAGCAAGCCTTCCCTCCTCGTGATAGCCTTCCTTCAAAAACTTTATGGGATAGTAGAGGATCTTCTGGACTAAAGATTGAGTAAGCACTTCTAAGGCTTTTACTTCATCTGGTGAGAGGTTTTGCAGACGCTTAAGCGTTTTTTCAAGCTCCTTTTTGCGAATAGCCTCTATCTTCTCAGTGAGCCTTCTTATGGTTGGATGAAGGCTTAGCTCTGCAAGCCAACGCTTCATCTTAAGCACTTCTTCTTCAATGATAACCTGAGCTCTCAGGGCTTGCGCTTGCCTATGTTTAAGGTTCTCGGCTACCACGGCTTGAAGGTCGTCAATGTTGTAGAGATAGACATTCTCTAAGGAGTTTACCTCAGGCTCTACATCCCTTGGGACGGCAATGTCAATGATAAAAAGGGGACGGTATTTTCGAGCCCGAAGGATGCTTGCCACAAGGTCTTTAGTTATGACAAATCCTTCAGCACCCGTTGAGGAGATCACAATGTCTGCTTGGGTCAGAACTTCTTTGAGCTCAGAAAGATGATAGGCTTTTCCTTTAAACTTCTCGGCAAGCTCAACCGCCTTAGAAAGGGTACGGTTGGCAATAAGGATTTTGCTTGCCCCATGCGTTAAGAGATGGGTGCAGGCAAGCTCAGCCATCTCCCCTGCTCCAATAAGGAGCACTGTTTTATCAGAAAGGCTCCCAAGGATCTTTTTGGCAAGGATGACCGCAGCGTAGCTTACTGAAACAGCACCGCCTCCAAGACCGGTCTCCGTCCGAACCCTCTTTGCCGTAAAGAAACACCGATGAATAATCTTGTTCAGGAAAAGCCCAGTGCTTTTGTACTCAAGAGCTTTTCTATAAGCATCCTTCATCTGCCCAAGGATCTGAGGCTCACCAAGAACCATGGAATCAAGCCCGCAAGCCACCTCAAAAAGATGCTTTATCGCAAGGTCATCCTCATACACATAAAGGTAGTTTGTAAGTTCCTCTTGATTGATCCCTGCAGAACCTGCTAAAAACTTTTTAAATTCTTCTAAAAACTTATCCTTTGCCTGTTTCTCAACGACCACGCAGAATTCAACTCGGTTGCAGGTAGAAAGAAAAAAGGCTTCCTTGAACAAACCCTTTAGCCTTTCTCGCAGAAGTTGAAGAGGGTGCGGGTTTGCTTTAGCAAAGGAAAGCTTTTCTCTTATCTCAACTGGAGCTGTCTTATGGTTTAGCCCAATAAGAAGGATAGTATAATCAGCGAGCATAGGTGTGAAACCCCTCTTCATATAGATTAATCACAAGAAAGGAAAGAATGAAGATGAAGCTACATATGGCAAACATGTAGGCAAGTTTTCTTCCCCTCCAGCCTATAAGCACCCTTTGATGGATCATGGCTGAGTAGATAAGCCAAAGGACTAAAGATAACACCTCTTTGGTAGACCACCTCCAGTAATCTCCAAGGCTGAGCTCGCTCCAGATGGCACCGCTTATGATTCCAAGGGATAAAAAAAAGAAGCCTTGGTAGAGACACCTCTCGCTTATCCTTTCTAAGGAATCAAGCGATGGAAGCCTCTTAAACAGAAAGCCAAAGCTTTTCCTCTTCAAAGTCCTATCCTGTAAAACGTACATCAAGGAGGAGACAAACCCAAGCAAAAGAAAAGCATGAGAAAGAAGAGAAGATATCGCATGAACGGGAAACCAAAGGGAACGAAGAAGGGGTATAAATGGCGATTCTCGAGGCTCAAGAAATATCCCCAAAAGGAAAAAAGTTATGGGTAAAGGAAGAAAAAAGGCACCAAGACTATAAGCTTTTATCTTCCCAAAGACTATGGAAAGGTAAGCTAAAACAAGCGTCCAAGAAAAAAAGGTAAGAGTATGATTGAAGGTCAAAGGGGTCCCTTGCCAAAGATTAAAGGATAGAGCTCCTACATAAAGAGTGTGAATGATAAAGCCTACCAAAGTAGTTCCGAGGGCAAGCCTATAAGCAGTCTTTTCAAGCGTTTTAAGATAAAAAATAAACCCTATGAAAGAAACACTGTATATAATTGGAACTAATACTTTTAAAAAGTTCATTCGGTTTTAAGTCTTTTTCTCACAATGTACACCGAGCATGGAGCAAAGGCAGAAACCTTACTTGCAGTGCTCCCAAGGGTATACCTGATAACATCCGGTCTTGTGCCCCTTGCGCCCATGATAAGAAGGTCAGCAGAAACCTTGTTTACGTAGTTTAAAATGGCTTCAGCTACGGAATAATCCTCTAAAAGGATAGCTTCGCTTGGAACCTCTTGAGGAAGAAGCCCTTTTCCTTCTTCAAGAAGCTTTTTTCCCTTTTCCCTAAGGATTGAAACCTCCTCCTTTTCCATGTCTTCCCGTATGGCAACCACATAAAGAAGATAAACCTTGGCATCCTTCCCTTCGAGAAACTTCGGGAGCTGTCGTAACCCTTCCTTTACATCCTCTGAACCATCATAAGCTACTACTATTACCATACCTGCCTCCATGTATTTATGTTTATTTAAAAAAAGTATTATATCATGTTTTCAATCTAAGGCAAATTAAAAATTCTTTGTTGCCCTTTGCCCCAAGGATTGGACTTTCTACAACGCCAAGGGGTTCAAAGCCAAGATCCTTGGCAAACTCCCAGATTTCGTTAACCACCTTAAAATGAAGCTTCGAGTCTCGAACAATTCCTTTTTTTACCTCCTTTGGAGAGAGCTCAAACTGAGGTTTGATAAGAGCTATTATTAAACCGTTATTTTTTAGTAGTTCTTTAAGAGCAGGAAGGACCTTTTTTAATGAAATGAAGGAGACATCAACGGTGATCAAGTCCATCTTTTCAGAAAAATGAGAAGGAGTAAGATACCTTGCGTTTATCCCCTCTAATACTACGACCCTTGGGTCTGCTCGGAGTTTAGGATGAAGAAGCCCTTTCCCCACATCAACAGCGTAGACCCTTTTTGCTCCTCTTTGGAGGAGACAATCGGTAAAGCCACCGGTTGATGCGCCAACATCTAAACAAATAAGCCCTGATGGGTCAACCTCAAAGAAGTTTAAAGCTTGCTCAAGCTTTAGACCCCCTCTTGAGACATAGGGGAGAGCCTCCTCAACCTTAAACTCAGCAGAAGGTGGGAGGGTTTGACTTGGCTTTAGCACAGGATGAAAATTTCTTCCGTCAAAGCTATAGAAGACCTTACCAGCAAGGATTAAAACCTTAGCCTTCTCCCTGCTTTCAGCAAGACCTCGCTCAACAAGAAGAAGGTCAGCTCGAATTTTTTTAAGAGGTCTCAAGGTCACGCTCAAGAGTGATCAAAGAAATGCGGGTTTTACCCTGCTTTTTGATAAACTCTATTCCCTTTTTGATAAGGTTAATTAGTAAAGTTTCAGAGATGTCTCGCTTAGGATTGATTTCCTTGGGATTGTACGACAGGACAACCACATAAGGACCATGATATTTGGGAAAGAGCTTTTTTAAATGCTCTTCTATTTTTCGATAGAGTCTTCTTGCAACGACCATCGCCCCGGTAGAAGGTGTGTGGGGAAGAAGTACAAAAATCCTTCCCTCATCTTCATAGGACAACAAATCGCAACGCCTAAGAGAAATTTTTATATCTTCCCCAAGGGCTTTTATGACCTCTACCTCCCCCTCAAGCCCAAACTTTTCCTTAAGCTTTTGGCTAACATCAAGGTCGATAAGAAGAAGGCTAAAGGGATAGACATATCTCCGAGCCCTTATCAATTCCTCTTTTAACCTACGCATAAAGTAAGGGAAGGAATAAAGCCCTGTTTTTTCGTCTAACAGGCTTTCCTTATCTAAACGTTCAAGCAACCGAAAGTATCTTTCTAAGAGCTCTTCCTTTTCTTTTAAAAAAACAAACTTTGCCTCTTCGTATTTTTTCAGCAATTCCTTTAAATCTAACTCCTCTTTCTTTTGGGCTTCCTCTAACTCCTTAATGCGCCTTTCCTTTTCCTTCTCGTATTCACTAAAGGTTAAAAGCTTGTACTCATCAAGATTAAAGTGCTCAAGAAAGTTGTTGGCCACTCTGGGAAATACCTCTTTGAAGGCTTCAAGTTCCTCTTCGGTAAAGAATTCTCGGGAGATTTCCTTAAACTTAGTAAAGCGCTCCTCCCGGTTGTGGGTAAAAAAGCTACCTACTCCATGGTCAACCATCCTAAGAATTTTTAAATCTCTATGAATATCAGGTGGCAAAAAATTTTCCGGCTCCTGGTGATGATACCTAAGGTTCAGGATAAACCTTCTAGGAAGGGAAAACTGTTCAAAGTATTCAGCTCCAACCTCAGCATGGTTTACACCAAAGACCTCTTCCTCCGCTTCAAATATTGTCTTTTCAAGGCGTCTTCTTTTTAGGACCTGTAGATAGGCTTGAGGGTTAGCGAGATAAAGGAGGATTACTCCATAGTCCATAAGCAAGCTTGCCGGAAAGAGATGAGCTGGGAAGGGGTCTATCAAGTCAGAAAGGAAGGTCGCTAATATAAGGTTTGATAAGGCCCTTGCCCAGAAAAGTCTAAAATTAAACTCTGTAAAGGTTTGCCTGGTTAATAGTTTAGATAGATAACCAAGCACGAGGTTTTTAGCGAGCGTGTCCCCAAGGATCAAGATGGCAAGCCTAACAGATGTTATCGGAGGGGCATCCTTTCTATACCTTGGAGAGTTTGCTATATCAAGGATAAACCGCTTAAGTTCAGGAGTTTCTTCAACAAACTTCCAAAACTCTTCTTCGGGTTTAAGAAGGTAAGTTTGAAGGATCTTTAGCCCAAGCTCAGGAAAAGAAGGAACCTCCTTTCCTTCTCTTTGAAAGAGCTCTTCAAGCTTGCCCATAGCCAAAGTTAAATGTAAAATAACGGTTAAACAAGCCTATTTTATCTAAGCTTTAAAAAGGAGACAAGAACTCTTTAGCTCAAGGGGGAGGTTATGGGTAATGAGCTCAGAGAGCAGATGCTCGAGATAGCGAAGAGGGCAAAGAGGGTTTGCTCTACCTTGGCTAAACTCTCGACGGAAACAAAAAACAGCGTCTTAAAGGAGGTAGCCAAAAGGTTAAGGGAAAAGAAGGAAGAGCTAAAGGAAATAAACTCTCAGGAGGTGAGCCAGGCCCTTTCCTTAGGTCATACCAAGGCTTTCATAGATAGGCTAACCCTAACGGACAAAGTAATAGAGGGCATGGCCAAGGGGCTTGAGGAGGTGGCTCTTCTTCCTGACCCTGTGGGGGAGATTGTTAAGATGTGGAAAAGACCAAACGGACTTCTTGTTGGGAGGATGCGCATCCCCCTTGGGGTCATCCTTCTCATCTATGAGAGTAGACCCAATGTGACCATCGATGCCGCAGGACTATGTTTTAAGAGCGGAAACGCGGTGATCCTTCGCGGAGGCAAAGAATCCCTTAGGTCTAACCTTGCTTTGGCTGAGGTCTTTAGAAGCGTTCTTCGGGATTTTGGCTTGCCTGAAGATGCCGTGCAGGTTGTTCCCACCCCTGAACGGCAAGCCATGGAATACCTCCTCGAGCTTGAGGACTATATCGACCTTGTCATCCCAAGGGGCGGTGAAGGCTTAATTAGGTTTGTGGTTGAAAAATCAAGGATCCCGGTTATCAAACACTATAAAGGGGTCTGCCATGTTTACGTTGATGAAGAGGCAGACTTAGAAAAGGCTATTAAAATCTGCGTTAATGCTAAATGCCAAAGACCAGGTGTTTGCAACGCCATGGAAACGCTCTTAGTGCATGAAAAGATAGCTCCGGAGTTTCTGCCAAGACTTGCCAAGGAGTATGAGGCTTTTGGTGTGGAGCTAAGGGGTTGCCCAAAGACTCTTTCTATTCTACCTAGTGCCAAGCCAGCAACCGAAGAGGACTGGTACGCCGAGTATCTTGACCTAATCCTTGCGGTCCGGGTAGTTTCTTCCATAGATGAAGCCATAGAGCACATCTCCAAATACGGAAGCAACCACACCGAAGCCATCGTTACGGAAAACTACACCAAAGCCATGAAGTTTATTCAAGAGGTTGACGCAAGCTTAGTTTTAGTCAACGCCTCTACAAGGTTTAACGACGGTGGAGAGCTTGGGCTCGGGGCAGAGATTGGCATCTCAACGACCAAGCTTCATGCCTATGGACCGATGGGGCTTGAGGAACTCACCACCACCAAGTTTATAGCCTTTGGTAATGGGCAAATCCGAACCTAAGGTAGGTATCCTTGGGGGGACTTTTGACCCCCCACATCTTGCCCATCTTCGCATCGCTGAAGAAGCCCTCGAAGCTTTTTCGCTTAACGAAGTTTGGTTCTGCCCAGCCTTTGACCCACCGCACCGGAGAGAAAAACCAAAAGCGGACTTTGAAGAAAGACTTCACATGACAAGCCTCGCAGTTGAGAATAATCCTGCCTTAAAAGTTATCGACATTGAAAGAGGGGAAAGCCCATCCTACACCATTATCACTCTCCAAAAGCTAAAAAAGCTCTTCCCTCACATGAATTTTTACCTGATAATCGGCTGGGATTCCTTTCTTGAGCTACCCTCGTGGCATCGCTATCAAGAGCTTATAGATCTTGCCGAGCTCATCGTTTGCACGAGAGGAAATATGGATAAAGCGGAAGCGGAGGCTATCTTTTCTAAAAAAGTGGAAGCTTATTGGGGAAGCTCAAAGAAAAAGCGGGTGCATCTTCTCTTTGTTTTTCCTTTTGAAATCTCAAGCACCGCTATAAGAAAGCTTAGGGCAAACGGCAAATCCATCAGGTATTTGGTGCCTGAAAGGGTATATGCTTATATTTTAGAAAAGGGTCTTTATCTCCCATGCGAGGCTCGGTAAAGCAAGAACTCACTCCCATGTTTAAGCAGTATCTTCAGATAAAGTCGAAGTATCCTGATTGTATCCTGTTTTTCCGTCTTGGAGATTTTTATGAGATGTTCTTTGAGGATGCTGAGACGGTGTCTAAGCTCCTTGGGCTTGTTCTAACAAAAAGAGAAGCTGGAAAAGACTTTTATGCTCCCATGTGCGGAATTCCCGTAGAAAAGAGCGATTTCTACATCCAGAGACTTCTTGAGCTTGGCTTCAAGGTTGCTATCTGTGAGCAAGTTGAGGACCCGGCACTTGCTAAAGGCTTAGTGAGAAGGGAGGTCGTTCGAACCTACACCCCCGGTTTAAACACCGACATATCTTATTTGCCTGGCAAAGATAAGGTTTACCTTGCAAGCTTTCTTCCTGGCTCAAAGGTTGAGTTAGCCTTTCTTGAGCTTTCCTGTGGAGAGTTTATCTATACCGAGCTTCCCTTTGATAAAGCATTAGCTGAGATTTTAAAAAAGGAGCCAAGAGAAATTATCCTTCCTGAAAACTTAAAAGATGAAGGAGAGACGACCCACGGGTCCGTCCTGCAAGAAAAGCTACAAGACAAGCTAAAGGCCCTTCTTCCTAATACGCATCTAACCTTTCTTCCGAAGAAGGTCTTTCAAGATGCCCTCTCAGCCATTAGATACTATGTTGAGACCTATCAGCCTGAGCTTAAAGACAGGCTCACATCACCCCTTTGGTATTATCCGGAGGACTATCTTTTCCTTGATGAGAACGCCAAGCGCCATCTTGAGCTTACTCGCAACCTCTGGGATGGGAGTACAAAGTATAGCCTTTACTGGGTTCTTGATGAAACTATTACCCCAATGGGTGGAAGGCTCTTAAAGGAATGGATACTTTATCCCCTACGAGATGCCAAGGAGATCATAAAAAGGCAGTCTGCGGTTGAGTTTTTCTATGAAAGAAAGAGCTTAAGAAACGAACTACGGAGCTTGCTTCAAAAGATTTCAGACCTTGAACGGATCGCTCAAAGATGTAAGCTAAGGCTTGCCACACCAAAGGAGCTTGCCCTACTTCGGGATTCCTTAAGCTTTATTCCAAGCTTAAAAGCCCTTTTTGAAGAGGAAAAATCCCTTCTTCCGGAGCTTCTTAGCGAGATCTTGGAGAAGATTTCTGAGTTTCGAGACCTTTACGAACTTTTAAAAAATACCCTTGTTGAGGACCCGGCTCCTCTCGGGAAAGGAGCTCCTATCATAAAACCTGGAATATCTGAGGAGCTTGATACATTAAGGAGCCTAAAGGAAAATTCCATTGAATACTTAGCCAACTTAGAACGGGAGCTCCGTATAAAGACTGGACTTCCCAACCTTAAGCTCGGTTATAATAAGGTCTTTGGCTACTTTATTGAGCTTCCCAAAGCTCAGGCAAGGCTTGCTCCACCCTATTTTGAAAGGAAGCAAACTTTGGTCAATGCTGAAAGGTTTACTACACCTGAGCTAAAAGACCTTGAGGCAAAGATCGTCACCGCTGAAGAAAAGATAAAAGCCCTTGAAGCTCAGCTTTTTTATGAACTAAGGGACAAGGTCTCCACAAGGGCGTCTGCTCTTCTTGAGACTGCAAGAGCTATTGCTGTCCTTGATATCCTTCAAGCTTTGGCTCTGGTTGCCGAACGGGAAAATTATGTAAAACCAGAAATCACAGAAGAAAGGGAACTTATCATCGAAGAGGGAAGGCATCCAGTGCTTGAGAAGGTCCTTGGTCCCCACAATTTTATCCCGAATAGCCTCCACATGAATGAGGCTTCTAGGCTCCATATCATCACCGGTCCGAACATGGGTGGAAAATCTACCTTCCTTCGGCAGAACGCTCTGATCATCATCCTTGCTCAGATGGGAAGCTTCGTCCCAGCAACCTACGCTAAAATTCCTGTATTTGACAGAGTTTTCACCCGTATTGGAGCCGCGGATGAGCTTATCCGAGGAAGGAGCACCTTCATGGTTGAGATGAGCGAGTGTGCAAACATCCTAAAAAATTCTACCTCTCAAAGCTTTGTTATTCTTGATGAAGTAGGAAGGGGCACGAGCACTTTCGATGGTTTGGCTCTTGCCTGGGCGATAGCCGAAAAATTGTATCAAAAAGGAGTTTTTACTCTTCTTGCTACCCATTACTTTGAGCTTACAGACCTTGCTAAAACCTATGAAGGGATTAAAAATTATCATGTGGAAGTTAAGGAATGGGGAAACGAAGTAGTGTTTCTTTATCGGATAAAGGAAGGAAGGGCAAGCCAATCTTATGGGATAGAAGTTGCTAAGCTTGCCGGTCTTGATGAGGATGTAATCAAAAGGGCTCAAGAGATCCTAAGCAAGTTAGAGGAGAAAAACCTAAAGTCAACCACTGAGTCTAAAAGGGCAAAACAGTTATCAATTTTTGTTTCTCCTGCTTACGAAGGGATAATAGAAAAACTTCGCAAGATTAACATTGAAACGCTCACCCCTCTTCAAGCCTTACAAATCCTTGCTGAATTAAAAGGGGAGCTCAAATCCTAACCATGAAAAAGAGCTTCTTTCTTTTATTACTCCTTATCCTTTTCCCTCTTTTAGTCTTTGCTGAAAAGACCCATCAGGTAAAACCCGGTGAAAGTTTAGAAAAGATCGCTAAAAAGTACGGGGTAACGGTAGAAGATTTAAAAAGATGGAACAATCTAAAGAGCGATGTTATAAGAGCAGGAGAAGTTTTAATAATCAAGGATAAAGAAAAAGCTAAAAAGGAAACTAAGAAAGAGACTAAAAAAGAAGTAAAAAAAGAAAAAGAGCCAAAAATACATATCGTTAAAACAGGAGAAACGTTAAGGGACATTGCCAAAAAATATGGAGTTAGCGTTGAAGAACTCAAGGCTTGGAACAATCTAACTACAGACAAGCCAAAGCCTGGAACAAAGCTCATCCTTCAGCCGCCAACTGAAAGGGCGAAAAAATCAAATATTTATCATGTAGTTAAAAAAGGAGAAACCTTAGAGACGATCGCAAAGAGGTATGGAACAACTCCTACCGCTATAAAGGAGCTAAACAATCTTAAACAAGACAAGGTTTATGCTGGACAGAAGCTTTTAATAAAGAAGGTTGAAGAAGAAAGAGAGGTCTCAAGTAAAACGCCGAAGAAGCCTGAAGCTGAAAGACCAAGCGACATTTTCTCAAAGCTTCAGGAAAGAGAGAGACAAATCCTTAAGCAAAACCCTACAAGAAAATCCTATCTTTCGCTTGCGAGCGAATACCGAAGGCTTTTCCTTCTCTATCCTTCCTCGGAATTTGCCCCTTTAGCCCTTTTAAGAACAGCTGAACTCTATGATGAGGTCTATCAGAAATTTCTAAAAAAAGAGGACTTAGAACAGGCTGTAAAATACTATGAACAGTTTTTAAAACACTACTCCGGACATGAGAAGGAGCGAAGGGTCTTTGAGAGGCTTATCCAGATATACGCTGAAGACTTAATGGATAAAAACCGGGCTAACGTTTTAGAGGAAGAGTATAGAAAAAAGTATAAGGTAGAGCTTGCTAAAGAAAAAAAGGAGAAAGTCAAAGAAAAGCGCGAACCTGAACTAAAAGCTGAGCCACAACCCGAAGTAAAACCTGAATCTACGCGAGAAGCCAAAGAAAATAGGACAACCTCAGCTAAGGGGCAAACCCTTGTCTCTGATGTTAAAAAAATCATCAAAGTTGAACCCATTACAGGAGCGGATTACACTCGGATCATCGTCGATGTCTCTGGAAACTTTGAGTATAAAACAAACATCCTTCCTGAGACCAAGGATAGACCTCCAAGGATCTATGTAGATATCTATCCTGCAATCCTTTCCGATACCGTTGAAAGGGAGATAAACCTTGAGCACAAGCACTTGCAAAGAATAAGGGTTGGTCAGTTTGACAAGACGACGGCAAGGATCGTTCTTGACCTCACAAGCCTTACCTCTTACAAGCTTTTTAAGGTTAAGGAACCTTATCAGTTGATCGTAGATTTAGTTGGCAAAGAGCATAAGCCATATGTCACTAAGGAATTTCCAGAAAAGAAGAAAGAAATGAGAATAGCTAAGGAAAAGGAAAAAACAGTAGCGAAAGAAAAGAAACAGCAAAAAGAGGAGATAAAGGAGGAGACTACCTACATCCCTCTTGCGCGGCAGCTTGGTCTTGGGGTAAGAAGGGTAGTTATCGACCCCGGTCATGGTGGGGAAGACCCAGGAGCCGTTGGCCCAAACGGGCTTAAAGAGAAGGATGTAGCTTTAAAGATCGCCCTTAAGCTTGGAAAGCTTTTGCGGGATAGACTTGGGCTTGAAGTTATCTACACTCGGAGCTCCGATGTTTATGTCCCTTTGGTTAAAAGACCAGCCATCGCAAACAGCATGAAGGCAGACCTTTTCATATCCATTCATCTAAACGCAAGCCCTGACCCCAACGCTAGGGGGGTCGAGGTCTACTACCTAAACTTTACTACCGACCCGGAAGCCATGAGAGTTGCCGCTCTAGAAAACAGCGTAGCCAACAAAGGATTAGCCGACCTTCAAGACCTGGTTAAGGCATTGATTGCCAACACGAAGCTTTCGGAATCAAGAGCTCTAGCTGAGAAGGTGCAAAGGGAGCTTGTGCAGACGCTACGCAGACACTACCATGATGTGGTTGACCGAGGGGTAAAATATGCCCCCTTCTTAGTGCTTGTAGGCACAAGAATGCCAGCCATCCTTGTAGAAGCAGAATTCATCACCAACCCTGAGGTGGCTGAAAGGCTGAAGGATGACCGGTTTATTGAGCTTATTGCCGAAGGGCTGGCTAGAGGGGTTGAATCCTATGTTAATAGCCTTAAAGTCTCATTTGCTAACCTTGTTAAGGAAGGCGCAAAGGGTGAAAGAGCAAAGCCTTAAACTAGGTGTGGAAACTCTTTTAAACGAGGGCTACTATAAAAGGTATCTAAACCAAAATTTAGCCCTTCTCACCAATCAATCAGCCTGTCTCAAAAGCTTAACCTCCCCCCTCCTACTTTGCCTTA